>JANODF010000931.1:0-5257 GCA_031412555.1 Archangium sp. | reverse complement strand
CCTCGAGCTCACCACCACGCGGGTGAAGGTGAACGATCTCAACTCGAAGAACGGCACGCGCTATCTGGGCGCGAAGTTCACCCGGCTCGAGATTCCACTCGGCGCGAGCCTGGAGCTCGGCGGCACCACGCTGGCGGTGCTGCCGTTGCTGCGCCCTGGTGCGTTGAGCGAGAAGCAGGCGCTGGGTGACCTGCGCGGCCGTTCACCTGCGATGCGCCGGTTGTTCGCGCAGCTCGAACAGGTCGCCGCCACCGATGCGTCGTGTCTGGTTCGGGGCGAGACCGGCACCGGCAAAGAGCTGGTCGCCCGCACCCTCCACGCGCTCTCGCTTCGAGCGAGCGGGCCGATGGTGGTGGTCGACTGCGGGAGCATCACCTCGTCGCTCGTTTCCTCCGTGCTCTTCGGTCACGTGCGCGGGGCGTTCACGGGGGCAGTGAAAGACAGCATGGGGCTCATCGAGGCGGCCCATGGAGGCACCTTGTTCCTCGATGAGGTGGCCTCGTTGCCGGCCGACGTGCAACCGGTGCTCTTGCGCGTGCTGGAGTCGCGCACCTTTCAGCGCGTCGGTGAAGGCAAGCAGCGCACGGTGGATTTTCGGGTGGTCGCGGCGACGACGGAGGATCTTCAGGCCGCGGCGAAGGCCGGCCGTTTCCGGATGGATCTGTATTTCAGGCTCGCGTCGATCACGTTGGAGCTGCCGCCCCTGAGGGATCGCCTCGATGACGTGGCGCTGCTCGCGCAACACTTTGCTTCTGCCGCGGGTGCGAAGACGCCGCTGCCGGCTTCGGCGATGGCCGGGCTGTCGGCGTGGCGTTGGCCGGGCAACGTGCGTGAGCTCAAGAACGCGGTGGAGCGCGCGGTGACCTTCGGTGAAGCGCCGCTACCCGATCAACCCGCGGTGACGTCGAAAGAAGACTTTCACCAGGCGCGCGACAAGGCGTTGGCGGCGTTCGAGAAGAGTTACCTCGAGGCGCTGTTGGCCAAACACCAGGGCGCAGCGTCGGCCGTGGCGCGCGAGGCCGGCATCGCGCGCAGCTATTTGTACAAGTTGCTCGAGGCGCACGGCCTGTCACCCGAAAATTACCGGTAATGCTCCCTCTCCCTGCGAAGCGGGGAGAGGGTCGGGGTGAGGGGCCGTCGAAGCTCCCGAGCCGGGCCCCTCCCGGTCCTGCGGACCGACCTCTCCCCGCTCGCGCAGGGAGAGGTTTCACCGCTTCGATCTCCGCAGCGCCCGCCGAGCCACCGACCACCAGTTGCCCGCATCGAGTGGAGCCAGGCACAGCACCACATCCCCACTCGCGTACCCGGGATTGCGCTGCACGAAGAACCGCGCATCCACGTCCTGCTCGAGCCGCGCAGGCAACGCAGCGATCTCCGGCCGCAACCTGCGCTCGAGATTTCGCGTGAGCCCCGACGCACTCTCGAACCGTTCACCCATCAACCTGCGCCCGACCAACTCGTACAGCGCGGCCACCTCCTCCTGCATCACCGCATCGGCACGCGGCCACGACACGCCGAAGTTCCGCGTGAGCATCAAGTAGCTGCGCCAACTGAACGTCGTGTACGCGAGGTACACCGGCCGCAGCGGATGAGCCCCCTTCGCGCGCAAGAAGTAGCGAAAGCCCAACCGCTGTACATGACTTTGCCCGCGCGTCTCGTCAGCGAACGCGGCGTTGCCCGCGTGGATGACGGTGACCGTGCGCCCATTGACGGTGAGATCGAACATCTCCACGCCGCCGATGCCGACCAGGCTGCCGGCCTGATCGCGCAAGAGGATCACCTCCTGCTTCGTGCGCAGGCTCGCCTCGAGCGCACCTTCGAAATACCGCGAGCCGAACGTGAGCACCTCGCTCCACTCGTCTGGAGTCAGCTGCGGAACAGGGCGGAGGGCGGCTCGAATGGCTCCAGACATCGCGGGGCGGCCGTCTATCGCAGTGCCAACTGGAGTGCTCAGGTGAGGGCGCATCCCCCCACTTCGGGCGGTGCGGCTTTGGGTAAAAGCCGTGTGAGTTCATGTGGTTGCCTTATGGTCGGCCGGTTGCAGAAAGCGCGCGCATGTCCCGCATTCCATTCGCGTTGTGCCTGATCGCCCTGGCCGGCTGCGAGGGCTTCATTGCCTCTCCCGACTGGGTCCCCGGCGAAGCGCCGACCACCCCGGTGCGTCCGCCGTTGCAGCAGCCGGTGGTGCCCGAGGTCGATGTTTGCGAACCCGCGCGCACCGACGTCGGCCGCGTGACGCTGCGCCGCTTGAACCGCTTCGAGTACGACTCCACGGTGCGCGACCTGCTCGGCGACGCCACCCGGCCGGCGAACGCGTTCCCTGCGGACGACTACGGCCACGGCTACGACAACCAGGGCGACGTGCTGAGCACCGCGCCGTTGCTGGTGGAGAAGTACGACGCCGCCGCGCTCAAGCTCGCGAAGACCGCGCTCGCCGCTGAATACCGCCCGGGTTTTTCCACGCGGCTTCCGGCGACCTCGATGACCGCATCGACGGGCTCCGAGTCGGGCTCGGCGTGGAACCTGTACACGAACGGCACGCTCACGGGCTCCGTGACGGTCACCGCCGCGGGCACGTACACGTTGAGCGTGCGCGCCTACGAGTCGGCCGCCGGCCCCGATCGTTCCCTGATGTCGTTCCTCGTCGATGGCGTTGCGCAGGGCGCGTCGGCCACCGTGGCTGCGACGAGCGCTTCACCGCAGACCTACAGCCGCCAGGTGACGTTGACCGCCGGCACGCACACCATCGGCGCGGGTTTCTTGAATGACTTCTACCTCGCTCCCGACGATCGAAATCTCTACGTCGAGTACGTCGAGTTGACCCGGCCGGCGTCGGGTTCACCCACCGCCACCTCGCGCCTGCTCACCTGCGATCCCGTGGCTGGCGGCGCGACCTGCGTGCGCACCATTCTGGCCACCTTCGGCCGCAAGGCCTGGCGCCGGCCGCTGGTCGACACCGAGCTCGACCGCCTCGTCTCGCTGGTCACGCTGGCCCAGACCGAAGGTGACGGCGTGCAGACGGGTCTCGAGCTCGCGCTGCAGGCTGTACTCCTCTCGCCCCACTTCCTCTTCCGCGTGGAGGCCGATCTCTCCACCGAGCCGCGCGCGCTCGACGATCACGAGCTGGCCGCGCGCCTGTCGTATTTCCTCTGGGCCTCCACGCCCGACGCCGAGCTCGACACGCTCGCCGACAACGGCACGCTGCGCGCGCAGTTGGAGCCGCAGGTGCGCCGCATGCTCGCCGACGCGCGCGCCGATTCGCTCAGCTCGCAGTTCGCCGGCAGCTGGTTGTGGTCGCGTGGTGTGGAAGAGGCTTCTCCGGATCCGGTGATGTTCGCGGCCGTCACGCCTTCGCTCAAGGCAGCGATGAAGGCGCAGACCGAGGCGTTCTTCGCCACCTTCTACAAAGAAGACCGCAGCGCGCTCGAGCTGCTCACCGGCACCGACTCGTTCATGACCGACGAGCTCGCCGCACACTACGGAGTGCCCGCGCCCGGCTCGACCACGCTGACCCGCGTGCAGAACGTGCCCGAGAACCGCCGCGGCCTGCTCGGTCACGGTGGCCTGCTCACCGTCACCTCGCAGCCCACCCGCACCTCACCGGTCAAACGCGGCAAGTGGGTGATGTCGCAGCTGATGTGCATGGAGCCGCCGCCTCCGCCCGCGGAAGTCGAAGCGTTCGCGCCCGCCACCACGCCCACCGGTACGCTGCGCCAGCAGTTCGAAGCGCACCGCAGCAAGCCCGAGTGCAAGGGGTGTCACGCGATGATGGACCCGCTTGGTTTCGGTCTGGAGAACTACGACGCCGTCGGCCACTACCGCACCACCGACAACGGTGGCTTCGCCATCGACAGCAGCGGCGTGCTCTTCGATGGCCGCAAGTTCAACGGCCCCAAAGAACTGTCGGAGACGGTCAGCGCAGACCCGAAGTTCGCCGACTGCACCGCGCGCCAGGTCTTCACCTACGCTCTGGGCCGAGCGCCTGTCTCGACCGATGAGTGCACCATCAAGAACATGACCGCCGCCTTCACGCAGAATGGTCACCGCTTGCCCGCGCTCATCGCCGCCCTGGTGACGAGCCCCACCTTCACGTCGCGCCGCGGAGAAGCACCATGACGAAGTTCCACCTCTCCCGCCGAACGCTGCTCCGTGGGTTCGGCACCGCCCTCGCGCTCCCCACCCTCGAGGTGATGTTGCCTTCGGTGGCCCGCGCGCAGTCGATGCTGCCCAAACGCTTCGTGGCCTTCTACGTGCCCTGCGGCATCCGCATGAACCGGTGGACGCCGGCGGCTACGGGCGCGAACTACGCGCTCAGCTCGATCCTCGCTCCGTTGGGCGCCTCCAACGGCCAGCCTTCGATTCAGCAAGACACGCTCGTGCTCACCGGTCTCGCCAATCGCCCCGCGCGCCCCGATGGCCCGGGCGATCACGCGTCAGGCACGGGCGCGTTCATCACCAACGCGCATCCGTTCAAGACCAACGGCACCAACATTCAGAACGGCATCTCGTTCGATCAAGTGCTCGCCAACGCCTGGCGTGGCCGCACCCGCTACGCCTCGTTGGAGCTCGGTCACGATGGCGGCGCCGCGTCAGGTGACTGCGACTCGGGGTACTCCTGCGCGTACGCGCGGAACATCTCGTGGGCCTCTGCCACGCAGCCGCTCGCCAAGGAGACCAACCCGCAGGCCGTGTTCGATCGCCTGTTCGCGGGTGTCGATCCGGATCAGACCGCGGCCGCCGTGGCGAAGCGAAAGAAGTACCGCCAGAGCGTGCTCGATGCGGTGAAGGAAGACACCGTCTCGCTCGAGGGCAAGCTGGGTGTGACCGACAAGCGCAAGCTCTCCGAGTACATGAACGGCGTGCGTGAGCTCGAGGTGCGCATCGCCTCGGAGCAGCCTTCGGTCTGTGCGCCTGGCGTGCGCCCGCCCGCGTGGACCGACATTCGCGACAAGGCTGATCAGTTCCTCGACCTGATCGCGTTCGCCTTCCAGTGCGACCTCACGCGATCGATCACGTACATGCAGCAGAACGCGGGCAGCGGGTACGTGTACCGCTTCCTCAACGTGAACGGCTCGCCCATCACCGAGGGGCATCACTCGTTGTCTCATCACGGCGGCGACGCGGGCAAGAACGACGCGCTCGAGGCCATCGGCCGGTGGGAGGTCGAGCAGTTCGCGAAGCTGGCTCGCAAGCTCAAGGCGATCCGTGAAGTCGATGGCTCGACGGTGCTCGACAACTCGGCGTTGTTCTTCTCGAG
>JANODF010000930.1:0-5165 GCA_031412555.1 Archangium sp. | reverse complement strand
CCCGAGGCCTGCACCAGGAGCACCTCGATGTGCTCGAGCTCGTCGAGGCGTGTCCATTGATCGAACGCCGGGCAGGGCTTCGGTTCCCACCCGGTGCCGAGGAACGCACCGAGCGCGCGGGAGCGGCTGAAGTCCTGGCAGCGGATGAGATCGTCGGTGGGCAGCTTCTCCACCGGCACCAACGCGGTCTCGGCGAAGGTGAGCAGGTCGAGCTTCGCGCTCACCTTGCCGCGCGGCCGGGAGAAGGCGGTGCTGGCCTGGTTGAGCGAGTGTTCGGAGAAAGAAAGCGGCCGCTCGAGCGGGAGCAGCCAGCCGTTGATGCGGCGCCATGGAGGGGTCTGGCTCCAGGCGTTGACGTCGTCCCACGCGGAGAGCAGCGCGTGCACGACGGCTCGTGAGCGCCAGAGGGTGAGCCGGGCGGCGTCGTCGAGGCTGCCGTCGCGGAAGGTGACGTGGCCCTTTTGTTTCGTGAGGACGAAGTCGGTGCCGCGCCACTCGGGCTCGGCGATGCCTGAAGCGGTTGCAGGGAGTGATTCGTCGAGCACCAGGCGGAGGCGGAGTTTCGGTGCGTGACGGAGTTGATCAGGCAGTGCGTCGAGGCCGGCAGCGAAGGCGGTCAGTTCGGCTTCGGTGAAGGGGCCCTGAAGATCGATTCCAGCGGCAGCGAGTCGTTCGCTCGGCGTGGCCGTCAGGAGGCAGGCGATGAGGGTGAGCACTTAAAATGCCGCGACAGCCCTCTCCCCGACCCTCTCCCCCTCGGGGAGAGGGAGAACGGTGAGTTCGGTGAGTTCGGTGAGTTCGAGTGCGTTGCGTTCGTTGAGTTCAGCGCGTCGCAAGCACGGCCTCGCCGTCGACTCGGAGGATCGGATCAGCCAGCACCAGCTCACCCACCTGCGACATCACCTGCGCCGCCTGCTGCGGCGTCATTTCACGCGGCATCAGCAGCCGCGCCCGGTTCTTCTGCAACACGCGCCCGAAGTGCACCCGCCGCATCGGCGAGATGCCGGCCAGACCGGCGAGATCATCGATCGACGGCCCGGCCCCCAACGCGAGGTCTTGTTTGAGCTGCACCTCGTTGGCGAGCAACCACCAGCGCGCTTCCACCATCGCGTCGAGCGTCGGCTCTCCATCGGGCCCGAGCCTCGAGAGCGGCGGAGGCGGCGGCGGCGGCACACCCGGATCCGGCATGGGCTCGACCGGATTCGCAGGCGGCGGCGGGGGCGCGGGCGGCGTGGCCAGTCGCTTCGCGCGTTCATCTCGTTTGTACATGGTGGTGGTGATGCCGCCGCCCACGCCCGCGAGCAGGCCTGCGCCCAGCACGATCAACGTTCCGATGCTGCTGGCCTGCGATGCCTGGAGCGCCTGCCCGCTCGAAGCCGCGCTCGATTGCACCGTGGAGTCAGCGAACGAATTGTTCATCTGCGCGAAGGCGAGCTGAGGCGCCATCGCTGCGATCACCGCCGCCACCACCACGTTCGAGGGCTTGCTCACGCGCGCGAAGGTAGCGCAGTTACCGAGCCGCAAGCGCAGCTTCTCCGTCGATGCGCAGCAGCGGATCGGCCATCACCAGATCACCGACACGTGACAGCACCTGCGCGGCTTGTTGCGGTGTCACCTCGTGCGGCGTGAGCAGCCGCTCCCGGTTGCGCTGCAGCACGCGGCCGAAGTGCGCGCGGCGGGAAGGCGTGATGCCGGCGATGCCCGCGAGATCTTCGATGGTGGGCCCCGCACCGATCGCGAGGTCCTGCTTGAGCTGAAGTTCGTTCGCCATCAACCACGAGCGCGCCAACACCATCGCGTCAATCGTCGGAGGCAGCTCGTCGCGTGCGCTGCTGGGAAACGGCGCGGGCTCGAACTCCGGAGCGGGCGGCGGCGGCGGACCCTGCGGGGGCGGCAGCGGTGGCTGCTCGGGAACACCCGGCTCGAGCGGAATGGGCAGCACCTTGTACGGCATCGGCTGCGGCACCGGCGTCTGCTGGAGCTGCCGCAACTGCTCCTTCTCGGCCCGCGCCGCGCGGCGATGGTTGACCGTGTAGACCGTGGTGATGATGCCGCCGACCACGCCGAGCAACAGCGCGCTGCCTGCCACCACGCTGCTCGAAGGCGTGCCGCTCGATTGCCCAGAAGACTGCAGCGTGCCCGACGAGTTCGCCGAGCTCTGACCCGACTGGGCTGACGAGGCGCTGTTGTTCGAGGCGGCCGAGCTGCCCGCCGATGCATTCGAGCTGCCCGTCGACGCGTTCGACGCATTCGACGAAGCGTTCGAGGCGTTGCTCGATTGGGCCGAGGTGTTCGACGTTCCACTCGCCGCCGAGCTGTCGGCCGACTGCGCAGACGAGTTGCCCGTCTGGGCCGACGAAGCGCCGGACTGGTTCGAGTTCGCCGAGATCGCCGCGCACCCCGTCGCGAGGAGCGAGAGCCAGAGGAGCGTTCGCATAGGTCGCACCCTACACCAGCGAGTCGCCGCCGCCTCAGGCGGGAGCCGGTGGACCCCCTTCGTGTCGAGTCTGATCAACGGTCATTCGCTGGTCTCCCGCTTGCTGTGCTCCCCCCCGGGGACCGTATGAATCTCGAACTCGAACTCAAAGAGCGCGTCGCGCGCCGGGCAATCCATCTGATGCCGCAGCCGCAGACGGCGATTCGTCTGCGCAAGCTGGTCGCGGATTCTGGTCATTCGCTGACGCAGGTCATCGACGCCATCAAGATCGACCCGATGCTGGCGGCGGCGGTGCTGCGCATCGCGAACTCCGTCACGCACGCGCGCGGCAACCCCACCACCGCGCTGTCGGTGGCGGTCACCCGCATCGGCGAGAAAGAGCTGTCTCGTCTCGCCCTGGCTGCCGGCCTGGGTGCTTCGGCGACCGCGGCCGGCCCGCTGCTCGCGGTGAGGCGCGGCGTGATGCAAGACGCGCTGACCTCGGCGCTGCTGTGTGAGCGGCTCGCTCCGGAGTTCGGCCTCGACCCGGAGTCTCTGTTTCTCGAAGGTCTGCTGCACGACGTGGGCACGCTGGTGGCGTTGGCGACGCTCGAGTTGATGCTGGCGCAACATCCCCGGGCGCCGGCGATGGACACGTCGGCCTGGCTCGCGCTCGCCCAGACGCATCACGTGGAGCTGGGGCGCGTGCTCACGGAACGCTGGGGCCTGCCGCCGAGCGTGGGTGAGGTGATCGAACGGCATCACCTCCCGAGCGCGGGCATGGCGGATGCGACCTCGGTGGTGCGGTTGAGTGATGAGCTGCTCGAGCTGCTCCACGCCGGTGCGCCGCTGGGGGAAGGCTCGTGGCTTCGACACATCGAGCCTTCGCGCAGAGCAGCGCTGCTGCACTCACTCTCAGGCGTGCCTGCGCTGGTGGCCGCGTTCGAAGCGGAACGCCCGGCCTCGGTGAACTCCCCGGTGGTCACGCGGCCCCGGCCGCAGAGCACGCACCAGGGCGTGACGGTGCCTGCGTCGATCAGCGGCGGCCGCTCGGGTGAGGTGATGGTGATCAGCTCGCGGTTGCTGCTGCTGCGCACGAAGACGCAGCTGCCCGAAAATCATCTCGAAGAGCTCGAGCTGCAACTGCCCGACGGCCCGCTCAAGGTGTGGGTGCGCGTGACGCACAGCGAGGGCGTGGGACCCGATGGCCAATGTGAAGCCGAAGCGACGCTCTTTGCGCCGACGGCCCAGGTGTCTTTGAGGCTCAGAGCGCTCGCTGCCTCTGCGCCGACGGAGCGTGCCGCGTGAGCGACGGGGAATTGATCCTGCTGCCGGTTGGGTTCGACGAACGACGCCCGTGGCCCCTGGGGCTCCCCACGCAGGATCGCGTACTCGATGCGATCGGCGGGCAGGCCGAGGTGGATGAGCCGGTGCAGTCAGCACATCTGCACGTGCTGTCACTGCTCCCAGAAAATCTCTACGAAGCCGCACGCACCAGCCTGGCCGGCACGGATGATCCGCTGGCGTTGGCGACCGCGAGTGCGTGGCGCGCGTTGTTGGCAACCGATCGAATCGGCACTGCCATCGCGGTCGATCAACCGGCACTGCAGGCGTTGATCGACGAAGCGGTGGATGCGCGCGAGAAGATTCTGGCGGCGGGCTACTTCGCGCTCGATGGGGGCGCGGGCGCCGAGGAGTTGTTGAGTGCCCTCGGGTCCGCCATCGAACAGCTCGTCGAGCAGGCCGAGTTCCGCGCGCGCGCGAAGCCGGTGAGCTCGGAGCCTCACACGCGGGTGCTCTCGATCGACGTGGCCACCGCGGTCCGGGTCGGTGGCAAGGCGCTGCGGTGGGCGGCCGCCCTGACGATGATCATCACGCTGATGGTGCACCTGTCGGGGGTGATCACGAATGGCACGCCCACCGCGTGGGTCGTCGTCGGAGATGTCGACCATGGATACGCGTTCGTCGCTTCCGGCGGCGCAGAAGGTGATGAGGCTTCGTTGAAGGCATTCATTTCGCAGCTCGAGGACAAGGGCATCTCAGCCACAAAGTCGCCTGCCGGTGAATGGGTGCTCTCCCGCCAGGTGCCGCGATGAGACGCCGGCACGGCTTCACGCTGGTGGAGATCATGATGGTGGTGGCGATCATCGGCTGTCTGGCCAGCCTCGCGCTCCCCTCGTTCTCGGAGTTCGTCTACCGGGCCAAACGCGCCGAAGAGGATGTGGTGATGCCGTACATCGAGAAGAGCGCGCAAGCGCGGCTCGGTGATGAGTCCGTCGCGTGGGGCACGTACACGGCGGCGTGGAACCCGGTTTCCAGTCCGAGCCGGTTCGACTCGAGCATGACCGGGTGGCGACAGTTCGGCGTGGATGTCGAGGGCAGCCTTCGGTTCGCGTATCGCCTCGATGCCATCATGGGGGCGCAGCCGACCTTCACCGTCACCGTGCGCGAGAACTACAACGGCAGGTTGATCTACCGGACGCGCGATTGGCAGCTGTGCTCCGGGTGGACGCTGCTCAGTGACGTGCGGGATGGGGTCGCGCTCAGTCCCGCGATGGCTCCGTGTTCGCCGATGGCGAGTGGCGGCGCGCCTTCAGCAGGCTCCGGTGGGTCAGGCAGTGGCAGCAGTGGCAGCAGTGGCAGCAGTGGCAGCAGTGGCAGCAGTGGCAGCAGTGGCAGCAGTGGCAGCAGTGGCAGCAGTGGCAGCAGTGGCAGCAGTGGCAGCAGTGGCAGCAGAGGCAGCAGAGGC
>JANODF010000929.1:0-23437 GCA_031412555.1 Archangium sp. | reverse complement strand
AAGGCCTCGAACAGCTCGCGAGTCTCGAACGCACGCAGCGCGTTGTTCCATGACGAGTCGCTCTTCAGGCGCATCGCCACGAGGTGCGCCATCGGCCAGTCGAGGGAGGCGAGCCGATCGACGCAGTATTCGGATTCGTCGAGTCGAAGCGCGCACGCGGCCAGCTCCTCCCTCGGGTCGATGCCGGAATCCGGCTCACCGCGACAATCGACGCGCGCGCACGCCAGCGACTTCACTCGCGGGGAAGCAGCGTCGCTCAGGTTGGCCGCGAAACGGCTGTCCCAGTCCATCAACCGCACAGAGGCGTCGAGCAACTCGGCGTCCTCCGAACGCACCATCCTGATCGCGCGAGAGAGCTGCCAGGAACGCAGGGGCTGGGCCCCTCCGTCACCGAGCGCCAGGAACTCATCCACCAGGGCGCCCAGTTCCGGTGACCAGGAGCCCCCGTCTTCGAAGCCCGTCCATGCTTTCAAGCGCAGGTCGAGCGGAAGCCGGAGATCCGTGCGCAGTTCACTGAACGCAGCCCAGTCGCACGCGAGCACACCTGCCGCGAAGAACGAGAGTTCGTCGACGCTCAGACCTGCGTCTTCGGTGAGCGCAGCCGCAGCCCGTGTGCAGAAGGGAGCCCCACGCGGACAACGTGAGACCAGTTCGCCGTACGCCGTTCCCTCGCCGGGGCCGAGCAACAGGTGGCCCTTCACCTGCGCGAGCATGACTTCGTCGCCCGCACACAATTTCGCTGCGACGTAGCTGCGTGGGAGGTTGAAGCGGGTCAGGTCGGGTTGGTTCAGCGAGGGCACGGGCAGCGCCTCGAAGCGGTTGGGCTCGGCGTGCCGGGTGATGCGCACCTCGAATCCATCTTCTTCGCGCGCGCTCATCTCGGGGTGGGGCGGTTTCGGATGCCACGCAAAGGCGGCCACCGTCGCGGCGACCGCGAGGAGCGAGAAGAGGTATTGCGGCTTCATCGGCCCTCCCGTCTGGCCAGTTCGCGGCGGAGCTCGGTGTACCCGCTCACCGAACCGGTGCCATTGCGCGCCCCTCGACGCATTCGTTGCAGCACCTCTCGTTCATGGTGTTCGCCCGGCGTCTTCGCGGCTCGCAACGGATTGGTGAGATCGATGATGGTGAGTTGCGCACCGGCTCCATCCAGGCGGAGCACGAGCGCGATGAGCAGCATGAGCGCGGTCGCCCAGGGCAACACCTCAGCGAAGAAGGAGCGGCGGGGTGCCTCGGGATCGTCAGCGGGGAGGGCGAGGGTTGACGGTGCGCTGCGCACCAATGCCACCACGGCAGGAACGAAGATCGACGCGCCCACGGCGAGCACTGGGAGCCAGTCGACCAGCGTCACGGGCTCCGTGGGATCGTGGTCACTGTTGGCGAAGAGGAGCATGCCGCCCACGGCGAACAGGTTGTTGGCGGCGTGTGCGGCGATGCACGCGCCCAGCGACTTCGTGCGCCAGAAGAGCCAGGCGAGCAGGAGACCGATCTGCAGCCGCGCGAGAAAGCCGACGGGGTCGAGGTGATACGCGCTGAAGACCACCGCGGTGATCACTGCAGCCCATTGGGGATTCCACTCGGCGAGCCCGCGAAAGAACACGCCGCGAAACAGCAGCTCTTCGATGAGGGGCGCCATCAACACGGCGGCCACGAAGAAGGCGGTCATCTCCACCGGCATGAAGTCCATGCGACGGAGCAGCTCGCTCATGTCGAACATCTTCACGAGCCACTCGGGGAAGAAATGCCGGGCGAAGACGTGAAGAGGCCCGTTGAAGAGCAGGGTGTTGCCGAGGCCCACCGCAGCGCCGAGCAGGTACGCGCGAGGGCGGCTGCCGACGAGGCCGGTGAAGCGGGTGATGGAGCGGCGGGAGAGCCGCAACACGATCACCACCACCGCGAGCAGCCCGAGCTGCGCCAGCACCACCGAGAGCGCGAAGTTGATGACCGAGCCGATCATGGACAGCGCAAGGTACGTGGGCATCGCCAGCCCGACGGCGAAGAGCGCGACACCGACCGGGGAGATCCGGCTGTCGATGGGTGGAGCAGGGGGCGGATCGACGGCCACCGGTGGCACCACTTCGATCACGCCCTCACCTTGCCCCTCACTCACAAGCGCGAGCTTCGCACAGGTTCTGGTAGTCCTCGCTCATGCGTATCGTTCTGGTGGTGTTGGCCGTGATGGCGTCTGCGTGTGGCTCGAGTGAAGGCGCTGCGTGCCCGACGCCCAACGCGGTGGAGTGTTCGGGGGCGAAGACGTTGCTCGTCTGCGAAGGCGCGACGTGGAAGGGCTTCCCGTGCCCGAGCTGCACCGGCGGCAAGTGCGACTGGAAGGGCGCGGCGAATGGAGACCTCTGCCCGAAGGTCGCCGAGACCTACGGCACCTGTCCGTTCGATGGCCGGCTGATCGGTTGTTTCTATTCGTCGTCTGCTGACGCGGGCGTGTTCGTCGAGTCGGCGTGCCAGGCGTGCGTCGCCGGCAAGTCGATCGAGGAGCTGGGCAAGTGTTCGTCGGGCCGCTGCGCCTGTCAGTGATCTTCAGAACTGCATCAAGAGGCCGAGGGTGATCGACGCGAATCGATCGGGGTCGTTGATCACCTGCTGCGGCTGAAGAAAGTCGCTGTACGCGAGGTAGCGCAGGCGGCTGAAGAGGAAGACGGCGTCACTCAGCCCCACGCCCAGCAACGCATCGGCGCGGGTCGCGAGGGGTGACCGCGCCCCTGCGACGTGGAGCCGCAGGAGCATCGCGTCGAGGAGGACCGGGCCGAGGTGGATGCTCAGGTGCGGCCCATAGCCGGCGTAGGCGATGGCGGAGAAGCGACCGTCTTCGTCTTCATCGATCACCGTCTGCTCGTGCGCGATTCGGCCACCACCTGCCACCACGCCGCTGAGGCTGACCGGGCCCAGGCGCACGCCGAGCTCAGGGCGCAGGCAGAGATCGCCGACGAGAAACCTGCTGAGGAAGAGCTGAAGATCGCCCTCGATGCGAAACAAGAAGGCGCTGATCGCGCTGAACGTCGGCACGTAGCCGTATTGGAATTCGAGGGCGAAGGCGCCGCTGGCCTTTTGATCCGGTGTCGGGAGCAGCCCAGCGCCGAGGCCGATCAGGAGATCGCGGTTGTCGCTCTCGGAGACCGTCAGATGCCGTTCCTCGAGGCGGGCGTACGACTCCTCCAACGACGCGCTCGGAGGGGGCAAGGCCAGCCCCTTTCCTCCGGCCAACACGATCGGCGTCACCGTGGGCGTGCCGGAGACGAGCTGGGCCAGTTGCGGCGCCGTCACGCCCCACTTGATCAGCGGGAGCGCCGCTTCTGCGAGTGAGTCGTCGAGGGCCACGGCTTCGATCGCCAGCGCGCGGGCGTCACTCTTCGACGCGGCTTCTTTCGCCCGAGTCAGGCGGGTCATGGCGCGTTGGTGCGTCCACTCGCTGATGGCCTGATTCGCGAACGAGGTGATGGGCTTGTTCAGCGCGCGTTGCAGTGACTGCGGGACACCCGATTGGAACGAGCGCGAGCTGCCGTGCGATCGCGAGTACGACTCGTCGAGGTAGTCGTCGGAGGCCTGGTACGTCTTGGTGACGTTCAGCCCGTCGCCGCTGAGGGTGATGCTGACGGCGACCGACACCGCGTAGCTGCGTTGATCGACGGAGAACGATTCACGGCGCTGTTCGTCGGCGATGTATTTCACGCGACGGACTTTGGAGACGTCCTGCATCACCGTCTTCGTCTCGTTGGAGGTGGTCGTGTAGCACTTGGAGACCGTGTGGTAGGTCTTCTGCTTGCCTGTCCCCAGCGAGATCTGCTCCTGGCGGCAGTCTTTCGAGGTTACGGGCACCGTCACGGAGACCGCTTCTTGCCCGGTGTAGTACTCGTCCCTCTCGCGCTCGACCTTCACCGAATAGGTCTCAGAGCGAGGCACGCGGAAGTTCTCGCGCATGGAGACTTCGCAGCTGCCCAGCGTGATGGTGACCGTGAGCGGTGTGCCGTTCTCGGTACGCGCGAGCGTCACCTGTTGAGCGGGTGCACAGCTCGAATCTCCCCAGCTCAGCGACGGTGTGCGTGAGAGCAGGGTGCGCATGGTGTCGAACTCGAGCCCGGTCGAGACGTCGATGCCCAGCCAGCGTTTCATGCGCTGGAGCGCGTACTGTTCGGGCGCGCTGGAGGCGCCAGAGACGGCCAGGTCGATGGCCTTCTTCACGGCATCTCGGGTGCGCGTGTTGACGGCGGCTGCAGGGGTGTCAGCGGGCGCGTTCGCAGACCACGCCGCCGAATGTTCGAGCGCCGCGAGCCAACGGCCTTCAGCGACCATCGCCGCCAACTCGGGTTCTCGGCTGATCACCATCTTCCCGCGGACGATCTCGGCGCGCGAAACGAGCTCGGTGCGCTCGCGGCGTGTGGCCTCGGCCAGAATCAGCTGCACCTGGTGCAAGGCGGCGTCGCTGGTGTCTTCACCGATGGCCGCGAGTTCTTCGCTCAACCACGCATCGGCCGCTTCGCCCTTCTGCTTCTTGAGCTCAGCCTGTCGCGCTTCGCCTTCTTCGATGCGGCTGCTGGCGATGCGGTCGGCATCAGCCAGACGTTGCGAGGCCTCGCTGAAGAGAACGCCGTTGGGGCCCACCGTTTGCGCCGAAGCGCAGGACATCAGCATCAGACACAGCAACAGCGCGAACTTCATTGAGCAGCAGGCTAGCGAATGCACGGAGGTGCTTCACAGCGTCAGTTACGACCCCCGTCAGCTGCCGGGCTTGTGCGACCCCGGAGACGAGCCGGACACGCGCTTGAAGGCCCGGCTGAAGGCAGCTTCTGATCGGTAGCCGAACTGAGGGGCGAGCTCGCTGACGGTCCGCCCACCTTCGCGAAGCAGTGAGGCCGCGGTGCGCATGCGGTGCCGGGCGAGGTATTTCATGGGCGGCTCACCTACGAGTGCGTGAAAGCGTTCAGCGAAGGCCGACCGCGACATCGCCGACGCGCGCGCGAGGGACGCCACGCTCCAGTCCTTCTGAGGCTCGCGGTGGAGTTGTGCGAGTGCGCGGCCCAGCTGGGCATCACGAAGTGCTGCCAACCAACCGGTGCTGGGCGCTTCGGGTTGGGCCAGCCAACACCGCAGGGCCTGAATTACCAGCACGTCGGCGAGCCGAGTCACCACGGTCTCCCCTCCTGGTTGCAGTTGCTTCGCTTCGGCAGCGATGAGGGCAAGGGTGCCCGACATGCGCTCGTTCGGGGGCAGGTGGAGCAGGCGGGGCATCATCTCCACGAGGTCGTGAGCTGCGGGGTGATCGAAGCGCACGAGGCCGCAGATGATGGTGCTCGGTGCACCGCCCCCGCCGTACCGAAGCAGGGCAAACCGTTCGCCTTCCATCTGCTGAGGGAGCTCGGTCACGTCGGGCGCCGCCACGCCTCTGTCGGTGCACGCCACATGACCGCGGCCATCGGCGATCAAGACGAAGTCGCCCGCGGAGAGTGCAGTGCGCCGCAGCCCACGACCCTCGAGCACGCAGCTCCCGCTCAGCACCGCGTGAAACCAGAGACAGCCCTCCATCGCGGGCATGCTCAGGCCCCAGGGCGCCGTCAGTTCTGAGCGGCAATAGAAGGCGCCGGACATGCGCATGAAGTGCAGCGCTGCGCCGAGCGGGTCACGGGAGGTCCAGTCGGGTTTGCGGCTCATGCAGGCTGAGTCTAACCGTGCGTGGACGAATGAGCATGATTTCGAAGGTTCCTGTGATGGCACGTCCGCCGCGCGATGAGCAGAGTTGCGTCACACCTCAACCAGGAGAAACCGATGCGAGTCTTGATTCTTGGAGCAACAGGCGGCTCGGGCCGCGAAGCGATGCAAGCGCTGCTCGATGCGGGGCACCACGTCACGGCGCTGGTCCGCACGCCCATACCCGCGAGGGAGCGGCTGCAGGTCGTCGTCGGCGACGCCCTCTCAGCCGAGGATGTCAGCCGCGCGGTGAAGGGCCAGGAAGCGGTGGTGGTGGCGCTGGGTATTCGGGAGAGCTCGCTGAGAGTTCGACTGCGCGGCGCGGCGGCGACGTCGCTGCAGGTTCGATCGGTCGGCACTCAGCACGTCGTCGCGGCGATGAAGCAGCACGGGGTTCGGAGGCTGATCGTTCAGAGCAGCTACGGCGTGGGGCCGACACGCGATCGATTGCCGTTCGCGTGGCGGCTGATCTTCTCGCTGCTCCTCAAGCCACAGATCGCTGACACCGAGGTGCAGGAGCGCGCGGTGCGAGACAGTGGGCTGCAGTGGACGTTGGTGCAGCCGGTCGGCTTGAACGACGGCCCTGGCGAGACGGCGTTCGCCTCAGCAGACGGCGAGACGAGGAGCATGGCCATTTCGCGGCGAGCGGTGGGGCGGGTGTTGGCGGGGCTCGTTACTTCGCCTGACCACGGTCAAACCCTCGCGCTCTCTTCCTGAGCGACGTCAGGGGCGGCTTTATCGTGACGTCCGATGACGAACGCCGTGTTCGTCGGAGGCTCGACAAGCGTGGCGCACAAGGACGGGAGGCGACCAATGGTGGTCCAGCGGGCCGTAACCCCGCCGCTCTCGAGCACGGTGAGTTCGATCCTCACCCCGCCCACACCTGCGCATCTGGAAGGTGATCTGGGGATGGAGCCAGACCTCATTCGAAACGAGTGTGAATCTTCACCGGCGTGGGGTTCGAGTCCTCCGCCTTCCGCATGGAGAGCGAACGCTGATTGGTCGGCGGCCCGCCTGGAAAGCGGCGTGGTCCCGCGAGGGGCTGAGGATCGTGCCCTCCGCTCTCCGTTGTTTGGAACGTCATCTGGCTCGTGGGTGCCAGCCCGTTTGCTACGCGGTGAACTCCTTCAAGGAGAGGCAGGTTCGACTCCTGCACGTTCCGCTCAGGTCCGTTTCGAGCAGTGCGCTCAGTGGAGGAACGCACACGAGCGACCGAGTGAAGCGAGTGCCCAAGGCCGGAATCGAACCAGCGATACTGGGATTTTCAATCCCTGCTGGGTTGCCGATTCCGCTCGGAGAATCCTCCCGCGTCGAGCCCGTTGTGCCACCGGTGTGCCATCGTCCCGGGCGAGCGGGACGCCACAGCTCCTACTCATCCCCCGGTGGATAGAAGCAGGAGAACCAAATTCGGAGCTCATCGCTATCGGTAGCGGGCGTCGTGGCTGCGTGTTTCCGCAGGAGGTCCTGACCATTGTACGTGAGCATCACTGACGGGCCGAGAACCTCGCCGACCTTGAGCCACGTTGAAAGCTCGGGGAACCGCTGGAAGAGGTGTTCGAGACACTCCTCGACCGTCGCTCCCGGGAGATCGTGGGTGCGCTTTCCGCCTGCATGTTCCGCAACGCGCGAGGGGACGATCACGATTCTCACGACCGGTACCGTTCTCGTGTTTCAAGGTTCACGGCCACCAGAGCCTCGGTTTCGCTCATGGCTACAACCATACCCTTGAGCGTCGCGGCCTCCCCGAGCACCACGGCGATGCGCGCGAGGAAGCGGTCGAACACGAGGAGCTGCCGCTTGCGCGCGAAGAGGGACCCTGTCGTCGCCGACGCACGGAGCCGCTGCTCGAGGGCCTGTTTGAAGGCTTCCGGGGAGGAGTACGTGCGAACGGTCATGCGGCGAGGCCTCCGAACGGCGCGAGCGCCTTCTTGACGGCGACGAGCTCGGACTTCCTGACGAGGCCACGGCGAAGCGCTTGCTGTGCGGCCTGCTTCAGCAACTCCGGCGAGAGTCCTGCGCGGGCACAGTCGTTCAGCGTCCGCCTGGGGTTGGTGGTGGGCACTGCCCCAAACCAGGAGCGATCCGCGGGCGGCACGTCGTCGTGGTGGAGCACGACCTCCGCCGGCACCCTGAATCGTCGCCGCCGCCATGCGCTGGGGAGCGTGAGATGCGCGTGCGCGGGCAGGGCATCAGACAGCCCATGGAGCGCGAGCGCAGTCTGGTGAGACACGACTCCTTGCTGCTCCGACCAGAGCCAAGCGGCGACCAGTTCCTCGTGCTCGCCTGCGGGAAAGTGCACGAGCCGGTAGATGCCACGGTGGATGCGCAGTGCCTTTCCGCTGTGGACGTAGTGCACGAGGAGCTGAGGCGAGTACCCTGCCTCGGCCGCCTGCTGAGTCGTGAACAGGCCGGCCTGCACCGCCGCCGTCTCGTAGAGGCGGTCCCATTCGGGGCGATTTGGCAGGACCTTGACCATGCACGAAACGTAAGCCAAAATTTAGTTTCGTGCATCAGGTCGATAGCTGAACCGGGGACCGGATTGCTTCGAAGGCTGCCTCCATTGCGCCCTACAGGCCCAGAGCGCGTAGGAGCTCGAGTACTGCGCCTGCCCGGTCCGCTCTGTACTCCTCGTCGTCAGAGCGGCTGAGGAACTCGGCAGCTCTGGCTGGCCCTGCGTGTTTCGATGACGAGAAGTCAGCCTTCAGGATGGCGATCGCTTGTTGTGCGGAGTCGCTGTCCAGGAGTGGTCGAAGGGCAGCGGCGACGTCGGTGACGTAGTTCTCGCCGAAGTGCTCCAGCACGTAGAAGAGGTCGTACGCGTCCTTGTTCTCACCACGGCCGCGGAATGCGAGCGCCTTCAGGACCATGAAGGAGCCGGCGCCGCAAACCCACAGGTCGCGAGTCATCTCTTCTCCGCGCAGGGTCTTGCCCGAGAGCGTGACCTTCTTCCTGTCGCGAAATGCCAGCGGCAAGCCGCTCGCCAGGACCGCCGAGAGGTTGTCGGTGATGACCTTCACCTTCGCGTCGCTGGTCGGCACATCCGCAGGGGCCGGGGCAATCAGGAAGTCGACGGTGACTTGATCCGTACGGTGCTTCCAGCGGTGGTTCGCTGGCTTTCCCGCGTTGTTCATGTCGGGTTCGAAGTTCGCGCTCTGCAGATGCGCAACGAGCTCGACGTACCTGGACTCCTCGAGGAGCGCGAGGCTGAGGCCCAGGTCGATGTCCTTTGTTCCGACGTGAGGATCTCTGGTGTCTTTCGGCAGGATGAGGAGGGTAGGGACCAACCCGCCGATGACGACGAGGTCATCGAGAAATGAACCCAGGTGCGACGCGAGCGTGAGGCAGGCGCTCCGAACGAGTTCGATGTCCCTGGGCGTGTAATAGGCGGCTGTCGGCGGTTTACGAGGCGCCATCGGTGCCCCCGAGAAGCAGCGGGTTCTGCTTCAGGTGCTCGGAGGCCTCGGCGGCGCGCTCCGGCTGGTCTTTGAGGTCGACGTACACCTGGACCGGGTGGACGCACGCAATGCCCTCGACCGACCGTGCCCCCTCGAAGACGCCGTCGTCCGCGGGGAGCACGAGCCAGACGTTCGCGCCCTTTGGTTCCTCCTTGAAGTGGAGTTGCTCGAGCTGCGCGGGGCTGGGCCATTCGCGAAGGTACAGGGTCGCCAGTCGGAACATCGCGAAGTGGTCGTAGAGCCAGGCTGCTCCGAGGCCGGTCGCGGCGTGCTCGAGATGAGATTCAGCGAGGCGCCCTGAGACCAGCCGGAGCAGATCCTCGCCTGAGCGCGCGGGCACGTGCCCTCGAAGGATGCGGTGCTTCGAGAAGTCCGCGGCCTCTCTCCAGGCGTCGAGAAGCACCTGGGGATTCGTCACACGGATTCGCCTCGCGTCTCGACTCAGAAGGTCTTCATCAACCAGGCGCACGACGATGCGACTGACGTGGCCTTCGTTGAGACCTGAGGCTTTGGCGCAATCGCGAACCGACCATTCGCGCCCAGGGTGTTGCAGCAGAATGCGGGTGAGTCGCGAGCTCCTTCGCTCGAAGACGGACGCTGGGCGACCTCTTCGGGCGTAGAGGTCGGGCTGCCCGTCGATGCGGATGTGAAGGCCGGGCGCGCGAACGCTGGCGTTTCCCGCGAGGTCCACCCAGTTGATGCCGTGCTCGTTGCAGAGCGCGCGCCCGGACGGGGTCATGTACGGGACCACGATCAGGGGAATGTCTCGCTTCTTTGCGACGCGGCGGACCCGCTCCCAGTGACGGAGGAGAGCCGGCATGGAGGGGCCGAGGACCTCGATGAGCAAAGACCTTCCGTCAGCGTCAGCAGTGAAGTCGTAGGCCTCGTCCTTCGATGCGGCGAGCCAAACCTTTCCGGACTCGAGGCCAAGCGCATCGGAGAGGATCGCCGGAAGACGACTCCTCGCAACTGCCTCGATGCCGCGCCATGCGTCGATCATGAACTTGCTTAAATAGTGCTACTTGCACCGCCACGCAAGATGGCGATTTGCCGCACGCTGAAGGACTTGTCTAAATCGCCGTACTTGCACCATGACGCAAGCCGCCACATTCAGGCGCACTCACTTTCTGGCACCGACTAATGGCTGCTGCTGCCTCACTGCGAAATCCCAGACGCTGTCTGGGATTTGTCGCCGAAGTGCAGCGACAATTCGAGACGCGTTTCGTGCCGGGCCAGGATCCGCCAGACGGCGTCTAGCGAATCTTGGTCGAGGCTGAGGGCGCGCGCCGACGCGAGACTTGCAGGACGTGCCCAGAAGGCAGGGAAGCGAGGCAGTCCGACATGATTCGTGGTCGACACCGCTCAGCTGCGAGGAGGAGCCGAAGCGGCACCCCGACTGCTCGACTCATCTGGCAGTGCCGCCGTTGTGTCCATTCTGTCGTATCTGCACAACGGTGCCTGTTGTGTGCGATGGTTCGCGAACACACAACGGAGGGCGGTCATGGCGTACGTGCGGCAACGAGGTAACCAACTCGCGATAGTTCACGGGGTCCGCGATTCCGAGACGAAGAAGGTCGAGCAGCAGATTCTCTTCACGATCTATTCGAGACCTGAAGCGCTCGCGGCGCTCGGCAAGAGTGACTCTGCTTCCTCAGACCGGTTCCGCATGCTGCTCGAGAACTCCCATCCTGGGGTTCACTTCGACTGGAAGGAGATCCACCGCGGCATCGAGGAAAATCTGGCGACGCTTCCCGATAGCTACGACTACGCCTCGACCCGCCTCCTCGGCCGGTTCCGAGAGGACCTGCTGGCGTTCACGAAGCAGCTCATCCTGGCTGACCCGTCGATGCTGGCCGCCTCGTCGCGGCTTCTGGGTTCCCACCGCGCGGAACTCCAGTACCTGCGCGAGCTCATCGATAGGCGGCTCAAGTCGCCGGAACAGCAAGTCGACAAATGGAATGGAGACAACGACTTCTTCTGGCGCTTCGCCACGCGCGAACTCGGCGTCCCGCCTGACATCGAGGAGGACGCCGCTGAGCTCTACGAGAAGCGCGAATACCCGCGCGCGATCGTTGCGTTCAAGCTCCTGACGGACGCGTTCGAGGACTACGCCGAGGGGCACAACTACCTCGGTCTGATCGCGCTCGACCAAGAGCGTCTCGACGAGGCCATCGGCCACTTCGAGAAGACGATGGAGGTGGGGCGGCGACTCTTCCCGAAGAAGATCGCGAAGAACCGCTGGTGGAGCGACCACGCGACCCGTCCGTACATGCGCGGCCTTCGAAACCTCGCCCTCACCTTGAATGAGGCGAAGCGTTACGAAGACTCGCTCGCTGCCTGTGATCGGCTTCACCACGAGTGCCACGACGACATCACTGCCGCCGCGCATCGTGCCTCGGTCTACCTGAACACCGCGCGGTGGCAGCAGGCGCACGATGCAGCACGGTTCATCCACCAAATCAGCCCGAGCGAGAGTCTCGTCACGGCCTTTGCGGCGTTCGAGTTGGGCACGAAGAGCGATGCGCGCGCCTACTTCACACACGCCTCGCTGAACTGCCCGAACACGGTGGCGATGGTCATCGGGGCAAAGCTGCCGCGGCCGACGAGCAACGAAGAGGGCAGGGACCAGAACACGGGCGTGTCCATGCTTCGCGCGCTTGCTGACTACCTCGGGAAGCGAAAATCCGAGGCGCGCCGCTTCTTCATGGACCTCTGGAAGAGCGAGCAACAGGAGCGGCTCCGCGCCCAAATGAAGGAAGTGACTGGACGGTGGAGGGCGGATCGCAAGGGCAAGGATCGGGCTGCCTTCGAAAGAATGACGCAGATGAAGACCTGGGAGTTCGCTCTCAAGGCAGGGAGCCCAGTCGCCATCATTCCGCTGGAGCGACCGTCCCGGCCGCGACGATCATCCGCTCGAGTGGTTCATTGAACTCATCGGTGAATCCCTGCGTGGAGACCTGAATGGCCGTCCGACCGAAGACCCTCATCACTGACTTCCGGCATCTTCCTCCATTGGGTGACGACGAGATCGAGAAGGGCCGCTCGCTGCCGTCGTTCTTCGCGAGCATCGTCGCGGTCGCGTCGATGGAGGGAGCACCGCCCCACGTCCGCAGCCCGATCCGGTGTCGATGCAGACCGTCTCGGCGGGCTTGCCCGGGCGTCATTCTGATCGACCGCCGGCGGGCTACTCGGAGGTGATCTGGAACTGCTCCGAGTGCGAATTCAACGGCGTCATCACCCACTGGGAAGGTTCCTCTTGGGACTTCGGAGCAACCGTGCCGGAGGACGTCGAAGTCGTCGCTCCGGAGAGCGCTCGCAACCGCATTCCCGCGGCCCTCGCAGGTCGGTGGCTCATCGTGGAGATGGAGGTGTGGGCCGCCGACGCCATCGACCTGATTGGGCCGGGGTTCATCGAGTTCGGCAAGCACCATGGCTCGCTCCGCTTCATCGCGGTCGAGGGCGGCCTTGATTGCCGGTTCGGAGAGGTGGATGGCCGACCTTCGGTCGAGTTCTCCTGGATGGGCGCCGACGATCGCGATGCTGCGTGCGGTCGCGGGTGGGCTCGTCTTCAGGAAGATGGTTCGCTAGCCGGGAAAATCTTCATCCACGATGGGGACGACTCGTCATTCACCGCGACGCGCCTCAACGAGCCACAGCGCAGGGCACAGCGGCGATGAGGACTGCACTGAAGCGCTGGTTCTCTGCTCATCAACTGAAGACCTGGGATTCGCGCTCAAGGCCCGGTCCCCATCAGGTCGCTCGAGCGACCAGCAATCTGATCGCCGAGGTCCGCGCGTTCGAGCTCCGACTCATTTTCGGAATCAGGCGTCTTTCGTTTCAAACCGAAAATTGCGCCGGCCGAAAATGCCCCGAGTGAAATTGGCGCTGACGCTCAGCGATGCTCGCCGGCTTTGAGCGACTGCTTCATTCGCTCGGCGAGGACCTCAGGGGCGAGGCGCCCGTAGACGCGTTCGACCATGCGCGTGTCGCGGTGGCCGAGCACCGCGGCGATCAAGTCCGGCTGCAGGCCGCCCTGGCCGCGCGATCGCCGCCCAGCGCGCCGATCAGCTTGTCGACCTCGTCCTCCGTCAACCAGCGCGTCCGCGGCCCGTAGTGGGTTGGCGGTCACAACCCAGTGTGAAGTGCACTTCGGTCCCGAGCCGACCCTGTTCGTCGGCTTAAACCCCGACTCCGAGGGGGGCCGTGAAGCTGCGCGAGTACTGAGCCTCGAGCGGCGACCTTGAATTTTCGCCCGGGCTTGCGCCTTCAGCTGTGCCACGGGTGTGCCAGACGGGAGCGAAAACGGGCTCAAACAGTGGACTCAGTGGACGCCTCCCACGAGCCATCTGCTTGAAACGAGTGCCCAAGGCCGGAATCGAACCAGCGACACGGGGATTTTCAATCCCCTGCTCTACCAACTGAGCTACTTGGGCGTAACGAACGAGAAGCGGCGCGGGTTGTGCCCCACGTGTCCCATGTCGTCAAGAATGATCGAGACCTGACGCACCCAGAACTTCCGCTTTCGCGGCTGCCGTACCGTCCACCAGCTTCCCATCTGCCATCAGCACCACCCGTTTCGCCCTCTTCATGATCCGGGGATCATGGGTGGAAAACAGGAAGGTCACCCCGCGGGAGGCGTTCAGGCGCTCCATCAGCTGGAGGATCTGCTCGCTGGTCCCAGAGTCGAGGTTGGCGGTCGGTTCGTCGGCCAGGACGATCTCCGGCTGTGTCACCAGCGCCCGCGCGATGGCCACCCGCTGCCGTTGTCCCCCTGACAGCTCGTCGGGCCGGTGTTTGAGCACGCTGGTCAGGCCGACCTCCTCCGCCAGCAGCTCGACCCGCTTCCGAAGCGCAGACCGGTCTTCCTTCCGCAACAGACAGGGGAACTCGATGTTCTCCCGAACGTCGAGCACCGGAATCAGGTTGAAGGACTGAAAGATGAACCCGATCTTCCGGTTCCTCAGCGCGGCCATGTCGTTGAAGTCGCGCCCCGCCAGCTCTTCACCATCGAGCGTGAAGCTGCCCGCGTCGGCCCGGTCGAGCAGCCCGATGATGTTCAGCAGGGTGGTCTTGCCGCTCCCTGACGGGCCCATCACCACCGTGAACTCACCGGCCTCGACGTCGAGGTCCACCCCCCGGAGCGCAGGCACCGAGGTCTTCCCGAGTTGGTACGACTTGGTGATGCCCTTCAAGCTGATCAACGCCATGTGATCCTCCACTTCAGAAAAATGCACGCGCCTGCACCAGCACGCGGGTCTTGAACGGCGACAGGCTGAATTGCCCGTAGGTCTCCTCGCCGACCTTCACGCCCAACTCGGGCACGCCCGCGAACGGCACGTAGAGCGCCACCGTCAGCTGCAGCCATTCCTTCGGCATCCACTGCACCTGCGGCACCAGCTGCATCGAAAAATCCTCGAGCCCGATCAGCGCCGTCGCTGAGATCGTCCAGTCGTCCCAGAGCTGCGGCTTGGAGAATTGCAGCACCAGGTAATGCCGGCGCAGCGCCTCGAGCGTGAACTTCTGCGGCGTGCCGGGGTCGGTCGTGCCTCCGAGGATCGCCTGCTGCGCCAGCGCCGGGTTCTGCAGAGACAACCGCGCCAGCCGCTCGAAGCCCTTCGCGTCCTGACCTTCGCCGTTGAAGTAGTACTCGGCCGCGAAGACCGCGTTGTCGTCGAATTGGTATCGCCCTCCGAAGAGAGCGCGCGCGTTGAGGAAGTCCGAGTCGAGGTACGGCCGGCTGATGATCGGCGTTCCCTGGAAGAGGCAGAGAGCGGGTGCGTTCACGCAGTCGGCGTTCGCGCTCACTCGCGCAGAGCCCGAGTACAGCAGCGCTTCTCCGTGCAGCTCGAGATTGCCGAACACCCGCGACAACGAGAGCCCGGCTCTCGACTTGTTGCGGAACGCGTCGGCGTACAGGTTCGAGTAGCCGTAGATGAGGTTGATATCGATGTCCTTCACCAGCAGGTACAGCCGGCCGGTGAATACGAAGTGCGCTTCGTCATCTCGATCGTCGGCTGCGATGCCTCGCACCACTTCGGCGGACGGCAGGTCGGGGTAGACCACCAGCGCGGTGGGCAAGCCGGCGTACTGGCGGGTCGCTTTGCCTGCCACCACTGCCGAGAGCGCCACCTTCTCGAAACCCCACTCGGCTTCGGCCAACCACGCACCCGCGCGTTGAAAGGTGGGATCGGTCGGATCCTTCGCCGGGTTCAGCAGGTCCGTCGGGTTGAAGGAGAGCCCTGCTCCCCAGACGATTCGCTTCTTGCCCACCAGCAGACGGAAGTGATCGGCCAGCGGCAGGTCTGCGTAGAACTCGGACAGCACGACTTGCGGGCGGTACTGCGCGAGGTCTTTCTGCTCGCCTTGCAGCAGCCAGGCGCCTTGCCAGAAGAGAGAGGCGTCCGCGAAGAAGGTGACCTTCTCGTGCGGGGTGAGTTTGACTTGAACGTTCGCTTCAGCGAGCTCGGTGAGGGCGGGTGTGCCGTCGAACTGCGTCCAGGCTCCCGTGGTGCGGGAGTCGACGTAGCCGGTCGTCGTCACCAACGGGGATTGGGTGAGTAGCAGGAGGAGTAGCGCGTTCATGGACAGCCCTCTCCCCAACCCTCTCCCCCTCGGGGAGAGGGGGCCTCGGGATCATTTGGGGATTCTTTGTTTTTCAATGGCCGAGATCAGACAGACCGAACTTGCCGTCGCCCACCGTCGCGGTGATGTCGACCGAGTCCCACACCATCTCGGAGAACCGCTGCGTCGCGATCTCGTTGCGCATGGTGATCTTCGCGGGCCGCTTGAGCCCGTTGCCGAAGTCCTTCACCTCGGTGAAGTCAGCCGAGCGCAACATCTTGCCGCTCGAGGTGAAGTACTCGCCGTGTACCGGAAGGCCGAGCGGCTCCTTCGCCACCCAGAGCTTGATCGAGTCGTACGCGCTGTCGGCTGACTTCGCCTTCAACTCCACCAGCCACTGGTCGGGCTTCTTCGGGTCTTCCTTCACCGTGCCCTCGTAGTCGCGCGCGTAGTTCGCTCGGAGCACGTCGGCGTTGTTGAAGTCACCACCCTGAAAGTTGTCGCGGCTCGCCAACCGCAGCGCGCGTTTCAGGTTCGGCATGTAGACCCAGAAGTTCTCTCCGTTGCGCAGCATCTCCTGGCCACGCACGGCCGCGGGCTCGTGAAACCAGACGCGCGACTTGTCGTCGGACCCTTTGAGGAACGTCATCTTGTACGCGCGCGTGGTGCCGTCATCGCGGTGCGCCGTCATCTGCGCGACGCCCTTGAAGGTGGCCGGCGCCATCGCAGCGTCGTACTTCGCGAGCACCTCCTGCGTGGTGGGGGGCTCGGCGCTGAGCAACAAGGCGAGAACGAGTGCAGTCATGACTGTTTCCTTTCAAGGAGAAGAGAGCGCTTCGACCGGCCGCATGCGCGCCGCGCGCAGGGCAGGGGAGACCGCGGCCAGCACACTGCCCAGGCACGCAGCTCCGACGACGAGAAACGGCACCGCGGGCAGCAGCGTGGGCATCATGCGGAAGTACCCCTGGCCCGCACCCATCGAGACCGTGATGCCGCCCCCGCTGCGCGCGAACTCCAGCACCACCAGCGCGACACCGAGCCCGAGCAACGCACCCAGCGCCGCCTGGAGCAGCGCCTCCAGCACGAACAGCCGCGCCACCATGCTGCGCGTCATGCCCACCGCGAGCAGCGTGCCGATCTCCCGGGTGCGCTCGAGCACCGTCATCAGCAACGTGTTGGCCACGCCGAACAACGCGATGATCAAGAAGATGAACGCGAGCCCCCCGAGAATCGCGCGCTGGAGCAGCCGCGCATCACGCAGCGAAGGGCGCAGCTGCTCCCAGGTCTGCACTTCGTAGTCGGGCCCCAGCGCCGAGCGGATCGCCGCGGCCGTCTCATCCAGGCGCGTGACGTCGTTCACCGCGATGACGTACTCGGTGACCTTCTTGTCCATGCCCAACAGCGACTGCGCGAAGGCGAGCGTCACGGTGACGGCACGCTTTCCTTCGAGCGGATTCTGACCCGCCAGCACCCCGCGCGGCTCGAGGTCGAGCGCGTTGTCGCGGCCGCCCAGCCCCTGCGCCTGGAGCATCAGCGGCACGCCCGGCTTCAAGTCGAGCGCGCGGTTGAGCTCCTGGCCCACGTGAGCGCCGTTGCGGTCGTTCTGCTCGAGCGCCTTTCCTTCGAGGTAGAGGTCGACCTTCGGCAGGGCGTTCTGCACCGTGGCGGGATCGACGGCGGTGATCACCGCGATCGCACCCCGGCTTCCGTTGGTGAGCAGCCCGTTGAACGAGATGCGTGGCGTGAAGGCCTTCACGTTCGCAACTGACCTGAGCTTCGACTCCAGTTCCGCGCTCTGCTCCAGGTAGAACGCGAGCGGCTGGCGATCGCGCTTCTCGAAGTAGCCGGCCTTGTGCACCTGGATCGCTCCCACGCGCGACTCGATCGTTTCCGCGACGAGCGACTCGCCCACGCCCATCACGAAGGCAGAGAGCAGCAGCGTCATCAGCACGCCGAAGAAGAGCGCGCCGATGGTGATGGCTGAGCGGGCTTTCGCTCGGAAGACGTTTCTGGCTGCGAGTCTGAGAAGCATTTTGTGGGTCCCTCACCCCGACCCTCTCCCGAAGGGAGAGGGAGACACGTCAACGACCTGCCAACGCCTGCACCGGGCGCAGCCGGCTCGCGCGAAACGCGGGATACAGCGCGAAGAGCACCGCCCCGCCCATCGCGATGAACAGCACCACCACCGTGAACCCCGGCGTGAGGAACGGGATGACCTCGATGGCCATCGTCGCGCTCGGCGGGGTGAAGTGAATGCCCTTCGACGCCAGCCCGAAGGTGATCACGCTCATCAAGAGGAAGCCGCCGCCCGCCCCCATCGCGCCAAGCACCAGCGCCTCCATCAAGAACAGCGAGAGCACGCTGCCGCGCGTGAGCCCCACCGCCATCATGGTGCCCACTTCACGGGTGCGCTCGAGCACGCTCATCAACATCGTGTTCGCCACGCCCAGCAGCATCAGCATCATGAAGACACCCGAGACCACCGCCGACACCCCGTTCTGAATGCCCATGATGGTCTTGCGCTCGGGGGCCAGCTCCTCCCACGTGTGCACTTCGTAGGAAGGCCCCAGCACCACCCGGAGTTGCTCGGCGATCGGCACCACCTGGGTCAGGTCGTCGACTGCGATGGCCAGCTCGGTGACCCGCCCGTCCATGCGGAGCAGCCGTTGCGCCAGGCTCAGCGGCACCACGGCGATCTTCATTTCTCCCGGCATGATCGCGCGCATCGCTCCACCGACGAAGGCCAGCTCACCGTTCAGCGAACCGTCACGATCGGGGGCCAGCAGAATGGCTTCGGCGCCGTTCTTCGCTCCGAACGCAGCTGCGAGCGCGTCACCCAACACCACGTGCGTGTCGTCGAGCACCGTGCCGGCGGTGAAGAAGGTGCTGCGTTGAGGGCAGACCTTCGGCTCGAGCAGCGGGTCGACCGCCAACGCGCCGAAGAAGAGCGCCTCGGGGGCGTCGTTGCCTTCCGTGGCGGACAAGGTGAGCGAGCCGGCGAACTGAATGCGGGGCGCGATGGCCTTCACACCCTTCACGCTGCGCACCTTGCCGAGCAGCGCTTCGTCGGCCTCGAAGTCGAGCGACAACGGCGTCGACAACACGTTGGCCAGGTAGCCCGTGCGATGCACCTGGATGGCGCCCAGGGTGCCTTCGATGCTGCCCAGCACGATGCTCTGCTGCAGCCCGTTCAGCACGCCGCGAATGGTGCCCACCGCGGCCACTCCGATGGTCACGGCCGCCAGGGTGATCAACGTGCGCCGCCGATTGCGCAGCACGTTGCGGAAGGCCATCGAGAGGAGGGGATTCATGACGGGGAGCCACAGAGCACGCGCAGTGCCAAGGCGGCCGCGCTCGGAAGCAGGGGCCCCACCGTCGGAGGTCCGACAAGTCGATGTCGGTTTTCCGACAGGTGACGGGCCGCGCCGAGCGGTGCACTCTTGCTTCGTGAACACCGTTCAGCGGCTCAGCCTCCAGGAAGTCGAAGACGCTGCCCTCGACGCCCTGTTCCAGCGCGGCGTGAAGCTGCGGCTCTACCTGGCCCCGTTTCTCTTTCTGGCCATCGTCTCGGTGCTCGCCTGGGATCCCGCCCGGTGGCGGTTGTGGCTCGTCGGTACCGCCATCTTGCTCGCTGTCAGCCGGCTGGTCTGGGAGTTCTTGCGCGCTCGCCGCGTGGGGCTCCAACGCACCCGGCTCACCTCACTGATGCCGGTGCCCGCGACCATCTTGTTGATCGTGGTCAGCGCATCGGGTGGCGTGGAGAGCCCTGTCTTCGTGTTGCTCCCTCTGATCGCCGTGTTCCTCTGTCTCTTCTTGCGGCCCGCTTACGGCATCGCCTTCGCGGCGCTGGCCACCGTGCTGGTGTGGGTGCTCACCCTGATCGCGTGGAAAGAATGGGTGCCCACGTTGATCCCTTCGTTCTTCGGCGGAGGCCCTCGGGTTCCCGGCAACGCCGCGCTGCTGTTCGCCCGCGCGACCTTTCTTTCCATCGCCCTGGGCTGGGGGGCGCTGCTGGGCTGGGTGATGCGCCGTGCGTTTCAGTCGGCCATTCAGCGGGCGCTCAATGCACGCGATGAGCTGCTCGTCAGTCACGACGAGTCGACGCGTACGCTCACCACCCTGGTCGCGGAGATCGCCCACGAGCTCAAGAACCCGCTCGCTTCGGTGAAGGGGCTCGCGGCGCTGGTCGATCGCGAGGCGTCGGGCAAAGAGAAGGAGCGACTCACCGTGCTGCGTCGCGAGGTCGATCGCATGCAGGAGATCCTCGAGTCGTTTCTCAACTTCAGCCGGCCGCTGGTGCCGCTCGACGTCGCGCACGTGAAGGTGTCGGAGGTGGTCGAGCAGGTGGCGGCGCTCTACGAAGGTGTGGCCCGGGAACGTGGCGTGGAGCTGCGCCTCGACGTTCGGCCCGAGGTCACGGTGAAGGCCGATGCGCGGAAGTTGAAGCAGGTGATCATCAACTTGCTGCAGAACGCGATCGACGTGACGGGGCAGGGTGGGGCGGTGGATCTCGTGGTCGGCGCCGAGGGTTCGGGCGCGAAGGTGTCGGTGCTCGATCGCGGGCCGGGCGTGAAGGATGTCGAGCGGGTGTTCGAGCCGGGCGTGACTTCGAAGGCGCAGGGCAATGGGTTGGGGTTGACCATCGCGCGGCTGCTCGCCCGGCAGCATGGCGGTGACGTGCGGTTGGTGGGGCGCGATGGGGGCGGTACGGCGGCCGAGTTGAGTCTGGCGGGGGTCCCTCCGTGAAGACGTTCGCCCCTCACCCCAACCCTCTCCCGAAGGGAGAGGGAGCTCACCGTGTGCTGGTCGTCGATGACGATTCGGGCGTGCGGTTCACGCTCAAGGGCCTGCTCGAAGATGAAGGCCTCGAGGTCCTCGAAGCGGCCGATGGTGAGCAGGGTGTGGCGGCCGTCGAGCGGGGTGGCATCAGTCTCGTGCTCAGCGACGTGCGCATGCCCAAGCTCGATGGACTGGGATTACTCGAACGAATCCAGAAGCTGCCGGAGCCTCGGCCCCACGTGATCCTGATCACCGCTCACGGCAACGAGCGCCTCGCCGTCGAAGCGATCAAACGGGGCGCCTCCGACTACTTCAAGAAACCCTTCGAGCTCGATGACGTGCTCAACGTGGTGCGCCGGGCGCTGGGCACCGTTCGCCTCGCCCGGGAGAACTCGCGGCTGCAGAGCGACGTCAGCTTGTTGCGCAGCCTCATCTTCGTCAGCCCCGCGATGTCGCGCCTCGCCGAGTTGGTCACCCGCGTCGCCCCGCGCGACGTGACGGTGTTGATCACCGGCGAGAGCGGCACCGGCAAGGAGCGGGTCGCCGAAGCACTGGTGGCCGCCTCCACGCGCGCCGACAAGCCCTTCGTTCGTTTCAACGCCGCCTCGCTCACCGAAGAGCTCGCCGAGGCGGAACTCTTCGGGCACGGCAAAGGCGCCTTCACCGGAGCGACGCGGGCCCGGCTGGGGCTCTTCCGCGAAGCCGATGGCGGCACCTTGTTGCTCGACGAGGTGGGCGAGCTCGGTGCGACCGTGCAGGCCCGGCTGCTGCGCGTGCTGCAGGAGAACGAGGTGCGGCCCGTCGGTGAAGACAAGCCGGTGAAGATCGACGTGCGCCTGATCGCCGCGACCCATCGGGATCTCGCCGCCGACGTGAAGACCGGCCGCTTCCGCGAAGACCTCTATTACCGCCTCAAGGTGGTGCACCTGCACGTGCCTGCGCTGCGTGAACGCCCCGAAGACATTCCTGCGCTCGCCCGCCACTTCCTGGCTCGGGCGGCCCGCTCCTTCGGCGTGCCCGCGGCCCCGCTCACGCCCGCGTTGTTGGAAAAGCTCACCGCGTGGTCGTGGCCCGGCAACGTGCGCGAGCTGGAGAACGCGCTGGAGAGCGCCGTCGCCTTGAGCCCCGATGGCGCGCTCGATCTCACCCTGCTTCCTTCAGAGGCCAGCAGCGTCGAGCTGCAACCCGGCGCAGGCCTCAAGGAGAAGCTGGAGGCCACCGAACGCGGGCTGATCGTCGCCGCGCTCGATGCAGCCAAAGGCAACGTCTCGGAAGCGGCGCGGCAGCTCCGAATCGGCCGCGCCACGCTTCACGACAAGCTCAAGAAGTACGGCCTGGGCGTCACGGAGCCTTGAGCGCGTAGTCGAGCTTCCCGAAGATGACTTCGCCTTCACCCTTGAAGGTCATCGGGTTCTGCGTGGAGTTCGCGGCAGAGACGATCTTCCCCGCCTCATCCAGGCCGTACACGCAGGCGTGACCGACGGTGCCTTGCGGAATGTAGAACTCGGCAAACAGCGGGCCCGGCTTGGTGAGGGTCTCTTCGCCAAAGCGCGTGGCCTTCTCGGGCGCGGGCGTACACGGCTCGGCCTGGGCCACGAACACGTACTTCGCAGCCTTCACCTCGCCTTCGCTCCAGCTGCCGAAGAACTCCACCTCGGCCTTGCCCGCGGTGTCGGCCTTCACCTTCTTCGCTTCAGGAACAGGGGCGGTGGCCGGAACAGGCGCGGTCTTCGACTTCTCACACGACATGGCGGCGACGACGAGCAGGGCGCACACGAGCGTTCTCATGCGGCGCCTTCTAACCCCTTGGCCGCTTTTCGCGCGTGCTTCATGACCGCGTCCATCGGCGGATGATCGCCTGCGGTCTGCGACACGTAACCGAACTGGATCTCGCCCCCACGCCGCACCACCAACACCCCGCCCTGCTGAAAGGGATCACCCTGCGTGGCGCTCTGTCGAAAGCCTGCGCGGAAGGCACGAATTGCGTGCGCCCAGACCCGCGGGCCGAGCGTGCTGGCCAGTGAGTTTTTGAAGCCGAGGTGTGTGTAGGTGACCCTCTTCGGGTCGACCCACACCGGCACTTCCAGCGCGAGCTGCTCGCGAAAGTCGCTGGCCATGAGCGCATTACCGCTCCCGATGAAGACCAGGTTGAGGCCCAGCTGCTCGATCTCTTGATGTCGCAACCGGAACCCGGTCGCCTGCTCGCGGCAGAGCAGTCAGCCAAAGTGCCGCAGCCACACCAGGATTGCCGGCCGTTCGGCCCACGCACTGCCAACCAGGGCAGCTCGGCCCATCCAATCTTTCAGGGAGATGGCCCCCAGCTGGGTGGTCTCGAGGGTCATTTGCGACACGTGAATCATCCGTTGCCCCGGCAACTGCAAGCTTTTCCGTCAGGACCCTGACGCGCCCTCCCGCAAGCGGCTGATCCATCCATGACGCGTCAGGCTTCACGCGATGGCAAGGCAGTTGCTCTACAGACCTGCGTGCAGAACAGGGTCGCCAGCATCGTTGAGTTCACCAAGCACCGCGAGCTCGTGCGCATGCGCGCGGAGATCGACCGCCTTCGCGAAGAGAACGAGCGCCTCGCCTCACTCGCCTACCGCGACGGCCTGACCGGCCTGCGCAATCGCCGCTGCTTCGATGAGCGCCTCAATGAAGAGCTGTGCCGCCTCAAGCGGAACCCGCAGGGCGGGCTGTCGGTCATCTGCATCGACATGAACGGCTTCAAGCAGCTCAACGACACCCTGGGCCATGCGGCGGGCGATGCAGCCCTCGCTTCGGTGGCCCGGTTGCTCGAGACGTTGGTGCGCGCAGAAGACCTGGTCTGCCGGTTGGGGGGCGACGAGTTCGTGGTGCTGCTGCCGGATACGCAGCGGGATCAGGCGGAGCGCGTGGTGGAGCGAATCAAGTCGCACGCTCCAGCGCTGGTGGGGGTGGGGTTGGGGGTG
>JANODF010000928.1:0-12585 GCA_031412555.1 Archangium sp. | reverse complement strand
TCGTCCGCGATGAAGAGGTTCGCGCGCGGCAGCTCGAGCGCTTTCATCAGCGGCGTGAGCTGATGCGCCATGTGCTCGATGCCCGCGCGAAACGGCGCTTGGAAGCGGGTGGCGTCGGCCGCGCTGACTGCGTTCCAACGTAGCGCGTGCAAGTAGGCACCGAACTGGGCTGGTTCGTCGAGTCGATCGGCTGGACCGAGGCCACGTTTCTCCGGCTCGATCGCCTGCGCACCGAGCTCGAGGTCCCAGAGCACTTCGAGCCGCCGACCCGGATCGTCATCGTCGAGGCAGACGAGCGCAACTCGCGCCGAGTCCTCGGGCGTGCCGGCAACTACGGATTCAACAAGCCACTGTCGATGACGAGCGCGCACGATCTGCCCCGCGCGCGGAAGTCCGTCCCGGTGGTGGTCGGGGGCTGGCGGAATCGACAGGGCCGGGTCGATTCCTGCCGACACAAGCAGGGTCGCGATGAGCTCACGGCGCGCGAAGGATTGAGCGGGGAGCCCGTGCGCCTTGCACGCTGCGGTGAGCTCTTCACGCCCGAACTCGCCCAAGACGGCGGGGAGGCGTCGATCGAGCTGCGCGCCGAGCAACTGCGAGAGCTGCTTCTTCGTGGTGGAAGTACTCCTGAGCCGAACTCCAAACACACGGGCGAGGTCGAGGATTCGCTGTTGAGTGAGCGTGCCGAGGGTCGAGGCAGGTGTGGGAGTCGTCGCGGTCATCCGTTCCCCTGAATGTCCATCTTCCCGAGCGTCGCTTCCGCCCAGCCGATGACCAAGTGCGGGGCCGCCACCTCGTCGAGTTCTTCGTGAGCAAAGAGCGCCATGACTGGGCTGCTTCTACCAGAGCCCGAAGCCCGCCGAGCCTGTTCAGTCCGCTGTTGGCGGCCGATCCTGAAGGCTAGAGCCAAAACGCCTTCGAACGCTCGGCCAGTTTCCGGGCGGTTCGTGGCGACGCCAGCGCGCTGAATAAGTTGCTCGCGAGCTTCGTGAAGGGACACCCATGACCCCCTGCACCGTCGACCGCTGCGAAGAGCTCGTCGAAAAGAAGGGCCACTCCCTTTGCTACCCCCACTGGCAGGCGGAGAAGAACGGCGAGCTCACCCAGTGCAAGAGCTGCGGCTGTCTCAAGGAACACCCGAAGCCGCTCTGCTCGTCGTGCTTCAACGAGAGGAAGCCGAGCGCGTCTCCTCCAGCAGCTTCGATTCTGCGCAAAGCAGGGCAGGGCGCGCGCGAGTTGGCGCAGGAGCTGGCCAGGAGGAACCCTGTTGGGATGTTCCTAAGCAAGGTGACCTTCGGCATCTTCAGGTCTCCGGATTACTCATGGCGTGTTGGCGCGGATTCGGAAGAAGCAGTTGGGCGCGAGCTTGAGAAGTTGCCGCCAGGCTGGTTCGTTCGACACGACATCATGATCAGCCCGACGGGAAACGCAGACCACATGGTCGTCGGCCCGGCCGGCGCTTTCGTGCTCGACACCAAGTTTCGCAGTGGCGAGGTGAAGACGTCTAGAGCGGGCATTCGCGTCGACGGCCGCAAGACGAAGATGGCCGAGAAGACCCAGGAGCAATCACGCGAAATCTTAGCTCGCCTGCGCGAAGGCGCCGGGATGAAGGCTTGGGTTCAGCCTGTGCTGGTCTTTGACAACGACGTTCACGGCAAGCGCGAGCCTGACGGCGTGCATGTCGTCGGTCTTACGCAGGTCGTCGACTACCTCACCGAGATGCCGCGCGAGCTCGATGACCACGAGGTGAAGCACATCGGGCGCGTGCTGCTCGATGACGACACCTGGCCGTTCGCCACCTTGGCCACTTCGGATGGCGGCGGATTCTTGAATGCCCTGTCGCGAAAGGAGACGCTCAGGACAGCTTGGGCGATCGCCTACGTCTGGGCGGTGCTGCTGGGGGTCGCGAGCCTTACCGTGAACTACGTGCCGCTCTTCAAGGGGCTGCTCTTCGCCTTCGCGCCGCTCGTGGTGCTGCGGTTCGTGGAGAAGCGGCGGTGAGTCCGGGTTGGACTTCAGTTCTCGAAAGGGCGCAGGACTTGGCGCTCTCCCTCACTGCCGGCTACCAGCGCTGAAGCAAAGTGGGTTGCGGTCTACTTGGCCGCCGGTGGCACAGGCGCTTCAAACCAGAAACCGGGAACCTCGGTGGTTCCGTCGCAGCGCCCTTCCGCGACACGATGCGTGGGCTTGTTTTCGACGCGAATGCGACAGCCTTTCATGGTGTTTGTGGACTTCTGTTGCATGACTTGCGTCTTGGCCTCCGTCGCCGAATCCCATTGGCCCACATCGATGGGGCAGGTGAGGGTGAGCCAACCAGGCATCAGCCCCACGTCCATCCCCAGCCCCTGTTTGTTTGCCGGCAGAATCGAGAAGCCGCGCTTACCCAGCGAGATATCGAACCAACCCTGCCAATCCTCCAATCCAGGCTGGTTCAGAGTGGTCACTACAAATGGGGTTAATGGAAGCGCAGCGAGGCTCTTCCAAAGGTAGTGACCGTTGTATTTGCACGACCACGATCCCTGCCGATAGAAACGGTCGCGGAGAGACAGCCAGCTTGGCAGATTCAGAGCGCCGTCGGTCCAGTGGTACGTGCAGTCGAGCTCGATCAGCACCTTCCCGCTGTCCTGCCCCTCGCTAAGAACCGAGTGGATGAAGACACGCCCCACCTCATAGTCGGGCTCGTCAGGCGGAACCCGACCAGCGGCGCGCGCCCCGCAGGCACTTTGAATCTGAAGTGGGATTAGCTTGCCGCGGGGAGTCTTGTTTTGTGCATCCTGCGCGCTTGCGAACGCCGAAAGCATCGACAGGAAGATGGCCGTCCCTCGCTCTGAGTTCTTAAAGGCAAACATTGGACGCCTCCCGGCAAACTAGTGGAATTGCGGATCTGACGGGCTCTTATGCGATTCGACCCCTCTCGTCCTTTGTCGTCAACGCCACGCCCGCCGCCATCGTGTGGCCCCGAAAGACGGGACGGCGGGGTCGAAGTCACCGCTTCTCGCTGTTCCCTCGCGCAAGCTACTCTCCGCGCAGTGTTCCCAGGGCGCTGTGACCCGTAGTGTCGGAGTTGGTGGAGGAGGGCGTATGCGAAAGACACGTTGCACCCGGTGATCGCGCTTCTCATCGCCGCGCTGCTGCTGGCGTCACCCTCTGGCAGCTCGTCCGCCCAAGGCCGCAAACCCAAAGTGACGGCGCCGAAGCCGCCGGCGCCCAGGCCCGCGCCTTCGCCGAACGCGGGCAGGCTCAAGTGCCGCGATGGCACCATCTCGAAGTCCTGTACGTGTGGCGGGAGTCGTCGAGGCTGCTGCTCTCACCATGGAGGCGTCAGTGGCTGCGCGAACTAGCCTGGTTCTCGTTCTCCTCTTCTCGGCTTGCCCACCCCAGCGCGTCGCCACGCTCACCAAGTTCCAGTGCGGGGATGGTGCTCCGATGCGCGTGCACTTCTACGACGTGGGGCAGGGGCTTGCGGCTCTCGTGGAGTTGCCCACGGGCCAACTCGTCCTCGTCGACGCTGGCGAGAGCCCGACAAGGGCCGGCTGCGGCAAGGTGTGCCGAGAGTGGAACGAACGTTTCCTCGCGGCGCTCCGGCGCGATGTGGCCGGCCGCACCATCTCGCTGCTCTGGATTACTCACCCGCATTCGGATCATGTTGGGGGCGCCGCATCGGTGATGCTTGAGAACGAGGTTGCCGTGTACGCAGACAACGGCCTGGGCCGCGAGTCGGCGACGGTGCGCAAGACGCTCGACGTGGCGGGGCAGCGGTGCGCGCGCGTGGCCGAGGCTTCGGCATCACTGCCCGAGTCGCTCCTCGGCCAAGTCGACGGGCTCTCCGTGCGCGGCGTGCTGCCCCCGTCGCTCACCGACTGCAAGAACCTCAATGACTGCTCGGTAGGGCTGCGCATCGACTACTGCTCATCGTCGGTGCTCTTTGTGGGGGATGCCGAAGCCCACGAAGAGGGCGTGCTTGATACGCAGGGCGAAGCAACCCTCCTCCAAGTCGGTCATCACGGCAGCGAGACATCATCGACCGAGGCGTTCCTGGCGAAGGTGAAGCCGCGCTGGGCGGTCATCTCTGCTGCTGACCCTGCAGAAGGCACCAACCGCACGTACTGCCACCCGCGCGCAGGTGCTGTTCGCAGGTTGAGCTCGGTCATCGGCGACCAGTCAGGGCCGCCCATCAGCGCTTTCGATGGCCCTTCGTGTTCGGCCGGCCAGTCGGAGCAGTGGCAAGCGGTGCCCTCGAGCAGCAACCTCTTCGTGACCTCGAGAGACGGCGACGTCACGCTGGTCACCGGCGGTGATGGGAAGTTTCGGAGGGAGTAGGGCAGTCTTCGCGATCCAGTTTGAAGGAGAACTCTGATGGCCGAAATTGCCGACGCCCACTACGCGCTCGTACTCCGCGAACTTGCCCGCTTCGCCAAGATCTCCGGTGGGACCCTGAGGGCTCCAGCCGCTGGAAGCTCCACGTTCCAACTGACGGGGCTGAACCGGCCCACCTCAGGCAACAGTTACCGGGAACACTTCGAAGGGCTGACCGGCGGTAGTCATGGACAGTGGCAGTCGCCGTCGTTTTCAAAGCTGGCGATTGGGCTCGCGACGAACTCCGAGATCGCAGCTTGCTTGAAGCGAGAGCGCGGGGTCGTTCGCACCGTCAATGCGTGGCGATGGAAGTGGCATCAACTGCAGCTGCGCGAGGAAGCGCTGATGTGGTCGGGCCTGCTGCGTCTGCGCGTGGCCCGTGAACGCTGGTGGGACCGGGCTTGGGGAGAACTCGTGTTTGTCGAAGAGCCCGGGCGCTCGTTCGCCGAGCCCCTGCGCGTGGGAGAACAGGGTCGCGCAATAAAGGAGTTCTTGCGGGTATTTGCATCGCTCAGCGCGGAGGTTGAACTCGGCAAGGCGATTGGTGCGGAGGAATATGCTCAAGAACAAAGGGCGCTGACAGCCGAGGACGAATGGGTCAACGCGAGGTCGGTTGAGATCACGGTGAAGGTGCTCGGCGAGATTGCGGTTTCGACCTTGGGCACGGCCGTGTCAGCCGAAGAAGTGATGAACGAGGACTGAGCGCCATGAACACACTCTTTGACTACTTGCCCCAGGGACGGCCCGAGCGGGTCATTCAAGGTGCCCCTGCAGTTCGCACTCGTGAATGAGCCCAATCTCCGAAGATACATGGCGGAGAAGCTGAAGGTGCCAGTCGATGAAACTGCCGGCGCGACCATCAAGCTCGAGCAGAAGACAGTTCGCGGGTGGCGGGCCGACGTTGAGATTCAGTGGGCCGGTGGCGTCACGAAGACTCGACTCGAGCTGAAGCTCACTGCGGGGCTGACACGGCGTCAGATCGAGGCAGCTGAGGAGAACTTCATCGACGGAATGGTCGTCCCTTCCGGCGGTTCCAAGCCGAGGTACGAGACGGCGGTCTTCAGTTGGAGGGAACTTGCCGGCATCGTTGAGAATGTCACCGTGAGGCAACTCTTCATGGATGCCGATACCGCTGCGTCCTGGGTCGTTCAAGAGCTTGACGAGGTAACTCTCCGCTCCGAGTTCTCGTGCTGCATGAAGGGTGGGGCAGAAGCTCGGTGGCCCAAGCTCTACTGGTTCCTCATCACCATTCATCAGCACATCAGCGAGAGCGGCCTCGACCGCTACGTATCGGGCTCGTGCCGGGAGAGTCGGGCTGCCGGCCATGGCTACTACGGCTACGGATTCACGCTCGGCGAGTCGAAGGCCAAGCACTGGCTCGGCTTCTCGGAGATGGGAGGCCAGTTGACCTTTGTGCTCGTCGACGAGAAGGCCAATAGCCGCATCTTTGCCGAGCCCACCTTCCCGCTGCAGGCGGCCTCTCTCTCCGAGCGAATCGTCCAAGCGTTGGCCCCAGCCAAGTCGGTCACGGGCCCGTAGAAGGGTTGCCCTCTGGGCCCACTGACCTGCTCTCCTGCTCGCGCTCGTCCTCATGACAATACGAGACACAGCAGCGCGGCTCCGTCGAGCCGAGGTGGATTCAGGGCGGCGCAGCTCGAGCACGACGGCTCGATGCGGGCGACGGTGCGGTACCAGGCGGCGAGGAGCGAGCTCGTCAACGCGGAGAGGGGGGCGAAGGCGGTGAACGCTCTGACGCTCCCCTTGGCGCTCGACCTGCGGTCTAGTTGATCACCATGTCGACATCGTGGAAACGGATCGGCCTCCCCGTACTTGTCCTCACCGCCATCTCACCCTGTCTGGCCTCGGCAGCAGGCCCCTCAGCAGCTTGCGATGCGTTCATGCGAATCCGTGAACGAGAGCCACGCCTGATGACCTTCTGGCTCCAATGGTCGAAGGTCGAAGGCGCTCGGATGAGCAAACGCCCCATTCCTGAACAGCCACCTGAGGGGCCGTGGCTCGACACCTACTTTGAAACGGTCAACTCGATCGACGACGTGATGGCGGAACTGGAAATGCTCTGCAGGCTTCGCCCTGCCATTCGCCCGGACGCCGACTCGCTGCGGCTCTACGAGTACTACGTGTGCGAGAGCTCAGGCCGCGTTCGGAGCCTCAAAGAACGCCTTCCCCTGGCGTACGAATTCATCAAGGAGAAGGCGACCCTGATGCCCAGCATTGTGGACGCCGCCCGGGTCGCGATTGACGAGCAAGTGGCAGTCTGGCCGGCCTGCGATCTTCCCAGCACTCGGCCCGCGCTGAAGAAGAAGTAGATCCGCCTCGTGACCCTGGACGCCATCGCCGAGCTCGGCCTCGAGTTCCGCCGCCTCGGTTGGAAGAAGCACCTTCGTCACGCGCGCGACCTCTACGCCGCGACCAAGGCCGGTAAGAGCGCCGCCTGGTCCCTCGAACACGCCGAGCGCCTTCGCGCGGTGCTGGGGCAGGGGCCTTCGGCGCTGCCGGTCGGAACTCACTGCCCGGCAGTGCCCGCCGCCAGCGCAGGGCACATGGTCAGGCACGCGCACCGTGCTGCACCTCGAGGACGCTACCTCGTTCAGTTCGCGAAGTGCGGCGCGGAGTGGGTGGCGATGGTGGCGGGGGCCGCACCATGAGCGCTCGGCTTACTGTTCTGCCGCGGTCAGGCACCGAGTAGGACACACGGTCATGACTTGGAACCTCGACGACGTGGTGCTGACGATTTGGGGTGTTGCCGAAATCGCCGACGGACGCCCGAGAGAGGACGTTCTTTCTGAGCTCGCGGCCGAGACTGGCCGCCCTCTCGCCGCCGTGGAGGCGGCCGTGATGGCTGTGGAGGTACCTACGATGCGGGCCGATGCTCTACGGCTGTTGATCGCCCCGTTGGACGGGGTCGGCTTGCTCGAGAACCGTCGGCTGCTCAATCACCTCGTGCGGGCCAGCCGAGATGCTCGTGCCCGAAGGCCGTAATCAAGTACGTGCTCCGGAGCGGTGTCCAGAGCCCCGCATAGTGTGAGCCGGCCGAAGCAGTTCGTGAGCTTCGACTCGAGCCCGTCGGCGAACGCAGCGAGTTCTAACGCGGCGGCATGGCACTTCTCGCGCTTCCACATTCGGAACGATATCGTTGGCCAAGCACGCGAGCCTCGCTTTTGGCTTGGAGAAGCAGGTTCGTGTAGTCGCGGATGTTTGACCGTCTGTCGAACGCCCCCCCGCCTGATCCGCGTTGCTGCTTCCACCCCTCCAGGCTTGCCTCGTATCGCGCCGCCTCATTTTCCTTCCGATCCAGCGCGGCCCTTAGGTCATCACAGGCCGCGGTCGCGGCGGTGTTTGTTGCTGACGGCGACGCCGGATCGGTCCCGGGAATCGTGCCGTCCTGCTTGCAGGACAGAAGAAGGCAAGCAGCGGCAATGGCAAGTACGAACAGTTCATTGGTCTTCATATGACTCCGTATCTGAGCGCGGTGAGGGACTTCTGGCCGGCAGCGCAACTTGGTGTCACGGACAATTGTTAGGCATGCCCTTGTTTCCAGATGACAAGAACTGCTGCCCATGCGGCTTTCGGGCCAAGCGACTCACGATCGCATTCACTAGGCAAAGTCGAAGCGCCGTATTCTGAGTGATGAATATTTGGCAACTTGCTTCGTCTCGGCCCACGACTGACAGGGCAGGAAGTTCGAGCCCCGCTAGCTTGTTGTTGTTGTTGATCTCTATGCCGCCAGCCGAGGCCAATCCCGGCAGGAGGATGGCGGTGAGGTTCGAGTTGTCATTGATCAGGAGCCGGTAACCAACCATCGCCAACTGGGGCAAGTCCACGGTTGCGAGCACTGCGTTCTTAGAGAGATTGAGCTTGCCCTTTGTCGTCGCCAGCGTCGGCGGGCCGACGTTCGTCAGAAGCGGCAGGCTGATGCTCACTAACTTGGCGTTATCTTGGACCAGAACTTCATCGTACGAAACCGTCAGCGATGGCAGACTCAGACCAGCGAGATTTGGGTTTCCGGTTACGCCAAAGGTGGCAGCTTCCTGAAGGCTTGGCAGTGCAATCTCTGTGAGTTGGGCGTTTGCTGCAACCCGCAATCCCCCCGTTCCGACGGTTGTGAGCGCCGGCAAGTTGATGCTGGTGAGCGCCTTGAGTCCCTCAATCTCCAAATGGTTGGCACTGGTTAGTGCAGGTAAAGTAAGGTTGGTGAGCGCACTGCCATAGATGAGCAGGTTTCGAACGGTCTGGAGAGACGGGAGATCTAGGCTGGCCAGGGCGTGCTTCTTGTTGGCGGTGCAGTCTGTGCTTGAGATAAAGAGCTCGTGTTTCACTTCGGTCAGTGCTGGGAGGCTGAAGTTCGTGAGAGCGCAATGCTCGACGATCTTCAGGTCCACGACGCTGGTCAGCGTCGTGGCTGGCGGCGTGAGTTCGGAGGCATCGGAGACGTCGATTGTTAGTCGTCCGTTAATTGACGTGCAGCCCTTCGCCACGAATTGAGCCCAGTCGCTGCTGTTGCGAATTTGGACTGGGCCGCGGTGCGTGGTGCACTTCGGCTCAGTGGCTTCTTGGGCGTGAGCGGTGCCGGTCCGGAGTAGTGCGAAGACAAGGAAGGCAGTAAGCGATCGCGACATCAGGGGTCCTCGTTTCGTTTGGGTTTGAACAACAAGTCGTACTCTCGGGTTTGAGAGGCAGAGTCAGGCCTTGAGGTGCATCTCGCCCACGCGCTCCTCGGACAGGTCTCTCTCTCGGCTCCCACGTTCCCCGCGCACACATCGGATAGCTCACCATCAGTCCCCCCTCTGGCCCTCACGGCGAATGAAACCCCACAGGTTCTACAGCCTATTGGGTTTCACGACGACGGTCGTCGCCAATGGCGGCCCGACCTACGCTGGCGCGACTTCAGAAGGCGACCAGGCTGCAACTTGCTGCTAACCTCCGCCGTGAGCGGCAGCGACTGGGCCTGACGCAGGAGCGCGCTGCAGAGCGGGTGGGGCTGTCGCTGCAGTACCTCCAGCGCATCGAGCGCTGCATCGTGAACGTGCCGCTCGATACGCTGGTGCGGTTCGCTCGAGCCTACGGCGTCGAACCTGATGCGCTGCTGCGACGCCAAGAACCTCTGGAGTAGTAAGGAGTTCCTGCGCTTCGTCCTCGCTACGCCGTTTGCGGCACCATCAGCAGGAGCAGGTCCTCAGGCCGGGCAAGCGACAGGTTTCTCAGATGCGAATCGGCCTCAAGGAGCGTGCTGAGTGCGATCAAGAAGGTCGACAGCCTCTGGTCGATTGCCTTGAGGGTCGCGGGTGGATGGAGCTCGGCGAGAGTTGGGCCCCGGTCTTCGTAGTAGCGAATCATCGCGGGCAGGAGTTGAGGAAAGACACCCACCAGCAAGCGGTCAATGGGTTCGTCCCACTGATGGTGCTGCGGCAGCAGCTCAACCCAGTCAGAGACATCGGAAGTCGGGAACGAACTTGCCGTTCGCGTAGTCCTCCGAAGGATGCACCTGCCGAAGGAGCTCGTTGGGAGCTTCTGCTCCAGGTTCTGCTCAAGCTTCACTGCGAGATCTCAGGGTGCACGGGTCTCCGCCTCGGCTTGAGCCAGCCGCGCGGCCAGACGCTGGTCCGTGGCGAACAGCTGCGCCCCGGTCATGCGCTGCTCTCCGAGCTCGCGCAGCGCGGCGTAGATGAACGCGCCCAGCGGGTGGTGCTCCCGACCCGTCGGCGGCAGTGCCGACCAGAAGCGCAGGAAGACACCGACGTCCCTCCTGTCCAGCGCATCAAACAGCCTCTTCGGCACCTTCGACCTGGCAACCATCTTCGGCTCCTTTCGCAACTGCGTTGTGCGCGGGTCCCTGAGCAGGATTCCTGCCATCGGCTCCGCTGCGTGATGTTGAGGCCTTGCGGTCGCACGATTGCGCCGCAGGCCGACTGCCTGTCAGTGTTGCTCGTCAATGTTGATGGGCCGCTGCGCTTGCTCTCGCAATCTCAGGGGGCTGGCCGTCGGCCCGAAAGCTGCTCAGTGGGGCCGCGAACCTCAACCGGGAGAACTTCATGGCGGACTTGCCGACGACGAAGGTGACGAGAATTAGGCTCGAGCGCGTGGTGCAGGAGTCGCCCGAGTACGTCGCTCCGCGCGCCATCCGGGTCATTCGCCGCGGCGAGCCGGCGTTCGAGCTGCCCATCTATCCCGACGAGGAATACTCCTTCGGCCGCGACCGCTCATGCACAGTGGTCATCGCGGATGATTCGGTCTCGCGCGATCACGGCCTGCTTTCGTGCCGCACCGATGGTTCGTGGGTCTACCGCGACAGAGGTTCGAGCAACGGGAGCTTCCTCGCTGACCACTTCGAGACCGACGAAGCGGTGGAAGACGCTACGCGACTGAACCCCGGCCGCTCGTACCGTGTCGCCGCCGGCCAGTCGGTGGTGCTCGGCAATCGCTCGGGGCGGATCTGCTTCCTCGCCGAAGCAGCCCGGAGCACCAGCGACGACTCCGCGCCGCTCTCACCTCCCACGGCTCAGCTCGAGCAGGACATCGTGCGCAACGCGCGGCACAGGATGCCGGTGTTTCTGCTCGGCCCCACTGGCTCGGGCAAGACCTGGGCTGCCCGACGCATTCACGAGTTGAGCAAGGCCGCTGGGCCCTTCGTTCTCGTTGACTGCGGCTCGCTGCCGCGTGAGCTCAACTCGCTGCGCAGTGAGCTCCTCGGCCACGTGCGAGGCGCATACTCCGATGCTCGTGAGGCGCGGCTCGGCAAGCTGCACCATGCGGACGGTGGCACCCTGTTCCTCGACGAGGTCGAGTCACTTTCCGCCGAGGGGCAGGGCTTGCTGCTCAACCTCATCGACGGCACCGGCGATTTCACTCCGCTGGGGCAAGCCGCTGACGTCGACCAGAAGCGCCCACGCTTCCGGCTCATCTCGGCCTCGAAGCTTCCCCTGCGTCAGACGCAACTTCGCGAGGACCTCTGCAATCGCCTCGGCCGGGGCGGCATCGTTCTGTTGCCGACGCTGGAAGAGCGCAGGGCGGACATCCCGGTGATGGTCGAGCAGATGATGGCCACGTTGAACATGGAGCTTCAGCTCGACGTGCGCCTGGACCCTGCCGCGAAGAAGCTGCTTCAGGCGGCGCCGTGGCCAGGGCACGTGCGCGAGCTGGAGGGCGTAGTGCGCACTGTGGTGGAGCTCGCCTGCGCCGACGCGCACGAAGACGCGGGGGGACAAACCTCGGAATTTAAGAGGGTCAAAGGCGAGTTGGTCGCCATCACTCCTTCGCATCATCGGCCCCAGCGAATTGTTGTCAGTGCGGGCAGTGTTCGTCGGCACCTGGAGCAGCACCAGCGCGCGCTCGGCGAGTTCCCAGGTCAGAAGCATGCGACCGTCTCACTTGTCGGCATCACGCCCGCGCCCTTGGTGACCAAGAGGCCGGGGCAGTACTCGGCGGCAGAGCTCCGCGCCGCACTGACCCAGAACGCCAACAACATCACGCACACTGCCGAGGCACTCGGGATGGCAACGAACACACTGAAGCGGCTGATGAAGCAGCATCAGGTTGAGCGAGGGTAGTGAGTATTAGGAACGAGGGCTCACCTGGCTCGCATTTGGTGGGGTGGCTCTCGGCGTCTTCCGGCGCTAGCACTCCGTCATGCGCCTTGAGTCATTCTCCGTGGATGAGCTGACGCTGATGGTCGACGCCCTGCTCAATTTCATTCAACGGTACACGCCGCGTAGCAGGAGCGCCGCGGACATGAATCATCTGGCGAAGTCGTGGTGCGACGCCGCGACCGCGACGGCGAAGAAACTGTGGCCGATCCTTCGAGAGGCGGAAACGACGCCGCGGGCGGGTATCGCGCTCGAGGGCACGCCGCTGTTCGCCAGTTCCACAGTCGAGCAGCGACTACCGCAGGAGACGCGGGTGGTTCTGCTCACGATCGACGACCTGAAATGCCTCGAGCGTGCCATTGAGCTCTACGCCGTCCTGTTGAGTGGTCGCGGCAGCGGCCGCGACCGGCCACCGAAGAATCTCCGCCTGGCCAAGGTGGGCAAGAAGCTCCTCGGGCGCGTTACGCGAATGCACGCCAGGGCCCGCCGCAGCGCCTCGATGAGCGTCGTGGGCTTGCCCCGTTTTCGTGGACACTTTTCGAAGCATGATTGGTGCCCAGCATGGAAACTGCAGGACAAAAGAAGAAGCGGCAGCGACGGAGTTTCACGGCTGAGTTCAAGGCCGGCG
>JANODF010000927.1:0-2569 GCA_031412555.1 Archangium sp. | reverse complement strand
CGTCGCCGCGCGCGAAGAGAATGAGCGCCTTCGTGCGCCACACCTCGAGCTCTTCTGCATTCTGCGAGACCTTCGCCGAAGCCGCCTCGGCCTCTTTGAGCCGGCCCGCCTGCAGGTAGACCAGCGCCGCGTCACGCCAGGCCTGCTCGAGCGCCGGGTTGTCCTGCGTCCACGCTTCGATCTGCTTCACGGCCTCGGGCACCTTGCCCAACGCCAACAACGTGCGGGTGAGCAGGTGGCGAGAGGGGCCATGGCTGCCGTTGCGCTCGACGGCGCGGGTCAACGGCTCCATCGCCACTTCAGGCGGCACGCCGGCCTTGAGCAGCAGCTCGCCCAGCAGCGCGTTGCCTTCGTAGTCTTGCGGATCCTTCGCGGCCTCTTCGAGCTGGGTGCGCGCTTTGTCGAGGGCGCCCTTCTGCATGTACACGCGGGCGAGCGCGACCTGCACGGTGGCCTTGTTGCGGCGCAGCGTGGCGGCGAACTTCTCCAGCGTCTCGGTGGCCTTCTCCGACTGGCCCTCTTCCGAAGCGTCGGCCAGCGCGAGATACACGGCGGCTTCCGCGGGGTACTTGCCGTTGACCTGCGTCGAGGTCAGCTCGGCGCGCGCCTTCTTCGCTTCACCCATGCGGAAGAACGCGATGCCGCGCAGCAACGCGACCTTGCGTGCGTCTTTCTCGGGCTTCAGCCGATCGATGAGCTCCTTCTCGCGCGAGCGGGCCAGCAGCACCCGGCCCAGGCCTTCTTTCGCCGTCTCACTTTTCGGGGCCAGCTTGAGCGCGTCTTCGAACGACTTCTGCGCCTGCGCCATCAAGCCCGCGGTGCGCTGCGCGTGGCCCAGCGCCATCGCGAAATCGAGCGCGTACTGCGTGTAGAGCGGCTGCCCTTCGGAGAGCGTCTTGAGCGCCTCGTCGTGTTTACCGTTGGCAGACAGCGCCCGGCCCAGCATCAAGGCGTAGCGGCCCTGCAGCGCGGTGGGCACTTCGGCGTTCTTCGGAAGCCCTTCGAGATCGGCCAGGGCTTCGGGCAATTCACGGCCCAGCTCCAGCCGCGCTTCGGCGTGACCGATGACGCGCGCCGGGTGGTACTTCGAGAGCGACTCGGCACGGCTGAGCATCTCGAGCGCGGTGTCCCAGTCTTCGAACGCCAGGTAGTAGTCACCCAGCGCCACCAGCGCGCGCGTGTTGCGGGGATCGAGCTCGGTGGCCTTCTTCAGCTGCGCCAGCGCCTCGTCGTATTTCTTGTCTGCCAGGAGCAGCCGGCCGGCCTGCGACTTCACCGTCGCCTTGTCCAAATCAGAACCGAGCAGCTGCTGCCGCGCGGCGGCCTTGCCCGCTTCATCAGCCGTGAGGAAGTCGACCACCAGCGCGAGATCGGGCCGTGAGTTGCGCGCGGCCGGGTTGGAGAACGCCAGGACCGCCGCGTCGCGATCCGCCGGCACCCCACCGTGCTCTGCATAGAGCAGCGCCTTGGCGAAGCCGAAGAGCGAGAGCGCCTCGGGGTTGCCTTCATCCATCTTCAAAGCGTGCTCGAGCGCCCGTACGGCGGCGCCGTACTGCTCCTTGGTGTCGGCGTTCACGGCCGACAGGCCCTTGGCGATCGACGTGTCGAGCGTCTCGCCCTGGTTCTTCACGCGCGTCCACACGAAGGAGCCGCCCAGGCCTCCGAGGATCACCAGCGCTGCAGCGGCCGCGGCGAGCTTGAGTCCGTGCGCCTGCATGAAGGTCTTCTTCTGCTTGGTGACCTCCAGCTTGGCGCGCAGCTCGCGCTCGTATTCCTTGGCGATCGCTTCGGTCGCCTGGGTGTTGAACTGCACGTTCGGCACGTTGGGCGCGGAAGGCGGCTCCAGCGAGTCGTCGGGGATTTCGTCGAGCAGGCCGCCCGAGCTGCGCGGCTTGACGGCGGGCGCGGCCATGCGCGGCTGCTGATTCATGCCCGGCATCTGGAACTCGGAGGTCGGCAGCTCGGACTGCGCCGAGACCACGTCGTCGAGCATGCCCGCGGGGCCCGGCGGGGGCGCAGGCTGCAGCACCGGAATACCGGGCGCCACCACCGGGGGGGAGAGACCGGGGTTCACCACCACCGAAGGTTCGGTGTGGGGGTTCGAACCGCGCGGCACCGAGGCGGGCACTTCAGTCGAGGCGTTCGAAGAGAGCGCGTCGAAGGTGCTGGTCAACCCGCGGAAGGTGTCTTGCTCATCGGTCTGCGGCGACATCGCGGCGAACGGATCGGGCGGCTCGAGCTGCGCGGGCAGCTCCTGCGTGGAGCGCGGCTCTTCTTCGAGAGAACCGGTGATCACCGGCAGCTCACCGGTGGGCGTCGGAGGGGCAGGCCGAGCAGGAGCCACCGGGGTGTACGCGCTCATCAACACGGTCGGCTGCGCGTCGGGGTCGTGTTTGGCCGGCGTGAACGAAGCGAAGACGTCGGGCTATTCGGGTACAGGGGGCGGCGGTGCTGCAGCGGCAGCCGCCGCCGCGAGGGCCTGCTGATCGACCGAGGTGCTGTCGTAGAGAACAGGGGCCGGACCACCGGCCAGGGCCTGCTTGGTTTGATCGAGCCACTGCGCGATGCG
>JANODF010000926.1:0-10032 GCA_031412555.1 Archangium sp. | reverse complement strand
CGCGCCGAGGGTCTGGGTCTGGAGCTGATCGAGCTCGGCGTGAAGGACGTCATTCTGCCGGGCGAGATGAAGGAGCTGCTGAACAAGGTCATCCAGGCGCAGAAGGAGGCCGAGGCGAACGTCATCCTCCGGCGAGAGGAGACGGCGGCGACGCGGAGCATGGCCCAGACCGCGAAGGTGCTGTCGGAGAACCCGCTGCTGGTGCGCCTCAAGGAACTCGAGGCGTACAAGGAGCTCGCGGCGAAGGTCGGCCAGGTTCACCTCGTGCTGGGCGACGGGGCGCTCGACAAGTTCCAGCTCAAGGCATGATTGAAAAGAGGGAGAGAGGGCTGGCCTCTCTCTCCCTCTCCCTTTGGGAGAGGGTCGGGGTGAGGGCACTACTTCATTCCCCGCAACGTCTTCTCCGCCGCTCTCGAAACGACACTCTGCGAATCACCCGCCAGCCGCTCAATCAACGCACGCGGAGCATCACCACGCTCCGCCACCGCCTGGCGAACCGGCGACATCTCATCCGCCCCCAGCTTCTCGAAGTGACGGCAGTGCGGATTTCGAGCGAGCGCCGCCCGATTCCCGGTGTCGGGATCCCCCAGCAAGATCTCGATCGCGCCTATTGAGCAGCTCGGCCGTGACGTTCTGGTGCCCCGCGACCGCGGCCGCGTGCGCCGGATACCGCTCCAGAATGCGGGCGAGGGTGGAGGCATCGAGATCGGCTCTCCACATCACGCGCATGCCGACTTCAGGATCCGCCAGCAGCACCTCGACCAACGCCGCCGTCAACCGCGGGTGACTCGCGAGCGCACTGCGCACCTGAACGAACCGGCTGCGGCTCACACGTTCCAGCAGCGCCTCATCGCACTTCACGTTGGCGAGCACCGCGCCCTGCACCTCGGCGTCATCGTCTTCCGCGAGCTCACGCAAGGTCGCGATCGGCGTCGACGGATGCCGGGCCACCAGCACCCGGGCCTTGACGCCCCGGGACAGCAGCACCTGCAGTTCACCAAAGGGCATCGACGCATCGACGGGCACCGCCGGCCGAATCACCGAACCCGGTCCCGAGCCGACCACCGCTCCGTTCCAATCGGTGGTGTCGACGGTCTCGTGATGGTCGTACGCAGAGGCGCCCGCGCGCTCGAGCAAACGCACCACGGGCTCATCACTGCCAGCCATCGACTCGCGGTACGCGAAGTCACTGAGGGCGCGATCGAGGTCAACCGTCATGGCGCGGAGTCTGCCCGAGGAGCTTCGTGCTATGGGCCGGATCGATGCGTCTGCTCTCCGCTTCGCTGGTTCTCTTCGCTTCCGCCGCCTTCGCGCAGTCCTGGGTCGATGACTGTGGCCTCGAGCCGCCCGGCTTCGTGCCGTTCCCGCCCGTCGAGGCGAAGTCGTGGGAGCCCCTGCTCACGCCCGATTCGCCGCCGCTGGTTCGCGCCGATCGCACCACCCAGCGCATCGGAGGCTCGCCTGCCGCCACGGTGAAAGGTGTCGGCGCGCTCGCCGGTAAGGTCATCTACCTGAGCCCCGGCCACGGCTTCACCTGGGAAGCGGGCCTGACGGAGTGGCGTACGCAGCGGCCCACCACCAACGACATCGTCGAGGATCTGGTGAGCATCGAGACGCTCAGCCAGTACCTGATGCCCATGCTGCTCAACGCGGGCGCCCGTGTGGTGCCGGTGCGTGAACTCGATCTCAACACCAACCTGGTGCTCGTCGACAACGGTGAGGCTGCGTACGTGGAAGCCGGCCCGGGCTTCGCCACCTCGATGGCGATGGGCTGGGGCCGCCCGGCATTTCCGATGAGCGGGGCCACGTTGCCGTTCTCGATGGGCTCGAACCGACTGATGAACTCCGCGCCGACCGCGACCGCGAGCGCGACGTGGACCGCGAGCATTCCGCGTGACGGCTATTACGACGTGGCCATCAGCTATACCGCCTTCAGCGCGCGCGTGACCGACGCTCACTTCATCGTGCGACACGCCGGCGGCGACACGCACTTTCGCGTCAATCAGCAGCGTCACGGCGGCACCTGGGTGCAGCTGGGCCGCTTCTATTTCAAGCAGGGCGGCACCGCGCAGGTCGTCGCGCAGAACGACTCGACCAACGCCGCGGGCACCAACATCTCACTCGACGCCGTGAAGTTCGGTGGCGGCCAGGGGCTGATCGAACGTGGCAACGGCGTCAGTGGCCGTCCCCGCTTCGAAGAGTCGGCCCGTTACCACACGCAATTTGCCGGAGCGCCCACCACCGTCTGGGCACCGGGCAGCAACACGCCCGCAAGCGATCGCAGCAACGACGTGGGCACGCGCTCGCGGTTCGCCGCGTGGGTGCACGAGCCGGGCGAAGACGCGATCTACGTCGCGTGGCACACCAACGCGTTCAACGGCACCGCGGTGGGCACGAACACCTACGTCTATGGTCCGGGTTCTCCGCCCAGCCCGTTGGCTGACTTCACCGGGGTGGCGGGCAGCGATCGACTCGGCCTGCTCATTCATGGCGAGATGATGAACGACATCAAGGCGACCAGCGGGTGGAACCGGCCCAGCTGGCAAGACCGCGGCGTGAGGACGGCCAACTTCGGTGAGCTCAACCCGGGCAACAACGGCGAGACACCTTCCGTGCTGCTCGAGGTCGCGTTCCACGACGCGGCGGCCGATGCGCTGCACCTGAAGGAGCCGGGCTTCCGCTACCTCGCGGCGCGCTCCATCGCGCAGGGCATCATCCGCTTCTACGCAGAGAAAGACGGCGTGGCGGTTCGTCTTCCTCCGGAGCCGCCGACGCACCTCGCGGCGCTCAATCAAGGCGGAGGCGAAGCCGTGATCCGCTGGCGCGCTTCTCCGACCGATGCTCAGGGCGTGCGAGGCCAGGCCGCGACGGGCTACCGCGTTTATTCGAGCGACGACGGCCTCGCCTGGGACAACGGCATCGACGTGAACATGACCCAGGCGCGCGTGGCGATTCCCGCGACGGCGGCCAAGTACTTCCGCGTCACCGCCACCAACACCGGCGGCGAGTCGTTCCCGTCGAGCGTGGTCGGCGTGAAGGCGCCGGTGATGGGCAAGCCACTGGTGTTGGTGGTCAACGGCTACGACCGGCTCGAGGCGGCCATCGGCAAGACCGAGGCGTTCGCCACGCGGTACGCCCTGGGCAACGTGCTGCGCGTCTTCGTGGAGCGCATCAATGACGGCTCCGCGGCGCGGCTCACCGGCCAGGCGCTCGACGCGAATGACGTGGGCTTCGATACCGCCGACACCGACGCGGTGGCCTCGGGTGACGTGCCGCAGACGCCGTACCAGTTGCTCACCTGGTTCGTGGGCCGGGGCAAGCAGGGTGGTGCGGCGCTCACGGCGGCCGAGCAGATGGTGGTGACCGGCTTCCGCACGCGCAATCTGCCCGTCTTCTTCACGGGTGATGGCAGCGCCACGCCGGCCTTGCTCACGGCGTTCTCGGCGACCGCACCGGGGACCACGGGCGGGCTCTCCGTCAGCGGCGCGGATGCGCTGATGGGTCTCAACGGCATGGTGCTCGACGATGGAACGGCCGGCTCGTTCGACACCGGCACGCCTCCGGCGATCGCGGCCGCAGGTGGCGCGGTGCAACTGGCCAGCTACGGCTCGGGTGGCAGCGCGGCCATCGGGACGCCTGGGCAGTCGGTGATGTTCGGCTTCCCCTTCGAGACCCTGGTCGACCGGACCACCCGGGTGGAGGTGATGCGCCGTGTGCTCGTGTTCCTCTCGCCCACCTCGTTCGATGGCGGCATCATTCAGGTCGACGCCGGCATGGTGATCGACGCGGGCATCGAAGAAGACGCGGGGGTCGACGCAGGTTTTGCGGATGCAGGCGTCGATGCGGGCACACCCGAGCCAGATGCGGGGATGACCGGGGACGATGCCGGCGTCATTCGCCAACCCGTCCTCGCTTTCCAGGGAGGTGGCTGCTCTGCGGCGCCGGTTCTGGGGCCGCTGCTCTTCATGGTGTTGCTGCTTCGCAGGCGGCGCGGTTAGCCCACACACAACGCTGGCGGCAGACAGGGCAGAAATATACGGTCCGCCGCCTCTCACTCCAGGAGCCTCACATGGCCATCAAGTTCGCGATCAACGGGTTCGGCCGCATCGGCCGCATGGTGCTGCGCGCCGCTCTTCAGCGGAAGGAAGACATCGAGATCGTCGCCATCAACGACCTCGACAAGCCGGCCACGCTGGCCCACCTGTTCAAGTACGACTCGGTGCACCGCAACTGGCCCGGCACCGTCACTGCCACCGAAAACAGCATCACCATCGACGGCAAGACCTACAAGGTGTTCGCCGAGAAAGACCCCGCGAAGCTGCCCTGGAAGGATCTGGGCGTCGACGTGGTGATGGAGTGCACCGGCCGCTTCGCCAGCCAGGAGAAGGCCTCGCTCCACCTGCAGGCCGGCGCCAAGAAGGTGCTGCTCTCGGCCCCCGGTAAGGGCGATGTCGATCTGACGGTGTGTTTCGGCATCAACCACACCAAGTACGACCCCGCGAAGCACAACGTGATCAGCAACGCGAGCTGCACCACGAACTGCCTGGCGCCGGTGGCCAAGGTGCTCAACGACTCGTTCGGCATCGAGCGCGGTCTGATGACCACCATCCACAGCTACACCAACGATCAGCGCATTCTCGACCTGGTGCACGACGACCTGCGCCGGGCGCGCGCGGCGGCGCTCTCGATGATTCCCTCCAGCACGGGCGCGGCCAAGGCGATCGGCCTGGTGCTCCCCGAGCTCAAGGGCAAGCTCAACGGGGCGTCGATCCGCGTGCCGACCCCGAACGTGTCGCTGGTCGACCTCACCGTGCAGCTCAAGAAGACGGTCACCGTCGACGAAGTGCACGCGGCGATGAAGGCGGCGGCCAACGGCCCGATGAAGGGCGTGCTCCAGTACGACACCGAGCAGACGGTGAGCATCGACTACAACGACAACCCGCACAGCTCGATCTTCGACTCGACCCAGACGCAGCTCATCGACGGCAACTTCCTCAAGGTCTTCGCCTGGTACGACAATGAGTGGGGTTACTCCTCGCGCATGGTCGACGTGGCCAAGTTCCTCATCGCGGCGAAGTAAGCGAGCCTCGCCATGGTCCGGTACATCGAAGAGCTGCAGCTGACGGGCAAGCGCGTCTTCATCCGGGTGGACTTCAACGTCCCCCTCGACGAGTCGCAGCACATCACCGACGACACGCGCATTCGGGAGGCGCTCCCGACGATTCGTGCGGTGCTCAAGGCGGGTGGCAAGCCGTTGCTCGGCTCGCACCTGGGCCGCCCCAAGGGCGTCGACCCGAAGCTCTCGTTGATGCCGATCGCCCGGCGGCTCTCCGAGCTGCTCGGCAAGGAACACGAAGTGCTCATGGCCGATGACTGCATCGGCGAAGGCGTGGGCAAGCAGGCGAAGGATCTGAAGCCCGGCCAGGTGTTGATGTTGGAGAACTTGCGCTTCCACAAGGAAGAGGAGGCCAACGACGCTTCGTTCGCCCGCCAGCTCGCCTCCAACGCCGACGTGTACTGCAACGACGCCTTCGGTACGGCGCACCGCGCGCACGCGTCGACCTCGGGCATGGTGCCCTTCATGAAGGAGAAGTGCGCCGGCATGCTCATCCGCAAGGAACTCGAGCAGCTGGGCAAGCTGGTGAAGGGCGCTGAGAAGCCGTTCGTGGTGGTGCTGGGCGGCTCGAAGGTGTCCGACAAGATCAAGGTGATCGAGAACCTGCTGCCCAAGTGCCAGACCATGTTGATCGGCGGCGCGATGGCCTACACGTTCTTGAGGGCGCAGGGCATCGAGGTCGGCAAGAGCCGGGTCGAAGAAGACAAGGTCACCCTGGCGATGAAGATCTTCGACTCGGCCAAGCGGCTCAACGTGGAGATCGTGTTGCCGGTGGATCACGTGTGCGGCACCTCGCCCGACGACAAGACGGCGGCCGTCGACGTGAACGAGCGGGCCATTCCTGCGCACCTGATGGGCCTCGACATCGGCGGCAAGACCCGCTCGGTCTTCACCCAGCACATTCGCGACGCGCGCACCGTGTTGTGGAACGGCCCCATGGGCCTGTTCGAAGTGGCGAAGTTCGCCGAGGGCACCAGGGTGGTGGCCATCGCGATGGCCAACAACAAAGAGGCGCAGACCGTGGTGGGCGGTGGTGACTCGGCCGCGGCGGTGAATGACTTTGGGCTGGCGGACAAGATGACGCACGTCTCGACGGGCGGCGGCGCGTCGCTCGAGTTCCTCGAAGGCAAGGAGCTCCCGGGCCTCAAAGCCCTGGAGTGAACGAAACAACATGGCGCGTCGGTGCTTCATCGCGGGCAACTGGAAGATGAACAAGTCGGTGGCGGAGTCGCTCGCGTTGGTGCGTGAGCTGCGCAACGCCGTCTCTCAGGTGCGCGATCGGGTGGAGGTGGCCATCGCGCCGCCCTTCACCGCGCTGCACCCCGTCGCCAAGGCGCTGGAGGATTCGAACATCCTCCTCGCAGGTCAGAACTGCCACGCGGCCGAGTCGGGCGCCTTCACCGGCGAAATCGCCGCGACGATGCTCAAAGAAGTGGGCTGCAGCTACGTGATCCTCGGTCACTCGGAGCGGCGCCAGCTGTTCGGGGAGACCGACGCGGGCGTCAACCGCAAGGTGAGCGCGGTGCTCAAGGCCGGCATGTTGCCCATCGTGTGCGTGGGCGAGACGCTGGAAGAGCGTGAAGGCGCGAAGACGTTGAGCGTGGTGGAGACCCAGGTGAAGGCCTGCCTGAGTGGTTTCGGGGCCACCGACGGCGCCCGTTTCGTGATCGCTTACGAGCCGGTGTGGGCCATCGGCACCGGCAAGACGGCCACCTCCCGCCAGGCGCAGGAGGTTCACGCCCACATCCGCTCGTTGTTGACCGGCTTGTGGGGCGCGGATGCTGCCCAGCAGGTGCGCATTCAGTACGGCGGCTCGGTGAAGGCGGACAACGCCGCCGAGCTGCTTTCCCAGCCGGACATCGACGGCGCCCTGGTGGGTGGGGCGAGCCTGAAGGTGGCCGACTTCGCGGCCATCGTGAAGGCGAAGGCCTGATCTTCCCCGCCTGATTCCCCTTTGTTCCACCGGCCCCAGGGCCCTGGACCGAACGGTCGTTGTTTGCGACCGACGTGTGTGCTTAGGAGCGCCTCCCTATGTTCGTTTTCTTCACCATCGTGCACATCGTTCTCTGCATCTTCATGATCTTCGTGATCCTCCTCCAGCCGGGGAAAGACGCGGGCATGGGAGCGGCGCTCGGTGGCGGCGCGGCCACGTCGGCCTTCGGTGGCCGCGGTGCGGCGACCTTCCTCACCAAACTCACCGCGTTCTGCGCGGCGGGCTTCTTCATCACGTCGTTGGGTCTCTCGTTCGTCGGCCTGCGCACCTCGGCCGCTGATTTGATCGAGGACACCACCACCGCGGCGCCTGCCGTGCCCGGTGCGACCCCGACTGCTGCCACGCCGGCGCCGGCGCCCGCAGAAGCGGCCCCCGCCAGCCCCACCGAAGCCGCCCCGAAGCCGGCCGTGGTCGACGACAAGGGCTCTGCCGCCGACGCCGTTCCCGCGCAGAAGTGAAGCTGACGGCGAAGAGGGTTCATTTCTCTCTTCCCCTCGTCAGTCGATCTGGTATCAGCGCGTCGCTTCACGACATGCAGTTCGCATAAAAATGCCCAGGTGGTGGAACTGGTAGACACACCAGCTTGAGGGGCTGGCGCCGCGAGGCGTAAGGGTTCGAATCCCTTCTTGGGCACAAGAAAACCTCCTGAGGCGACTCAGGAGGTTTTTTCGTTTTCAGCCTGCCAGCAGTTCAGCGGTCGAACTCATCCCCGTAGTACGTCTCGACGCAGACCTCGCAGATTCCGTGAGTGAACTGCGCCCGGCTGCCCTCGCCGAAGTGCTTCTCGACCGACTCCCAGCTGCCGTCGTCGTGGCGGATCTTCTTGCAGCCCGCGCAGATGGGGATCCACTCCTTGAGGCCGGACCAGTGCTGCTCGGAGAGGTCCGAGTCCGTGCCCACCATTCGCAGCGGCTGACCCTCCGGGCCACGGGCGACCACCTGGCCGCGATCGAGGTTCCAGCGCCAACTGCCGTCGTTGCGACGCAGCCGAAGGACACACTCGTAGCTGGCGGTGCCGCCGGCGAAGTGCTCCTGGAGCGCGTGGTCCACCCGGGGGCGATCGTCGGGGTGGATGAGCGACTCCCAGAAGGCGGCCGTGCGGGGGACCTGGCTGGCGTCGTAGCCAAGGGACTCGATCCAGTAGTTGCCGAACACGCAGACCTGATTGAGGTCCCAGTAGGCCACCATCGCGTCGAGGTGTTCCACCAGCTCGAGCGCGACCTCCGCCGGAGTGGGCTGGCGGAGCGCTGCGGCGACGGATTCGGCCTGGGGGGCGTGCATGTTCGCCCCCTCGTAGCCGGAGTGGGGCTGAGGTGGCCACATCCCCTCTGGGGGCAGTCGCGAGGGACTGCGAGGCGTGACCTGCTGAGGCCCTCACCCTGACCCTCTCCCGGAGGGAGAGGGGACTCAGGTTGCGAGTTTGGTGACGGCTCTCACGAGGGCGGCGGGATCGCCTTTGCGCACCGAGCCTGAGGCCTGGCATTCGCGCAGCCGGGTCGAGAGCGTGTTCTCGTCGGCGGAAGACCACAGGCAGATGGGCACCGTGCCCAGGCCGTGGGAACGCAGCGTCTGAACCACCACCGCGCCCTTCATGGTCTTCAGCTCAGGCTCGAGCACCACCACGTCGACCACGTTGCGGCGCAGGGTGCGCGCCAGCATCAGCGGGTTGTCGAGCGTCAGCACGTCGAAGCCCGCGCGCTGCAAAGTGACCCGGGCGATCTCCAGATCGCTCTGCTGGTCATCGACGATCAGCACCAGCTTCTTCTCTCGCACCGGCGCGGGTGCAGGCGCGGGGGCGGGCGCAGCGGAAGCACGAGCGCTGAAGATCGGCGCGGACGGCGGTGGAATCGACGGCGTCTCGCCCCCCTTGGCCACCTGGGTGAGGAACGGCGCGATCAGGTTGAGCGAGATCACGTGCTCCGCTGCGCCCAGCTCCATCGCCGCGCGCGGCATGCCGAACACCGCGCAGCTCGCCTTGTCTTGAATGATGGTGCGCGCGCCCATGCGCCGCATGCGCAACAGCCCCTGCGCGCCGTCATCGCCCATGCCGGTCAGCAACACTCCGATGGAGCGCCCCTTGAGCGCGGTGGCCATCGAGAAGAACAAGCTGTCGACCGAAGGCGAGATGATCGAATTGGGCGGAGGCGGCAGCAGCTTCACGCTCAGGTTCTCGCGAACGAAGAGCTCCTGGCGGGGCGGGGCGACGTACACCTTGCCCGGCTCGAACCTCGTCGACGCGGTCGCCTGCTCCACCGGATGACCCGACGCATCGCGCAGGAAGCGCACGAAGCTGTCGAAGAAGTCCTCGGCCATGTGCTGCACCACCGCGATGGGCAACGGGAAGTCGCGGGGCAACGAGCTGAGCAGCTTGGCCAGCGCGCGGGGCCCACCGGTCGAAGCCCCGATGCCCAGCAGCAGCGGCTTCTCGGTGGAGACCGGAATCGGCGGGGCAGGGGCCGGCCGGGCCGCGGGCCGTTCGTCTTCTTCCAGCCCCGACTCGGCCAACAGGCGCAGGCGTTCGACGAAGCGGCGCACCTCTTCGTCGCCCGCGCCGAACACGGCCGACTTGGGCACCAGCTCCAGCGCGCCGCGCGAGAGCGCCTCGTAGTTGAGGTCGACCCCGGAGGTCGAAGAGCGCTCGGAGATCACCACGATCGGCGTGGGCCGCTCGCGCATGATCACTTCGATCGCCTTGAGGCCGCCCATGCCGGGCATGTTCAGATCCATCGTGACCAGCGACGGGCGCAGCGCCCGCACCAGGGTCACCGCCTCTTCGCCGGTCTTCGCTTCGCCCACCACCGACAGGTGGGGATCGAGCTCGAGCGTCCTCCGCAGGACCTCCCGGCTGAGCGAAGAGTCATCGACGATGAGGACGCGGAATTTCGCCATGACTTTAGTTGCAGGTGAAGGGGGTCGGCTGAGC
>JANODF010000925.1:0-13024 GCA_031412555.1 Archangium sp. | reverse complement strand
AGCGCGATCATCGGCTCGATGGTGAAGGTCATGCCGACCTCCATCTTCGTGGTCGAACGCGCGTCGAAGTAGTGGGGGATCTGCAACGAATTGTGGAACGTCTCCGAGATGCCGTGACCGCAGTACGCGCGCACCACGCCGTAGCCATGGAGATCGGAGTGCTGCTCGATCGCCCGCCCGATGTCGCTGATGGGCCGCCCCGGCTTGACCGCCTCGATGCCCTTCATCAGGCACTCGTGGGTCACCCGAATCAGCTTCTTCGACTCCTCATCCACATTGCCCACGCAGAACGTCGCGTTGCAGTCGCCGTGAACGCCCTCGAGGAAGATGGTCACGTCGAGGTTCACGATGTCGCCGTCGAGCAGCTTTCGATCGTCGGGGATGCCGTGACAGATGACCTCGTTGACCGAGGTGCACACCGACTTGGGATAGCCGCGGTAGTTGAGCGGGCTCGGGTAGCCGCCCGCTTTGATCGTCAGCTCGTGCACGTACGCGTCGATGTCGTCGGTGGTGATGCCCGGCTTCACGAACTCACCGGCCATGCGCAGGATGCGCGCCGCCGCCAGCCCCGCCTTGCGCATGCGGGGGATCTCTTCTGCGGTACGCACCAGGCGGCCCGAACCACGCGAAGGCTGACCCGTCTGCCAGTAGTCCGGCTTGGGGATGGTGTCGGGCACCACTCTCATCGGAGAGATGCGGCCCGGCTTGACCCGGTTGGCCTCGAGGCGCTTGCGCTCCTCCTTCACGAACTCGGCGTCGGCGTCTTGATGGCACTTCTTGTACTTCTTGCCGCTCGCGCACCAGCAGGCGTCGTTGGGTTTGGGGAGCTTGTTGGGCGGGCGCAGGCTGGCGGCCGTTGCAGCAGTGGTGGTCAGGTTCACGGCGTAAGACCTCGGGCAAAGAAGAGTCGTTCGGTGCGGTCGAGCACGTCCAGCAGGTGCGGCCTCGTCACGCGGCCCTCCGTCGCCTCAGCCAGGCCGAGGAGTTGCTCAGCCATGAAGCGCGAGAGGAACAACATCATGCCCCTGTCCTTAGCGCCCAGACCGGTCTGCATCCACCGCTGGTTGCGCAGGTAGTCGTCGCTGGCCTCCAGCTCGCGGCCCAGGTCGAAGCGGGTGAGCACGAACGCCTCGCGGTAGATTCGAGGGTCGGGCGGGAGCGGCGCTTCGGCCAGCAAGTCTGCCAGCTTGCGCCCGGTCTGCGGGTCGAAGTTCTCCACGGTGGGGGGCCATTGCGCGAGATCCTTCGCGAAGATCTTCGCCACCTCCTCCAACAAGTGGGTGAGGAGGGGGATCGGCTTCTGGTCGAGGATCAGGTCCCACTTGCTCGGCTGCACGAAGGCGCTCTTACCTCAAATTGATGAGCCTCTTCGAGCGCGGCTCTGCAGGCACGGGCAGGCCGTAGCCGGTGAAGAGCTCCCGGCGCAGCACGCCATAGACCGTGCGGCTGGTGAGGAACTCGCGGTGCACCACGTCGGCCACCTCGATGTTGTGAATGTCCTGACCCTCGGTGCCGGTGCCCTCGAGGATGCAGGTCGGAAACGGGTTCACCTTGTCGGCCTTGGAGAACACCGAGGTCATGCGCACCGCCGAAGGAAAGGCGCCCATCTTCAGCCGGCGGATGAAGGGCGACATCGGGGTCAGCTGCCAGATGCTGCGCGAGATGAGGCCGTAGGCGGCGATGCCGAAGTAGGCCGAAGGCGAACCGTTGTGGGGTGTGCCCAGGGTGATCACGTTGCGCACGCGGCGATCTCCCCCCAGCCGCTTCACGTAATACGAGCCGATCAGCCCCCCCTTGGAGTGACCCACGATGGAGAGCGGGCCCAACTGCGGATAACGCTGGTAGAGCCGCTCGACCGTCTCGCGCACCATCTCGGCCAGCACGTCGATGGCGTCGGTGTTGAAGGCCTGCTTCCAGCCGCCGAGGTTGATGCTCCACACGCAGAACTGATCGCGGCGCAGCCGGTGCTCGAGGATCTCGAAGCTCTGCCGGGTGGACATGAAGCCATAGAGCATCAGCACCGGCCGCGGGCAGTTGGTGAAGTCGGTGCGCCGCACGATCTGATTCGTGCTGCGATCGAAGTCGACGTAGCCCTTGAGGTACTTCAGGGTGCGCTTGAGTTGCCGAACCTTCGTATCGAACGTCGACATGCGCTTCCTGTTCTCTGTCTGCGGCCGTGGGTACGGGGAAAACGATAATCGGCAACCGGGCGCGCCGCGATTGCGCGACCGCGCCACATGTGCGCCGGAGTGAGTATTACGCTTCGCCCCGTGCTCCTCCCGGTGCTCGCGATGCTCGTCTCTGGTGCTGTCGAGCAGCGGGTGATGCCGTTTCAGGCGGATCTTTCCGCCGTCGCCGGGCTGGGTGAACGTTCTGCCGCAGGGCTTGCGCTCTACGTGGGCGCCGCGCTGGGGCCGGCGCGACCTCCGTGGGGAACGCCGTTTGGGGGCGTGGGTTTCGAATTCGTTCAGCAGCTGGGGCGGGTGCCCTTCCGCGCTTCGTACGGGGTGCAGTTTCGCGGTGGGTACGCCTGGGGCGCGGCGGGAAACCAGGCCGAGCTGATGCCCGACGTGTACCTCTACGTGCGGCTCACGCCCTTCGTCGGCTCGTCGGTGGGTTTTGGCGACGGCCAGATTGCGCCCGGGCTGCAGGCGCCCCCGGGGCCTGATGGCGTGTTCGGGTTCCGCGCGGGCATCGGGGTCACCTCGCCGTGGTGGACCAAGACGTTTCTTTTTCAGCGGCCCTTCGAAGGCGAGCGGGGCTTCTTCGGGGAGTTCTTGAACGTGTTCACCACGCTCTTGCTGGTGCCGGTGGCGCTCCTCAACCACGTGGAGCTGGTCGCCGAGCTGGTCGGCCTTGCGGGTGAGTCGACGCTCACGGTGCGTTTCGGCGCGGGGTTCTGACGAAGATCTCGCTCGACTGAAGGGAGAACTCTCGACACTCTCCGGGCCGCAATGGATGTGAGTGACGGAGCAACCGAAGATCTTCGCCGGCGCGTGCTGGTGCTTGCCGCGGGCGCCATGCGTCACGCCCTCACGGAGCAGCTGCGAGCCGAAGGGTTCGAGGTGCGCGACACCGACGACGCGCTGAACATCGTGGAGATGGTGCGTTCGTGGCGGCCGGATCTGGTGGTGGTGGAGGAGCTGCTGCCCCAGCGCAGCGGCCGCCAGGTGGTGCTCTCGTTGCGCGCGAGCGGCGAGACCTTCAAGGTGGCCATCGCCGGTGTGTTGACTGATCTCTCGGTCGGCAACGTCCTCAAGTGGCTGCGCGTGGGCGCGACCGACCTCTGGCGTTTTCCCTTCACCCGCGACGTGACCAGCCGCACGCGTGAGCTCATCGACGAGTGTGATCGATCGCAAGTGCAGCTGGGGCGCATGCGGGCGCGCATGCTGGCCTGGGTGGGCCGCGCGCGCCTGACCGGCACGGTGACCACCTACCCGGGCACGCCGTTCGAAGGCCGCGCCAGCTTCGTCGAAGGTGAGCTGCAGGAAGCGCGATTCGGTGACGAGTCGGGTGAACGTGCGCTCGACCAGCTGCTCGAGCTCGATGACGGCCCGGTGATCTGGGACGAGACGCCCGCGACGGCGCCGGTGGTCAAAGCCGCGGTGCCCGCTGGCTACAAAGCGCGCGTGTTGCTGGTGGAAGACGATCCATCGCTGCGCAAGATGGTGACGAAGCAGCTGGCGCCCGCCGGTTACGTGGTGGAGGTCGCCGCCGATGGCCAGGCCGGGCTGCAGCTCGCCACCCACAAGCAGTGGGACATCGTGGTGGCGGATCTCGACTTGCCGCGGCTCGACGGCTGGGGGCTGTTGCGCGCGCTGCGCAGTGACGTGAGCTCGCGGGAGATCGCGGTGATGGTGCTCTCGGCGCACGACGGCACGGTCGACACGCTCAAGGCCGCGCGCGCTGGCGCCCGGGCCTACTTGAAGAAGTCAGGCCGCTCGAAGGAGCTGCTGGACACCTTGTCGCTGCTCGTCGCCCCCCGCGCCCGTGTCTGGAATGCGCTGGAGGCACGCGGTGAGGTGAAGGTCGAGCTGCGTTCGGTGGGCCCGCTCTGGTTCTTGCGGACGCTGGCCGAGCTCGACTGCATCGGCCGGCTCGAGCTCGAAGACGCGATGGGCCGTTACGAGCTGCGCGTGTCACAGGGGCACTTCGTGGATGCGGCCGCCCAGACGGGCAGCCTGCGGGTGCAGGGCCGCACGGCGCTCGAGGCGATCATCACCAGCCGCGGCGAAGGCCGGTTCGTGTTCGAGAAGTCCGAGCCGCCCAAAGGCGCCCGCTGGTTGTACGAGATGATCGACGAGTGCGTCGACGGCATGCGCAAGGAGGAAGCGCGCCGGCTGCACGAGGCGGCCATCGATCCCGGCAAGTTGTACCTGAACGAAGAACTGGCCAGCCTCTTCTCGCGGGTGGCGACGGTGAGCGAGCTCAAGGTTCTCGATGCGGTGCGCGCTTCGCCCGACAGCCTCGACACCCTGGCCAGCAACGTGGGGCTCCCGGTCACCGACGTGGAGCCGGCCCTCGCCGAATTGTTGCGCCGGGGCGTGCTGTCGACCGAAGGCTGAGCCCCGTTCCGCTCCATCACGGGTCTCCCCGAGAGGGTTGGCGGAAATGAGAATCGCCCTCCATCACCGGTCTCGCCGAGCCCAGTCGAGGGGGCACTTGCGGTGCGAAGCGAGGTAATCCCTCGGCTCCGCTCGGGATGCGTTCGCTATGTCGATCAACCCTGCGAGCCCAGTCGAGGGGGCACTTGCAGCGCGTAGCAGAGGCAATCCCATCTCCGCTCGGGATGCTCGGTGTCGGCTCTCACTCCGTACGAAGCAGGTGGCATCTCGACTGCGCTCGATGCGATCGGACGGTGACCGGTGTGTTGGGTTGATGCCGCAGCGCCGGCGTGTTCTGCACCCGAATTGTCCGTTCGGCCGCTTGAGAAACGGGCGGTGACGGATCCCACGGCACCTGGCCATTGGGCGCTTCATGACCCTCCCGAACAAGCTCGTCTGCCTCGCAGCGCTCCTTACGGCCGCCGGCTGCCAGTCGTACTGCGCGACTCACCTCGAGGAGTGCCTTGCCATCAGGGGGGCCAACACCGGCGTCGGGGGCGCTGGCGTAACCCGATCATGCAACGGCCAGTCTGAAGACGCGGCCCCCATCGAGTCTTCTCAGCCGCCGCCCGCCATCACCGGGGGCTCGCTCACCGCGATGCCCGACGGCACCTGGGTCGCCGCCGATGCAGATCGCGCCCTGGTCTGGCACGTCGGGGCCGGGGGCGTGCTGGGTCGCTACCCGCTGCGCGCCGGTGATGGCCCGGGCCGCGTGCTGGCGATGGGAACTCGCGCCTTCATCGTCCTGCGCAGCGCGGGCCAGCTCGCCGAGCTCGATCTCGAGCGCCACGTCCTCTCCCGGTGGGACACGTGCACCGAGCCCCGCGGCCTCGCGGTGCGCGGCGACGAGCTGCTCGTCGGCTGCGCCACCGGTCGCATCGAAGCCATCTCGCCCTCTTCCCCCAGCCTCCGCACCGTCGTTCTCGACGACCCCAGCCTCATCGACCTGCGCGATGTCACCTTCGACGGAACGCGGCTGCTGGTGTCCACCTTCCGCAACGCCCAGGTCTTCGAGGTGGCTGCTGGCGCCTCGCCGCGGGTCCTCAACGCGCCGGCCTCCGCGCCCGATGTGTCAGGGCGTACCTTCGTGCCCCGCGTCGCCTGGCGAATGCGCGATGGCCTCCTGGTCGCGCAGCAGGAGCTCGGCAGTGGTCTCCCTCCGTTCATCACCTGTAACCCGTATTACTCACCGCCCGCGGGCTTCGACCTGGGCGTGGTCACCACCACGCTCTACCGCGTGGCTCGCGACGTACGCGCCGTCGCGACGGTGCCCAGCGCCGTGGTGCCGGTCGACGTGGCCGAGCGCGATGGAGTGTTCGTCATCGCGTCGGCGGGCACCAACACCCTCGTGCGCGTCAATCCGGCAGACAAGACGCAGGTCACCTGGTCGCTGCCCGGCCAGCCCACGGCGGTGGCGTTCTCGGGAGACACACTCGGCGTCTTCCTGCGAGAGCCCGCCAGCCTGCTCACCTTCAGCCTCGACGGTGAGCTCCTGTCCAACCTGTCGATGAACGCCGAGTCAGTCTTCTCTACCGGGCACGACGTGTTCCACCGGGCTACGCCGAAGGGTATCGCCTGCGCGTCGTGCCACCCCGAGGCAGGTGAAGACGGACACGTCTGGCAGTTCGCCGAGGGCGCGCGCCGCACGCCGTCGCTGCGCGGTGGGCTCGCGGGCACGGCGCCTTTTCATTGGAGCGGCGACCTCGCCGACATGTCAGAGCTGATGATGAACGTGATGAACGCCCGCATGGGTGGCGCGAGGCAGAGCGAAGTCCGCACCCAGGCGCTGCTCGGCTGGCTCGACGCGCAGCCCGCGCTCAGGGCGCCGCCGGTGGACACAGCGGCGGCGGCGCGGGGCCAGGCCCTGTTCGAGTCGGGCGAGACCGGCTGTGCGTCGTGCCACGCCGGGGTGCTGGGCACCAACAACGCCACGGTCGACGTGGGCACCGGCGGTTTCTTCCAGGTGCCGCGGCTCGCCGAGCTCGCCTGGAGAGCGCCGTTCCTTCACGACGGCAGCTTGCCGGGGCTCGACGCGCGCGTGCTGCCCACGACTGAGCAACATGGGAAGCTCAGCCACCTCGATGCATCGGGCCGCGCCGATCTGCTTGAGTACCTCCGGACCCGGTAATCGATGCTCCTCTTGTCCCTCTCACTGCTGCTGATCAGCGCCCAGGCGGGAGAGGGCTCGTTCACCTGGAGCGCGCCCGAGACGTGCCCCGACGAGGCCAGCCTGCGCGCGCGGGTGGGGTGGACGGCGAGCCGCGTGGGGGCGGTGGTGGCAGCGCACGAGGACGGTTTCGAGCTCACCGTGACCATCGACGGCCAGGTGCGAACGCTCAAGACGCCTTCGTGCGGCGAGGCCGCAGACACCACCGTGTTCCTGGTCGAGCTGGTCGGACGAACCGCCACGCCGTCCCGAAAGGTGGTGGCTCCGCCGGCGACTGCGGAGGCCCGCGTGGCCGCCCTGCCCGAAGAGCCACCACGCACCCGCATCCACCTGAGCGCGCTCGGTGGCGCCGAGTGGCTGCTGCTGCCGCGGCCAGTGCCTCGCTTCGGCGCCTCACTGCAGATCGAGCTGCAGTTCGTCACGCTCACCTTCGACTTGAGAACCGCGCCCCCGCTGCGCTTCGGCGGCGCGTCGCCCACGGACCTCGCCATCGACCTCGCGCCCGCACTCGACCTGCAGGCCGGCGTCTGCCACCTCTTCTCCGTGGGCACGGTGCAGGCCGGCCCCTGCGTGCAGGTGGGGGCAGGCGCTGTCTGGGCCCTGGGCGTCAACGTGCCGTTCCCGCGCTCGCCCGTGGTGGGGGTGTGGACCGCGGGCCCCGCGCTCCGGCTCGCCGTGGCGCTCGGGCCGCTCTTCGAGCTGCAGGCCTTCGCCGCGGCGCGCTTCGGTCCGCGGCCCGCGTACTCCTTCGAAGGCATGCCGCCGGCGATCGAGACGAGCGCCCTCGGGTTGGACACCGGCCTGGGGCTGGGGGCGCGATGGTGACGGAACGCCGCTGCGCCGGCCATTGGAGCGCTTCGTGAGCGTCGCACTCGTCATGAGCACTCCCGTGGACTTCACGCGCCTGTACCGCACGGAGGTCGGCCGTGTCTGGCGCGTGGTGACGCGGCTGGGCGTGCACGCGGGCGAGGCGGAAGACGCCGTGCAGGACGTGTTCGTCATCGCCCACCGGAAGCTCGACACGCTCCGGCCCGAGGTGGCGCCAGGGCTGTGGCTCACCGGCATCGCGGTGAAGGTGGCGCACGACTATCGCCGGCGCGCGAAGCGGAAGCCCTCAGGGCCGCTCGAGCCCGCCACGCGCGTGGCAGACCTGGGTATCGCGCCCGACGAACTTGCCGCGCGGCGTGATGCGATGGGGCTGGCGTTGAGGCTGCTCGACCAGCTCGAGCCTTCGCAGCGGGAGGTCTTCGTGCTGGCCGAGCTCGAACAGCTCAGCGCGCCGGAGATCGCCGGGCTCATGTCGTGCCCGCTCAACACCGTCTATTCGCGGCTCCGCCTCGCGCGGGCGCGCTTCAACGAGCTGGTCGCCCAGGAGGGCGCATGAGTGAATCGGCGAACCCGCGCCTCGAGGGTCAATTGTCTGCTGGGGCAAAGGCGCTGCTCGACGCCGCGAAGCGGGCGCCTTCGGGCCCGTCAGAAGAGGCCATCGCTCGCATGGAGGCAGAGGTGTTCGGTGCCGTCGGTCTCGCCGCAGCGTCGGGGGCCGCGGCGGGCGCCGCAGCGAAGGGCGTGTGGACAGCCGCCCTGCTCAAGGTGCTCGTGGGCACCACGCTGCTCGTCGTGGGCGGCGTGGTGGGCGCCGCGCTCGTGTGGAACAGGTCGCCGGGCGGAGGCGAGGTGCCGGTGGCGGTGAGTCCTCCTCCCATCGTGCCGATCGGAGTCGAAGGACCGGCGCCTGCGCCCGTGGTGCCTGCTCCTGCTGCTGCTCCCGTTGCCGCGGCTGCGCCGGTCGCTGTGAAGAAGGTGCGCGAGGTGCCGCCAGCCGCGGTCGTGGCCCCGTCCCCGCTGGTGGAGTCGCCGTCTCAGCCCCCGGTGTTCCCTGCCGCCGACGAGGTCGCGCTGCTGCGCGCTGCGCTGCGGCACCTCGAAGTGCGCGAGTGGAAGGAAGCCCTCGCGGAGCTCGACCGCCGCGACCTCGAGTTTCCGGCGGGTGCACTGCAAGACGAGGCCGACGTGCTCAGGGTGCTCGGGTTGTGTGGTTTGGACCAGGTCTCGACGGCGACCGCGCTGGCGGCGCGGCTGCGGGTGCGCGCGCCGAACTCGCCTGCGTTGGCGCGGCTTGCGACTGCGTGTGTGAACCCATGAGGCGGCTTCGCTCCCTCTCCCTGGTCGGGGTGAGGGGCCCCCCGCGTCGTCGCGGGGAGCGATTACAGGCGTGCTCGCTCGCGATGGTGTTCCTCCTCGGCTGCGCCATCCCCGTCAACGTCGGTGCGTTCGGCGGAGAGGGCGTGCCCCCGCTCGTGATGCCGGGCGTGCCGCTCGAGCCCTGCGGCGAGCCGGGCCGAGCCACGGCGTACCGCATCACCCTCGCCGCGACGCCGGTGGATGCGCCCACGTGCTGGAGCGACGGAGGTGTCCCGCTCGAGCACACGCTGCGCGCGCAGACCTTCGAGGTGTTGGTTGTCACGAAGGGCGCGCAGGCGACGCTCGGCGTGGCGGGACTCGCAGCCCAACCGCTCGGGGACGTCGCCCAGGTGCGCGTCGGAGAAGGCGTCGCAGGCGCAGGAACCAGCTTCCCCTGGCGGGCCATCACCCGGACCCCGGGCCCAGCACAGGACGACGCGACCGAGGTGCGCACCGTCGAGGCCCTCTTCGAGTTCGATCGCTTCGACACCGCGCAGACGGCCGGCACCTTGACGCTCACCTCCCGCTGGCAGTGCGAGCTCGGTGGGCCCCCTCGCAGCGCGCTGTGCGGCGCTCCACCCGCCGACGCGAGTGGGTGCTCGGTGGTGAGGACCTTCACCGCCGAGCCGATCGCGCGAGACCCCTGGCTCGCCCCTGCGACCGCGCCCCTCGACGGCGGGAGGACGTTCCTGGTGAGCCTCGACCTCGGCGCGATGTCGCGGCTCGACACCCGGTGCGGCATCGCAGGGCAGCCGACCCCCACCACGACGCTCACGCCCAACCTGCGCGCGCTAGAGGTGTGGCAGGCGACTGCCGAGCTGGTGCGGGTGGTGCCGCGCTCGTACCAGCTCGGAGACGCGCCGCTTATCGAGGTCACGTCGGACTTCGGCCCGCCGCCGGACAACACGCAGACCCGCACCGTCGAGACCTCGCCGGCCAGCGACGTGAAGGAGAGGCGCACCACCAGCGCCACGCTCGCGCCCCGGGTCTGCGGCTTCTTTCCTGACGCGGGCACTTCGGGTGACACGGTGCTCACGCTCTCCTCGTCCTTCGACTGCACGGGCCCGGGCTGTGCACTCGATTCGCTCGGCAACCCCGCGCGGACCTTCTGCCAGCTCGACCTGCCGTGGTTCGCGATCGAGTTTGGCGTGGCCGCCCTGTCACCCTAGGGCGCGCGAGTTCAGCGGGTGAAGGTGCCGGCCCAGAGCGAGTCGAAGTCGGCGCACTTGCCAGTCCGTGCCCGTCGCGCTGGCGATGCTGCGCCAGCGCGCGACCAATGTGACCACCCTCGGCTCTACCGCCGCTTGCTGCTGGCCGTGAGGCCCGCGCGGGTGAGCGCGGCCAGGCCTTCGGCCGTCTCTTCGCGCACCTCGAGCGTGATGGCGCCGACCTTGGTGAAGGCGTCGAGGGCTGTGCACGTGCTGACCAGCTCAGCCGCCTGCCTCGGCCCGAGCGTGGTGCGCTTCAACGTCACGGCGGTGACGCCGGCGGCTCGTTCGAAGCGGTAGCTTCGCGCGTGAACCCCCTCGTCGATGACGAGCTCGAGCGGTGAGGCGCCGGCCTCGAGGAGGGCGCGCAGCGCGGGGGTCCAGTCTCTGAAGGTGCCGCTGGTCGAGAGCCGCACGGTCAACAACCGAAGCTGGCGAGCGAGCGGGGTGGCCAGGTGCGATGCCCAGCGCAGCCGGCCGAGGTCGACCCAGGCGCCAGGCTCGAGGTCGAGGTGGGTGAGGCCTGGAAAGGCTTGGCTGCTGAAGAGGTCTTCGAGGCACGCGTCAGCCACCACCTCCCGCTTCGCCTTCTCGAGCTGTTGAACGTAATACTCGCCTGTGAGCTTCACCTCGAGCACCTCGAGGGTGGGCCGCCTGGGCCACGTGGCGAAGGGCGTGCTCAGCGGAATCGCCTGCCGAAGCACGCGGAGCGCCACGAGGCGAGGGCTCAGGATAAGCGCCGGGCACTCGCCGGCGTCGAGCTCCTCGACCGTCGTCCAGACGTCGCTCTGCGCGAGCGCACCGAGCTCAGCGCCCTTCTTGACCGAACACTTCGTGAGCGCGCTCCCACGCCGAACCGCGCCCTTCTTCAGCACCGCGTCGACGTCGGTCGCCTCGGCTGGGGCGGGCGCGGCCTTCTCCTTCGGGGGCTTTCGCTTCGTCGACTTTGCCTTGGACGGCAGGAGCGCGGCCAGCTCGTGCCCCGGCTCGACGGGGATGGCGACCAACCGGCGCAGCGAGTACCCGCTCTTCAAGAGCTCGAGCTCGCGCGCCGAGAAGGCCGCCACCGCCTCGGCGTGTGAAGGGCAGCGCGTCAGCAACTCCGGCGGGTTGACCCGCTTCTGCTCGCCGTGCCCCTCGTGTCGGCGAGAGGCCGCCAGGCGATGCTCGTGGATGAAGGTCACCTGCTCGACCTCGGGCTGCGTGCCGCACGAGACCAGGCTCGAACCATGAACCCCGAGGCTCACCGAGTCCTGGTCGTACCCGAGCTCGGAGCCACGCGTGTACTTGCGAACGAGCACCGCGCCAGTGCGAGGGTCGTCGCTCGGCACATCACGCATCAGCTCGTGCCCGAGGCCGTGCCGAAAGAAGGGGTCGCCAGCCCTGGCGTAGGCCTTGGTGGCGAGCTCTGCCGAGACGAGGCGCTGTGCCCACTCGACGCTGGGGCAGCTGATGACGGCCTCGGCTTCGACGAAGGCCCGCTCCTGGCGTGGGTCACACGCCGCCCGCTGCACGAACACGACGGCGCCCCAGCGCATGACGACGCACCATACCGTCTTGCCTGGGAGCGCGACGCGAAGCTCTCCCGGGAGCGCGGCTTGTGCGAAGTGTTTCTCGTACTCCTCTCGCTTGGTCGCGACCTGCAAAGCCGGCGTGCTCGAGCCCTTCACGTCAACCCACTCGGCGACGCCATCCGGGCGGAGCACCAGGCCCTCCTCGTCGGAGCCGAGGAGTCGTCGAAGTGCAGGGGGCGCGGGAGGCATGGGCGCGAACCATGCGAGACGCGCGGCTCTGATGCAAACAGCATCGGTGAGCCAGTTGGCCACGACAGGCAGGGCCTCCAGTGGATGTGCAGGTACGGCCAAAGGGGGCCCGGTGTTCCCCCGGTCACTTGCCGTACGAAGCACAGGTGGCATCTCGACTGCGCCCGATGCGAACGGTCTGTGCGCTGTTGATTCCGCAGCGCCAGCGTGGTTCTCCATGGGCGTGGACGACTTCCTCGAAGATCTGAACGAGCCGCAGCGAGACGCCGTGCTGCACCAGCAGGGGCCGTTGCTGGTCCTGGCGGGCGCCGGCTCGGGGAAGACGCGGGTGATCACCCGCCGCATCGCGTCGCTCGTGCGCGATCGCAAGGTGCCGGCCTGGCGCATTCTGGCGGTGACCTTCACCAACAAGGCGGCGCGCGAGATGCGCGAGCGTCTCGATCACATCCTGGGGCCGCTGGCGCAGGGGCTGACGGTGAGCACCTTTCACTCCGCCTCGGCGCTCATCTTGCGGCGCGAGGCCGAGAACGTGGGCCTCGAGCGGAACTTCGTCATCTACGACGACGGCGATCAGCTCCAGGTGGTGCGGCGGGCGATTCGCGAAGCGGGCATCGACGTGGCTTCGGTCACGCCGCGCGAGATCCTCTCGAAGATCGACGCCGAGAAGAACCAGGGCCGGTTGCCCGATCAGATGGAGCCCGGTCAGGACCCCAAGCAGCAGGCGGTGCAGCGCGTCTATCGCAAGTACCAGAACTACCTGCGGTCGGCGAACGCGGTCGATTTCGGCGATCTGTTGCTGTTGCTGGTGGAGTTGTTCCGCAGCAACGAAGAAGTGCGCAAGCGGTACAGCGGGCGTTTTCAGCACGTGCTGGTCGACGAGTTTCAGGACACCAACCCGGTGCAGTACGCGCTGCTCAAGGCGTTGGCGCCCCCAGGACCCACGGCGAACCTGGTGGTGGTCGGCGACGACGATCAGAGCATCTACCGGTGGCGTGGGGCCGAGGTGGACAACATCCTCGGGTTTCCCACCGAGTACCCCGGCTGCAAGGTGGTCAAGCTCGAGCAGAACTATCGATCTGATCAGACGATCCTCGAGGC
>JANODF010000924.1:0-5449 GCA_031412555.1 Archangium sp. | reverse complement strand
ACGCTCGACGAGCGCGAGGAGGTGCGGGCGAAGGTGGGCGAGACGGTGACGCTCAAGCCTGACGCGAACCAGTCACCGGCGTGGGCGAAGGCGGGCTCAGGCGCAGAGGTGGCGTTGACCGCGCTCCCGCAAGGTGGCGGCGTGATCGGTGGGCCGATGCCTGAGCCGGGGCCGTATCAAGTGGTCGACGCCAAGGGCGTGACGCTGGAGAAGCTGGGCTTCGCAGTGGCGATCGATGCGGGAGCCAGCAACCTCTCTCGGCATGGGCTCGATGCGTTGAGCGAATGGCTCGGCGAAGAGTCCGTGCGCACGGCAGGCAGCGGAGGCCCTGAGTCATCGACGCCGCTGTGGACGTGGCTCATCACGCTGGCGGTGATCGCCTTCTTCTTCGAAGGACTGCTGCTTCGGAAGTGACCGGTCTCCCTCTCCCTGCGAAGCGGGGTGAGGGGCCGTAATCCCTCGACTCTGCTCGGGATGAACGGTGATCATTGCGACCGATGTCAGCCGAGACCGAACCCAAACCGCTGGTGCTGGTGGTCGACGACGACGAGGCGATTCGCCGCCTGGTTCGCCTCGCGCTCATTCAGCGCTTCGAGGTGATCGAAGCCGAAGACGCGTTCCAGGCGATCGAGCTGGTCGCCACGCGCGACGTCGAGGTGGTGGTCATCGACGTGATGATGCCCGGCATGACCGGCATCGAAGCGGTGCCGAAGCTCAAGGAGAAGGCGCGCGGCCCCCTGCCCGTGCTGCTGCTCACCGCGCTCGACGCACAGGATCAACGCAACCGCGGCCTCGAAGCGGGCGCCGACGACTACCTGAGCAAACCCGTCGATCGCCGCGAGCTGGTGCTGCGCGTGCACAACTTCGTGCGGCTGCGCCGGCAGGAGCAGCTCATTCGCTCGCAGCTCTCCGCGCTCACCGATCTCTACGCGCTCAAAGACGACCTCACCGCGCTCATGGTGCACGACCTGCGCAACCCGCTCACCGCCGTGAAGGGCGCCTTCCAGCTGCTCGAGGCGAACGTGGTGGAGGAGGATCGCGAGATCTTCCGGCTCGGCAAGAACGCGCTCGACCGGGTGATGGAAGCGGTCGGAGATCTGCTCAAGGTGCGCATGCTCGAGCAGGGCAAACTCGCGCTCGAGCGCGTGCCCACCGACTTGAGCGCGCTGGCTGCCACGGTGATCGAGACCCTGCGCACCGCCGCGATGGAGGGCCGGGTGAAGGTGCAGCAGCTCGACTCGGGCGACACCACGATGGAGATCGACGCCAAGCTGGTGCAGCGCGCGTTGGAGAACCTGCTGATCAACGCCTTCCGCCACACCAACGAAATGGTCGACGTGTCGATCACCGGCGATGCGCAAGCGGTGACGCTGGTGGTGGCCGACCGCGGCCCCGGCGTGCCTGACTTCTTGAAGGGCGAGCTGTTCGACATGTTCGGGTCGATCACCCTGCAGAAGGCGGGCGCGCGAAGGGGGCATGGGCTGGGCCTGTACCTGGTGAAGCTGGTCGCGCAGGCGCACGGTGGCAGCGTGGTGGTGAAGGATCGCAGCGGCGGCGGCGCGGAGTTCGTCGTCACACTTCCCCGGCCGGCCACGAGTTCGGAATCATGACCAGACTCCTGCTGCTGCTCCCCCTCGCTGCGTCGGTTGCGTTCGCTCAGGAAGCATCACCCGTGCTGACGCCCACTGATCAGGTTCGACTGCAGATGCACGAGTACTACCGGGGCGAGCGGCTCTCGGGCTTCGTGCCGTTCACCGGCTCCGGCGTGGGCTCACTCGTCGCGGGGTCTTTGCTGCTGAGCAGCAACACCGAGCTGGGCCGGGGCGCCGGCTGGGTGAACTTGAGCTTCGGCGTGCTCGAGGTGGTGGCGGGGCTCTATTTCGCGCTCAGCTCGTACGGCAAGGAGCGTTCGCTCGACGCCGCGCTCAGCGCCAACCCCGCCGAGTTCGCGCGCAGTGAACGCGAGCGCGTGGCCCGCATCACCAACCGGTTTCAGCCGATCCTGCTCGCGGTGGAAGGGGTGATCAGCGCGGGGGGCGGCGTGGTCGCGGGCGTGGGCGCGTTGCAGAAGAACGACCTGATGCTCGGGCTGGGCCTGGGCTTCGCGGTGCAGGGGCTGGTGATGTTCTTGATCGACTGGGCCGTGCTCGATCGCGCGAGTGCGTACGGCACGGCGCTCTCGATCTTTCAGTTCTGAGACTCAGCTCCCCAGCAGGCGGGCCAACACTTCGCGCAACGTGTCGAGGTGGATGGGCTTGGCCAACACCTCATTCATGCCCGCGCGCCGGCAGGCTTCCACGTCGTCGGGCGTGGCTGAGGCCGTGAGCGCGACGATGGGCAACTGCAGACCCAGCGGCAGCCGCCGGATGCGCTCGGTGGCTTCGAAACCATCCATCTCGGGCATGTGACAATCCATCAGCACCAACGCGACGTCGCCTGCGCTCATCATCTCGAGCGCCTCGCGGCCGCTGGTGGCGCGTAATGAAACGAAGCCCGCCTTCTCCACCAGGCTGGAAGCCACGCGCAGGTTGACCGGGTTGTCGTCGACCACCAACACCCGGCGGCTGCGCGTCTCCATCACCACGGGCGCGATCACCTTCGCCGGCGGGAGCTGCGCGGGCGGGCACGGCAAGGTGAAGCCGAAGGTCGACCCCTTGCCGGGTACCGACTGGACCTCGATGCGGCCGCCCATCAGGTTGACCAGCTGACTCGAGATGGCGAGCCCCAGGCCAGTGCCGCCATGGCGCCGGGTGGACGAGCCGTCGGCCTGCTCGAAGGGCCGGAACAGCCGCTTGAGCACCTCGGGGGTGATGCCGATGCCCGAGTCACTCACCTCGAAGCGAACCTTCTTCCCATGCATCTTCACGCAGATGCGCACCTCACCCGCGTCGGTGAACTTGATGGCGTTGTTGACCAGGTTGTTCAGCACCTGGGTGAGCCGATGGCCGTCTCCGCGCGTGATGCGGGGGATGCCGGGGCCGCGCTCCAATACGAGCGACAGGCCCTTCGCGGTGGCGTGACCACGGGCCAGCACCTCGAGATCCTTGATCACCGCGTCGAGATCGAACGGCGCTTCGTCGACGTCCAGCTTGCGGGCCTCGAGCCGGGTGAGATCGAGCAGGTCGTTGATCAACGACACCAGGCCCCGGCCGCTGCGCTGGATCACCTCGAGTTGATCACGCTGCGTGGGCGTCTGCGGCTCCTGCAACATCACCTCGGTCATGCCCAGCACACCGTTCATGGGCGTGCGGATCTCGTGACCCACGGTGGCCAGGAAGGTGGTCTTGGCGCGATCGGCCTGCTGCATGCGCTCGAGCGAGTTGCGTCGGAGTTGATCGAAGCGCCGGGTCAGTACCCACGAGGAGATCACGTTCACCGCGATGTTGAACGCGGCGCTGGCCACGGGCTCCGGGTCGGTCACGGGAACGGTGATGCCATGCGAGGCGAGCGTGAGGGCGACCGCTCCCGTTGCGCTGGCGGCCACCACCCAGATGAAGCTGCGGCGCACCAGCAGGTAGCTCGCGATCAGCGGCACCAGCACCAGGGTGAGGAGATTGGTGACGTCGGCCGGGGTCTGCATCAGCGCCGAGGCCCCGAAGATGACCGTGAGGGTCACCAGCGAGAGGTGCGTGACGAGAATCAGCTTCACGGAACTGCGCAGCAGGAAGAGGATCGAGCCAGCCGCCAGGAAGACGCAGCACATGAGGCCCAGCTGCCCCCACATCTTCGACATGAGATTGAGGGGCACGAAGGCGACCGAGGCCGCGAGCAGCAACAGCCAGATCTGCACCAGAAAACGAGCGCGATCGGTCTCGTCGTCGGTCGCCTGAGCAGGCGTGAGCGCATCGACGAGAGCTGTGAACCGGCGGCCCATTTCCAAGATATCCCGTCTCAATGAGTAGCCGGCAGTTCCCACCTGCGCCTCCGAGAGTTACTCCGCCCGCCCCAACTTCAGCCGCTTCATCATCGTTCGCACCGTGCCCCCTGGGTCTTTTGCAGCCCCCCGGCCGACTTCGCCCAGCAATCTGGCAGCTTCCGAGGCGTTGCCGTGAGTGCGCCGCAGCGCGAGCTCCAGGGCGCGGCGCTCGAGGCTCTCCACTTCGCGCCGGAGATTGAAACCGCCCGCCGCCAGCCGCGCCTCCAGGGTGTGCTCGGCCGGATCAGGCTCGTCGACCCGCGCCCACAACCGGCGGGGCAGATCAGACACCAGCAACGATTCACCGGTGCGTTTGGCGACCAGCGCGCCGAACACCACGTTTCGCAGCTCGCGGATGTTGCCCGGCCAGCCATACGCACCCAGCAGCTCGAGCGCTTCGGGGGTGACGTGGTGAACCCGGCCCCGCTTCGCCGCCAGCGGGTCTTCCCCGTAGAAACGGTCGACGAGCTGAATGACCAGGGCAGGCAGATCCTCCGGGCGCTCGCGCAGCGGGGGTAAGACCACCTGCACGGTGGAGAGTCGCTCGAAGAGATCAGCCCCGAACTCGCCCCGATTGATCAGCTGCTTCAGGTCGCGGTTGCTCGCGGCCACCACGCGAAAGTCGACCTTCTTCCACACGTTCTCGCCGAGGCGCGAGATGACGCGATCCTCCAGCACGCGCAGCAGCTTGTTCTGCAGCACCATCGGGGTGTCGTCGATCTCGTCGAGGAACACCGTGCCGCCTTCACCCGCGGTGAGCTGGCCGTCGTAGTCGCGCGTCGCTCCGGAGAACGCGCCGCGCACGTAGCCGAAGAGCTCGCCCTCCATCAGCTCGTTGGGAATCGCCGAGCAGTTGATGGGCACGAAGGTGCGCGCGCGCCGCACCGACCATTGGTGAATCAGACGCGAAGCGACCTCCTTGCCAGTGCCCGTCTCGCCGGTGAGCAACACCGGCATGGCGGTCTGCGCGGCCTGGTGGAGCTTTCGCAAGAGCCCCTTCGCGGCGGCGCTCACGGCCACGAAGTCCTTCACGGCGGGCAGCGGTGGTTCAGGGGTGAGCGTCTCTTCGAGCCGGTGCAGCAGCCGCACCTCCCAGCCCTTCTCCAGGGTCATCACGTCGAGCGCACCTTGATCGACGGCCGCCTGGAGCAACCGGGGCCCCGGCCGCTCGCCGCACACCCAGATCCACGCGCCGTGCACCTCGGGCACCTGCGCCCGCGCGGTGCGCACCACCTGCACCCCACTGGCGCCCACGACCCAGCCCCGCGCCGAAAGCACCGGCGTCACCGCCTTGAGACCCTCGCCCTTCCACTGAAAGCTCGGCATGGCAGCGAATCAAACACCGCTCCGACACGATTGAAATACAGCTCAGTCGTCGCGGCAGTTCGAGGTGGCGTTCGCCTGGGGGCTCACCAGCGCCCACCCGCTCACGTCACAAGCGGTCAGCGCGTTGAACCGAATGCGCCCCACGCTGCCGCCGCCCCCGCCCCCCGGCGACCGGTTGCCACAATCGGGATCGCGCCCGTTGCCCGC
>JANODF010000923.1:0-3254 GCA_031412555.1 Archangium sp. | reverse complement strand
TTCAGTGGTCGATGTAGTTCTCCCTCTCCCTGCGAAGCGGGGAGAGGGTCGGGGTGAGGGGCCGTTCGAGCACCGCAGCCGAGCCCCTCACCCGGTCCTGCGGACCGACCTCTCCCCGCTGTCGAAGGGAGAGGTCATCATCTCGAGCTGATCAATGTGCTTCGGATCGCAGCGCTGGTTTGTGCGGTAGTCTCGCGCTCCCGGCGCAGCGCGGTGAGCGTCTCCTCGAGTGCGAGCAGCTTCTCCCCCAGCTTCTTCGCCGCATCGGCCGCGCCCGCCTTGCCCACCGCGCCCAGGTTCTCCCTCGTGCGCGCGAGGTCGCTTTCGATCTCCCGCATCCGCACGTCGAGCATCGCCACCTTCGCCTGCGCGTTCTCCGCTTTGGTGATCTCGGCCTTCAGCGAAGTCAGCAGCGCCTTCGCCTCATCCGGCATCTGCTTGGTGAGCACCATCGCCAACCGGGCCGAGCTGAGCTGAGCGGCCGGAATGCGCTCGACCACCCCGCCCTCCTCCACCAACTCCACCGTCTCAGAGGCCTTCGGCTTGACCAGAATGCGACCGAACCGCGGCTGGCCAGGTGACCGCACGTCTTCTTCACCACCCGACACCACGCGGTACTTCTGCTCGCTCAGCTCGACCAACACCGCACGCGGCACGTCGGTGCGCGAGGTGAACTCGACCCGATGCACCAGGCGATCGACGCGGGTGATTTCGAGCAGCCGGTTGCCCTCGACGCCCACCACCTTCACCTTGCGCGGGTTGCCCTCTTGCCGCGAGGAGCTGCGGGTGACCTCGAGGTCGAGATCCTCACCATGCCGGAGCACGCGCACTTCACCCGGCTTCACGCGATCCACCTGCGTCTCTCCGGTGTACGCACCATCGGTGTACACGGACAACGTGCCGCCCTCGAGGGTGAGCGGCGTGGTGTTTTCGAGGCGCACTGCGGTGAACACCCGGCCTTCGCCATCGAGCAAGGTCACCCGCTCGGCCTTGGTGCTGCCGTCGATGATGGGCAACAGCGCGCTCTTCCGTGCACCCAGGACCACGGGCTCCTTGACCGAATAGAGAAACAGATCGCCCGCCTCGCTCACCGCGGCCGGCTCGATCGGCGTGGGGCCATCTTCGAGCACGGTCGAGCTCAAGCCCGAACCGGTTCCCGAGCCATGGCCGATGGTGCCCATCCGGCCCGCGCCCAGCGCGCCGTACCCCGCGCCCGAACCACCACCGCCCATGCCCGTACCGCTCAGGCCCGCCCACTCGCCTTCACCGCGCAGGTGCTCGCGCGCTTCCTTCGTGGCCAGTTGAGGTGCGGTGTCGAGACCGTCTTGCGGAGACATCAGCTCGCGCCGGCCATACCGCGGCCCTGCGAGCGGAAAGAGGAACGAGGTCGGGTGACCCGACGCGAGCGTGACCTTGACGCCATCCCACGCTTCATCGCTGTCGTTGTGCACCAGCGCGAAGCCCTGCAGCCGTGACTGCTTCTTGCCCATCACCAGGCGGTAGGTGGTGCGCCACACCGGAGCCTCGGTGGTGTAGCCGACCGCCACCTGACCCGCGCCCGAAGCACCCCGCACCACCAGCCGCTCGCGTTCGGGCTGCAATGCAGTCGCCCCCACCGCGCGGCTCCACGCGAGCGCGACCTGACTGCCGACGGGACGAACGGCTTCGATCACCCGCAGGGGCACCTTGGCCAGCCCCGCTTCGCCGAAGACCAGCAGCGTCGGCTCCGCGATGGGTTTGCCCTCCTTGTCTTCGCGGGAGAGCGCCTCTTCGGACACCTCGATCACCCGGCCCTTCACCACCGGTCCACTCTCGCGGCGAATCTCCACCTCCACGCCGGTGAGGCTGCGGCACAGGTTGGAGAGCGACGCCTGCTGGCTGCGTTCGGGCAACCCGGCCATCGCGCGCGCGGCTTCAGCCGAGAGTGGAGGCGCGAACTCGACGGACGCCACTCCCTGGGTCGAGACGACCACCAGCGACTTGAGCGCGTCGTCGAGCTGGCCTGGTTCGAGGGGAATTTCGGCCACCGAACCTGAGGTCACCGCCCCCCGCCGTTCGAAATACCCCACCCCGTTTTCGTAGAGCACCAGGGTCTTCAGCGGCAGGCGTGACTGAGCCGGTGCAGCAGCGAGCGCGACGAACAGGAGAGCGAGCATGAGCGCTCCGGACACCGCCCCACACGGCCGGGTTTCACTTCACTTGCGCTAATACCTGAGCATCGCTAATCAATGGCTCCCCACCGAGGAGTGAAACTCATGCAGCTGGAATCGTTGAAGATGTTCGTCGACGTGGTCGAAACGGGTTCGTTCTCCCGCGCCGCGCAGCTCAACCACGTGACCCAATCCGCGGTCAGCCAGCAGATTCGCGCCCTGGAGAACCGGTACGAGCAGCGGCTGTTGTCGCGCAGCGCCCGGCAGGTGACCCCCACTCCGGCGGGCGAGCGCCTGTTCAGAGGTTGTAAGGAGATCCTGGCCCGGTTCTCGGAAGTCGAAGGCGAGATCCGTGAGCAGGCCACCGAGGTCTCGGGCACCTGCAACGTGTCGTGCATCTACTCGGTGGGTCTGCACGAGCTGCACACCATTCAGAAGGAGCTCCTGCGCGCGCACCCCAAGGTGAACGTGCGGCTCGCCTACCGGCGCAGTGATCAGGTGTACGACGACGTGATTCTGGGTGCGGCCGACCTGGGGCTGGTGGCGTATCCCCAGCCGCGCGCTGGCGTGGACATCGTGCCGTTCCGCGAAGACAAGATGGCGTTGGTGCTGCCGCCGGGTCACCCGCTGGCGAGCAAGGGCAAGGTGGCGATGACCGCCATTCCCGGGCTGCCGTTCATCGCGTTCGATCGCGAGGCGCCTTCACGCAAGGGCATCGACAAGCTGTTCCGCGACAAGGGCCTCGAGCTCAACCCCACCATGGAGATGGACAACGTCGAGACCATCAAGCGCGCGGTCGAGCTGGGTCTGGGTGTGTCGGTGCTGCCGGTGCCCACGGTTCAGCGGGAAGTGGCCAGCGGTACGTTGGTGATCAAAGCGTTCAACGAGCCGGGGTTCACGCGGCCCATCGGTATCCTGGTGCGCAAGGGCAAGTACCTCTCGCGCGCGTCGCAGGCGGTGCTCGATTCGTTCAAGGTGACCCGCAGCGAAGACTGAGGAGTTGTTCACCTCTCCCTGCTCGCGGGGAGAGGTCGGCCGGCAGGCCGGGTGAGGGGCTTACCTGGGTGCTCCGAACGGGGGCCCAACCCCCCCCCAAACCCCCCC
>JANODF010000922.1:0-2276 GCA_031412555.1 Archangium sp. | reverse complement strand
GGGCAGGCCAGCAGCACGAGCGAGGAGACGACGAAGAGGGCGGTGGTGAGACGGGCGAACATGCGGTGCTCCTGGTTTCGCGACGAGAAATTCGTCGCTCTTCAGGAAGGACCGGCCCAGCTCATTTCTTTGGGAACTTCGTCGAGACGCGAACTTTGCCGCTCTTCGATCGCACCAGCGTCACGCCTTCTTTGGCCAGGTGCCGCGCCTGCGCTGTGGCCACCTGCGGCGCCAACGAGCCGTCACTGCGCAGCACCCGCCACCAGGCAATGCCTTCCAACGTGTGCAGCGCCCGCACCACCGCCCGCGCCGCACCGGGTTTGCCCGACATCAAGGCCACCCGCGCGTAGCTCGCGGTCTGCCCTCTCGGAATGCTCCGCACCGCGCGTTCGACCGCGGTCAACCAGGGAGAGAGCGTCGTCGTCTTCTTCTTCATGAAGGAACCGTGAAGGTGTCGTGAACCCGCCGTGGAGCCGCGCGCGAGGAGGCATCGCATTGTTCCTCCCATGAACAAAGCGCTCCCGATCCTCTTCGCCGTCCTCTCCACTGGCTGCGCGATGTCGAGGGCCGCCACGCCCACGCTGCATCCGTATGCCTTGTCGGCGCCTGCCCAGGTGCTCGAAGAGAATCATTTCAGCCGCGACCGCATGGGCGTGGGTGAGGCCGAGCTGCGGCAGATCCTCGCGGCGCCCATCTTCCTCGAGGAGCACGCCCGCATCGGCGTGTTGCCGGTGAGCACGGGCTACGCACCGAATGACGCGGTTCCCGTCGAGGCCGCTCCGGCCACGCTCACCGCGGCGCTCGAAGGCAGCGGCCTGTTCGATCTCGCCTCTGAAATCAGCGCCGACTGGCCGAGCACCTCGGGCACCGCGGGTCTGCGTGAGCTCGCCGCGCGCTACCGCACCGAGTACGTGTTGCTCTACCGGCACCGCTTCGAAGACGCGACGCGCCCCAATGGCTTCGCCGCCGGCTTCATCACGCTGATTGGCGCGTTCATCTTGCCCGGCACCACCATCGAGTCGGCTGGCGTGCTCGAGGCCACGCTCTTCGACGTGAAGACCGGCACCATTCTCTTCACCGTCAACGAGCGCGTGCGGCAGGAGAAGATGTCGTTGCCGCCCAACGTGCCCAGCACCCTCGCCGACATGCACCGCGCGATGATCACCGACGCGGCGAAGAAACTCTCGGAGCAGGTGCTTTTGCGCTGCCAGAGGCTGGTGGCCACTCGCCCCGCAAATGTTGCGCCAGTCGCCGAGCTTGTTCCCGGCACTTGAGGGCGTTTAGATGAGGGCATGTGTGATGCATTTCTTTCGTGCATGCGAACCTCTCTTCTCCTGGTCGCTGCTCTCGCTGCCCCGGCGTTTGCCCAAGGCAGCATTTTCCCCGACGCCAACACCAAGAAGGCTGCCAAGCAGCTCGAGTGGGGCACCGTCTCCGAAGAGTCGAAGGCGTTCCTCAAGTCGAAGATGAAGCACCACGGCAAGGAGCTGAAGGATCTCTCCATTGCGGTGGCCACCGTGCGGTTGCCCGAGGTGCAGCGGCTCGCGCAGGACATCGCCAACCAGCCGCGGCTCGACGCCACCTCGGGGCCGGCCATGAAGCTGCCGCCGCGGTTCTTCGAGCTGCAGGACGAGCTGCGGAAGAACGCTCAGGCGCTCTCAGATGCGGCGAAGGCGAACGAGATGAGCGGCACCCACGAGAAGTTTTCGCTCGTGATGGAGAACTGCATGTCGTGCCATGCCGCTTTCAAGGCGCAGGTGCAGAAGTAGGTTTCAGGAAGAACTGAGGCCGCCCTCATCGACTGAGTGGCGGCCTCGAGGTTTTGCCTCACCCTGACCCTCTCCCGAAGGGAGAGGGAAAGAGTTGGTTTACTGGCCTTCGACGAAGCTGCGCAGGCGCTTGCTGCGTGACGGGTGACGCAGCTTGCGCAGCGCCTTCGCTTCGATCTGACGAATGCGCTCGCGCGTCACCTCGAAGTCCTGACCCACTTCTTCCAACGTGTGGTCCGACTTCTCGCCGATGCCGAAGCGCATGCGGAGCACCTTCTCTTCACGGGGCGTCAACGTGGCGAGCACCTTGCGGGTCTGCTCGGCCAGGTTCATGTTGATGACCGCCTCGTCGGGCTTCACGTGCGCCTTGTCTTCGATGAAGTCGCCCAGGTGAGAGTCTTCCTCTTCACCGATGGGCGTCTCCAGCGAGATGGGCTCCTTGGCGATCTTCAAGACCTTGCGGACCTTGTCGAGCGGGAGCTCCATCTTCTCGGCGATCTCTTCCGG
>JANODF010000921.1:0-6989 GCA_031412555.1 Archangium sp. | reverse complement strand
GCTGTTCCTTAGGAGCGGAGGACCGGTTACGAGTCGCGGCCATGCGGATCCTTCAGGTGTCCCTCGTGCTGCTGCTCTCTTGCGCTGGTGCACCGCGCGCGCTCCACACCGCGCCTCCCGGCGTGGAGAAGCACGTCGAAGGGCTCGACTTCACCAAGGCCGGTGACGAAGCGGTCGACGTGTTGCGCGGCTACCTGCGCCTCGACACCATCAACCCGCCCGGCAACGAGACCATCGGCGCCGAGTACCTCAAGGCCGAGCTCGCCAAAGATGGCATCGAGTCGCAGGTGCACGAGTTCGCGCCCGGCCGCGGCTCGCTCATCGCGCGGCTCAAGGCCACCAAGCCGTCAGGTGAGAAGCCGCTGTGTCTGCTCTCGCACATCGACACCGTGCCCGCCGAGACCGAGCTGTGGCCGAAGGATCAAGGGCCGCTCTCCGGTGCGCTGGTCGATGGAATGATCTGGGGCCGCGGCGCGCTCGACATGAAGGGCATGGGCACGCTCGAGCTGCAGGTGTTCCGCTGGTTGTCGCGCAAGAACGTGCCGCTGCACCGCGACGTCATTCTGCTGGCGGTCGCTGATGAAGAGGTCGGTGAAGGCGGCATGAAGCTCGTCACCGGCCCGCTGTGGGACGAGCTGCAGTGCAGCCATGTCATCAACGAAGGCGGCATGGGCATTCGCGGCCTCTTCACCGAGAACCAGACCGCGTTCGCCATCTCGGTCGGCGAGAAGGGCATTCTCTGGCTGCGCGTCACCGCTGAAGGCGAAGCAGGTCACGGCAGCACGCCGACCGACAACCGCGCCCCGATGCGATTGGTCGCCGCGATGGAGAAGCTCGCCGCACGTCAGGCCAGGCCGCGCATTCAGCCCGCGATGTACGAGCTGATGCGCCGGGTGGGCGAGAAGAACGGCGGCTTCACCGGCTTCGTGATGCAGCACCCGTCACTGGTCGACACCTTCGCGATGAAGAAGCTGCTCGCCAAGCCCACCACCCGGGCCGGCGTGACCGATACCTGCCAGATCACCGGCTTCGAGGGCAAAGGCAGCGCGCCCAACGTGATTCCTTCGCAGACCGCGGCGATCATGGATTGCCGGTTGCTCCCGGGCACCACCCCCAAGGCGATGCAGGAGGAGCTGGAGGCGCTGGTGAAAGATCTGCCCGGCATCAAGTTCGAGGTGCTGCAGGCGTTCGAGGCCGCGGTGTCGGAGACCGATGATCCGTTCTTCGATGCGCTGGCGCGGCACGCGGTCGAAGGGCGCGATGACGCGGTGGCCGGGCCGGTGATTTCACCGGGGTATACCGATTCGATTCTCGCCCGGGCGAAGGGCGCGCGCGCGTACGGGTTCGTGCCCTTCGACATCACGCCCGAAGAGCTGGCCACGTTTCACGGCCGCGATGAGCGGGTCAGCGTGAAGAACGTGCACCGCGGGCTGGAGATTCTCTATCGGGCAGTCGTCGACGTGGCCGCGGTGCCTTGAGGGTGAAACCTCTCCCTGCGCGAGCGGGGAGAGGTCGGCCAACGGCCGGGTGAGGGGCTCACCTGGGTTGCTTGATTGGCCCCTCACCCCGACCCTCTCCCGAAGGGAGAGGGGGATCAGGGCCTGATGCACTGAGCCGCTTGGTAGGTCGCGGCTGCGTCTCGCAACGCTCGCGACAAGGCCACGGAGACCTGGTCTGCCGGCAGTGATTCGGCGTCCATCACCGCGTCTTCCAGCACCACCTGCGCGCCCACCGGCAGGTCCTTCAAGGCCGCGCGCACGCTCTCTCTCGTGAGCACCTTCGGCAAGGCTTCACACATCGTGGCGAACGAGCGCTGCGCCTGCGTCGCGAAGGCCGCCCGCTGCGCCTCGTTCGGCCTGAAGCGGTACTTGAAGCTGAACGAGCCCGCCGAAGGCTGCTTCGAATCGCGCTTCCAGCGCTCCACCACCCCGCGCACGCAGGCCACGTCACTCACCGCCGACTCGACCTTCAGCACCGAGACCTCCGGCGCCTTCGCGAACTGCGCCTGCACCGTCACCAGGTCGTCGCTTTCACCGACCCGCGGCAGCACGCACTGAGCGAGCGACGGCAGTTGCTCGAGCAGCCAGGGCTTGAGCGCTTTCACGTTGAGGCCAGAGAGCGACGAGAGCGCAGGCGCGGGAGCCGGTTCGGTCGAGAGAATCACCGCGAGAAGCAACGAGTGCATGGCTCCATCAGAGCACGGCGTGGAGTAGAGGGGCGGCATGCAGGCCGACGCCCCGTCTGACGAACGCCGCGAGACGCGCGTCGCGATCTCCGTCGCGCTCGGGTTGTGGGGGGTGTTGTTCGGTCCGTTCCTGCTGACTCCGGGTGTGCCGGTCTATCGAGACCTGCTCATCACCTACCTGCCCTTGCGTCACTTCTGGGCGGAGCGGGTGAGCGCAGGCCACCTTCCCGGCTGGTTTCCCTGGGAGGGCCTCGGCCGCGCCTTCATCGGCCAGGGCGTCACCGGCACCTTTCACCCGATGAACCTGCTCTACCTCGTGCTCGACGAGGCGCTCGCGCTGCGGCTGGAGATCGCGGGCGCGGTGTTGGTGGGCCTCGTCGGCCAGGTGCTCTTCGCACGGCACTTGAAGCTCAGCGCCGCGGCGGCCGTCGCCGGCGCGCTGGTGCTGGTGCTCAACGGGTACGCGCTCTCGCTGACCTGCAACATCGCCTACCTCCGCGGGCTGACCATGCTCCCGTGGGTAGCCCTCTTCGCCTCGCGGGTGCTCACCGCCCCGCGGCCCGGGTCTGCTGCTGCCGCCCTCGCCGTCTGCTGGGCGCTCATTCCGCTGGGAGGTGATGCCGCCACCACCCTGCTCGCGGCCGTGGTGGTGCTGGCGCTCGCGGTCGGCCACGGCGTGGTGCGTCGGGTTCCCTGGCTGCTGCTCTCCGCGGTGCTGGCCGGGCTGCTCGCGGCGCCCGAGCTGCTCCCGGCTTCGGCGCACCATGCACAGAGCATCGTGGCGAACTTTCGCGACCCTTCGTTTCTCGCCTCGTATTGGGCGCTCCACCCGGAGCGCTTGCCTGAGCTGCTCGGCGGCGTTGCTGCGAGCACCTCACCTTCGGTGCAGTCACTGCACGAACCCGGGCGCTGGGCGGAGTCGGTGCTGCTCGGCATCCCCGCCATCGCGCTGGCGCTGAGCGTGCCCCGGCAACGGCTGCCGCTGACGTTCCTGGGGTTGGGCGTGCTCGGGCTGTGGCTCGCGCTGGGCGTGCACGGCGGGCTGGAGCTGGGGCTGCGTCACCTGCTGCCGCCCCTGAACGCGGTGCGCTACCCCGAAAAACACCTGGCCCTGCTGGGCTTCGGGCTCGCCACCGCCGTCGCCTTCGGCCTGGAGCGGGTCGCGAAGTCGCCGCGCGCGGTGTTGCCCGGGCTGGGCGTGGCCCTGGTGGCGGTGCTCGCTTCGTGGCTCGTCTCCGAGGCGAAGCCCCTGCTGCTGCTTTCGGCGGCGGGGTTGGCAACGTTGTGGCTCGTGCCCAGGTCTTCCCGCGCGGTCTGGTTGGTGCCCTTGCTGCTGGTGGTCACCTTGTGGCGCGTGCCGCTGGGCTTGTTGAGCGTGACGCTCGAGGCGCCGCCTGCGCTGCCGGGCACCGGCCGGGTGTGGATCGAACGCGCCAGCCGCAGCGTACCGGTCGATGAACCCAGCCTGCAGCGCTGGGCGGCAGAAGAGATGACGGAGCTGGCGGGCGACCTGGGTGCGCTGCACCACCGCGCGGCGTTCGGCCTTTCCGCCAACCTGCCCCTCGCCCCGAAGCGGGAGCGCCTGCTCTTCGGCTGGACGCTCTCCGACACGCGGCCCCTCGCCCCGCTCTACGGCTTCGACCTCGCCCTGCTGGCTGATGGGAGCAACCTCACCCTGCCCGCGGCGCCCCGCGCTTTTGTGGCCAGCCCACGGGGCATCCCCCAGCCGCCGGAGCTCATCGCCCGCTTGAAGGCCGACCCTGCCGCGGCCCGCCTGCACCCGCTCGTGCTCGGCACGCTCCCCGCACCGTCCGAGGCCGCGGTGGGTGAGGTGTCGTGGCTCCAGGATGAAGTCGACCTGCTGGCACTCGAGGCGCGCCTGAGCGGCCCCGGCCTGTTGGTGCTCAATGACCTCGCGGCCGACGGCTGGAGCGCCACGGTCGACGGTCAGCCGGCGGCCATTCTCATCACCAACGCGCTGGTGCGGGGCGTGCTCTTGACGCCGGGCACCCATCAGGTGGTCTTCACCTATGAAGTGCCGCGGTTGAAGGGGGGCCTGCTGCTCGCGGGGTTGGGCCTGTGCGGTGTGCTGGGTCTGCTGGCAGCCGGCAGGCGCGCGCCTCGCTGACGGAGTAGACCCCTGCGCCATGCGCATCGTCAGCATCGGCGGCGGCCCGGCAGGGCTCTATTTCTCATTGTTGATGAAGAAGTCGTTCCCGCACGCGGACATCGAGGTGTTCGAGAAGAACAAACCCGATGACGCGTTCGGCTGGGGCGTCGTCTTCTCGAAAGAGACGCTGGGCAACTTCCGCGAGGCCGACCCCGAGAGCCTCGCCGCCATCGAGTCGCGTTTCGCCTACTGGGACGACATCGAGACCACGGTGCGTGGAAAGACCACGGTCTCGACCGGCCACGGGTTCTGCGGCCTGGCGCGCAAGGACCTGCTCGAGCTGCTGCACCAGCGCTGCGAACAGCTCGGCGTGAAGCTCACCTTCTCGAAGGAGCTGCCCGTCGACCCGCTGCCCGACGCCGACTTGATCATCGGCTGCGACGGCGTGCACAGCCCGCTGCGCGAACGGTACGCCGCCGACTTCAAGCCGCACGTCGACTGGCGCAAGTGCAAGTTCACCTGGCTGGGCACCAGCAAACCGCTCACCGCCTTCACCTTCCTCTTCAAGGAGACGCAGTACGGGCTCTTCCAGGTGCACGCGTATCCGTTCACCAAAGAACCCATGCAGCCCTCGGGCGCGCGTTCGACCTTCATCGTCGAGTGCCGGGAAGATGTGTGGAAGCGGGCCGGCCTCGACACCATGAGCGAGGCGCAGTCGGTGGTGTTCCTGGAGACCTTGTTCAAGGACGAGCTGGACGGCCACCCGTTGTGCGCCAACAAATCCATCTGGCGCACCTTCCCCACCGTCAGCTGCGAGCGGTGGCGCCGGGGCAACCTGGTGTTGATGGGTGACGCGGTGCACACGGCGCATTTCTCCATCGGCTCGGGCACCAAGCTGGCGATGGAAGACGCCATCGCGCTGCACGCCGCGCTGAAGGCCCACGGCCTCAACGTGGAGAAGTCGCTCGAGGCCTACGAGAGCGCCCGTAAACCCGAGACCATCCGGGTGCAGCGCGCCGCGCAGACCAGCCTGGAGTGGTTCGAGAACGCCGCGCGCTACGTGAGCCAGTCAGCGGAGCAGTTCACCTTCAACCTGATGACCCGCAGCAAGCGCATCACCTGGGACAACCTGCGCACGCGCGACCCGGGGCTGGTGCACGCGGTCGATGAGCAGCTCGCGAAGACGTACGGCACGCCGCGCAATCACGACGGGAGTGCACCGCCGCCGCTGTTCGCGCCGTTGAAGCTGCGCTCGGTGACGTTGCCCAACCGGGTGGTCGTCTCGCCCATGTGCCAGTACTCCGCCACCGAGGGTGTGCCGAACGATTGGCACCTGGTGCACCTGGGCAGTCGGGCGATGGGCGGCGCGGGGCTGGTCATCACCGAGATGACCGACGTGTCCGAAGAGGGCCGCATCACGCACGGCTGCGCGGGCTTGTGGAACGACGTGCAGGCCGCCGCGTGGAAGCGGGTGGTCGACTTCGTGAAGACGCATTCTTCGGCGCGCATCGGCATGCAGCTGGCGCACGCGGGGCGCAAAGCGAGCTGGGGCAAGCCGTGGGAAGGTGATGCGCCGCTGCAGTCTGATCAATCGCCGTGGAAGGCCATCGCCCCGTCTGCGCTGGCCTACAAGCCCAGCGCGCCGGTGCCCAAGGAGATGGACGCAGGCGATCTCGCGCGGGTGAAGCACTGTTTCGTCGACGCGGCGATTCGGGCAGATCGCTGCGGCTTCGATTTTCTCGAGCTGCACATGGCGCATGGGTATCTGCTCTCCACGTTCCTCTCACCGCTGAGCAATCACCGCAGTGATGCGTACGGCGGCTCGTTGGAGAAGCGCATGCGCTACCCGCTGGAGATCTTCGAGGCGGTGCGCGACGCGTGGCCGCAGGAGAAGCCCCTGGGCGTGCGGGTGTCGGCCACCGATTGGCTGGGGCCCACCGGCCAGACCATCGAAGACACCGTAGAGCTGGCGAAGCGGCTGGAGCAGCTGGGCTGCGACGTCATCGACGTGTCGACCGCGGGCAACGTGCCGGAGTCGAAGCCGGAGTACGGCCGCATGTACCAGGTGCCGTTCGCCGAGGCGGTGAAGGTGGCCACCGGCCTCAAGGTGATGGCGGTGGGCGCGATTCAGGGGGCGGATCACGCGAACACCATTCTCGCGGCGGGGCGGGCTGATCTCTGCGCGCTGGCGCGGGAACACCTGTCTGATCCGTACCTGACTCACCGGCACGCGCAGGCGGAGCACGTCACGTCGATCCCCTGGGCCCATCCGTACCTCGCGGTGAAGCCTCGCTGACGCACGTCCGAGGGTGACAAAAAGGGTCAGTGCGGGGTGACACTTTGGGCGGGCTCGCGCCAACTGGCTCACTCGATTGAGGGCGATGCGGAGCGGCTGACAGAGTTTGTCAGTTCGCACAACTGACGTTTCGCCGATGTTACGGTCTTCGAATGTCGAACAGACAGGGGGGATTTACGCTCGTCGAGTTGATGATCGTGGTGGCCATCATCGGCATCCTCGCGTCGCTCGCCATTCCGAACTTCATCAAGTACCAGGCGCGCAGCAAGCAGTCGGAGGCCAAACAGTCGCTGCGCGCGTACTTCATGGCGCAGCGCCACTACTTCTCTGAAGCTGACCAGTTCACCTCTGACATGGGCGCGGTCGGCTTCGCGCCGGAGCGCGGTAATCGGTACGCC
>JANODF010000920.1:0-8502 GCA_031412555.1 Archangium sp. | reverse complement strand
CTCGACGGACACGTGCAACTGAGCGGCCTCGAGAGTTCGTCACGATTGCGTCAAAGGCGCGAGTCTCTCAAAAAACTCAACCGCTGGTCTGAGGTCTCACGATACGGCGAGTCGGGAGGTCAGGTTTCGCGTTCGAAGCGCAGGGCTTCGAAGTCAAAGCGACGGTGCGCCCCGACCTCTATGGGACGAGCGCCCGCTGAGCCGACGCTGGAAGTCCTTTCGCGGTGCTCTCGAGCAGGCCTCCACACCGGGCCGCTCGGTCTCAGAGCGAACCGGTCGAGTCGATTCAGGGACCTCAGTCGCCGAAGGCGTCGTCGATCGACGTGGCGGCTTTCTTCTTCGCAGCCGGCTTCGCCGCAGGCTCATCCTCGAACGCATCATCCGCAGACTTCGCAGCCGCCGGAGTCAACTTGGCGATCTGCGCCTTCGCGCGCTGATTGTTCGGGTCGTGCTTGAGCGCACCCTGGAACGCCTGCTTGGCCTTCTCCGGGTCTCCGTTGGAAACGAACTGCAGCCCAACGAGCACGTACAAGTTCGAGAGCTGCCGGCGAATCTCCGCGCCGTACTTGCCCCAGCCGCTCGACAGACCCTCATCCAACTGCAGCGCCTTCTGGAAGTTCGCGATCGCCGCGGAGCCGTTGTTCGACATCATCGCGTCGTTCGCCGCGTCATACGCCGCGATGAAGCGCGACAGCTTGTCGCTCAGCTCCTTGTCGCCGGCCTTCTTCGCCGCATCGAGAGAAGCCTCTGCGTTGCCCTTCTCGTAGGCCGCGAGGATCTGACCGCGCTTGTTGCCGCCCTTCGCTGCCGGAGCGTCTTCCTCTTCGTCTTCTTCGGCCGCCTTTGCAGCAGGGGCCTTCCTGGGGCTTGCCGCCGCGATCCGGGGCGCAGCGCTGACCACGGGCGCCTTCGCGACGCTGGGGGCCCGGGGCTGCTCCTTCACCGTCACCGCGTCATCCGACTCGACGACGTCTTCCTCCTGGGCCTTCTGAGGAACCAGCGTCACCTTGGTCGGCTGCTCCGCCATCTTCCGCTTGATGGCGTCGTCGATGAGCTTCGACTTGTCAGTCTTGTCGGCAGTCACCGCTGCAATGGTGGTGTTCGCCGCGGGCGTCTTGTCGCCCGACATGGTCTTGACCAGGGCGAACGCGAGCACGGCCGCGAGGCTGAACCCGACCGCACCTGCGAAGACCGCAATCTTGAGGGCCGTGCTGCTCGGCGCCGCCGGAGTGGGCTCGGGGCGAGCGACGACGGCAGTGCTGATGCGCGACTTTGCGGCCTTTTCCTTCTCCGAGGGGCCCGGGCGCTTCTCTTCTTTCACCTTCTCGGGAACCGGAGCAGGCGCAGGCTGGCCGGGCAGACGTTCACCCTTCGCCAACGGACCGCGCAGGCGGAGCAGGGCGTTGCCCATGGCGATCGAATCGCCCGGCTTCACCTCGACCTCGGTGCCGATGCGCGTCTTGTTGACGAAGGTTCCGTTCTGCGAACCCAGGTCCTTCACGAAGAACTGCTCACCCACGCGCTTGATCTGCGTGTGGCGGCGGGAAATCGACGGGTGCTGCAACCGCAGATCGCTGACCGACGCGCGACCGACGACCACAGTGCCCTGCTTCACCTCGAGGAGCTGACCTGCACCCGGCCCTCGCTCCACGTAGAGGAACGCCGGCTTCAACTCTGAACCCTGGACACCGTACTCAGCCTGCATTTCCTGATCTGCCTCGGTATCGAAGATCGACGTGGGGATGTGCTCTTCAACCTTCTTTACGACCCGCCGGCCACCCGCACTATTGCTAGGCAACTGAGTGACGCGTTGAGGTCTGGGATCGTCGGCCTGCAACACCTGCTCGTCCGTGATCGGCTCCTTATAGGAGGGACGCTTGGGGTTGGGGGGCATGGACGGGCTCCTTTATGCGGCTGCTGTAAGTGTCGAAGTATCGCACATCTGACACCAATGGTTGCCTGTGGGTAAAGTGCCGCCCCCAATGGGTGCCCCTGAGATTCGCGTCTTCAACACGTTGCAGCAGGCCAAGGTTCCGCTCCAGCCCCTAACCCCGGGAAAACTGGGCATCTACGTCTGCGGCCCAACGGTCTACAGCTTCGTTCACATCGGCAACGCGCGCACGTTCACCTCGTTCGACACGGTGGTGCGCTACCTGCGCTACCGCGGCTTCGAGGTGAAATACGTCCGCAACTACACCGACGTGGACGACAAGATCATCAAGGCCGCGGCGGTCACGGGTGAAGACGCGATCGCGTTGGCGGCGCGTTTCGTTCGCGAGTTCGAAACAGATGCGGCGCGGCTGCGGCTGCTCCCGCCTGATGTGTCGCCCAAGGTCTCGGAGACGATCCCGGAGATCGTGGCGATCATCGAGAAGCTCGTCGCGCGCGGCGCTGCGTATCAGTCGGGCGGCGACGTCTACTTCGAGGTGCGCAAGTACCCCGAGTACCTGAAGCTCTCGAAGCGCAACCTCGACGATCTGATCGCCGGCGCAGGTGAACGTGAGTTGGTGGGTGAAGCGAAGCGAGACCCGCTCGACTTCGCGTTGTGGAAGGCGGCCAAACCCGGCGAGCCGTCGTGGCCTTCGCCGTGGGGCGCGGGCCGGCCGGGCTGGCACATCGAGTGCTCGGCGATGAGCGCGAAGTACCTGGGAGAGACGTTCGATCTCCACGGTGGTGGGCTCGATCTGATCTTCCCGCATCACGAGAACGAGATCGCTCAGTCGGAAGCGGCGAGCGGCAAGACGTTGTGCAATTCGTGGATGCACGGCGGCTTCCTCGATCTCGAGGGCGCGAAGATGAGCAAGTCGCTGGGCAACGTGGTTCGCCTCCGCGACGCGCTGGAGAAGGTCGACGCAGAGGCGCTGCGCTACTTCTTCTTGAGCACGCACTACCGCCAGCAACTCGCCTTCAGCGACATGTCGCTGGCCGATGCCGAGACGCGCATGGAGTACTTCTACGAGACGCTCAAGAAGGTCGACGAGCGCATCACCGGCAAAGACTTCGGCACCGGTCCCCTGCACGGAGATCCGCAGCGGTTCCTGGCTGAGTTCGATGAGCAGATGAGCGACGACTTCAACTTCCCCGGTGGGTTGGGGGCGTTGTCGGCCTTGTTCACCGAGTTCAACCTGCTGACCGATCCGAAGTCGCCGGTGAAGGACAAGAACCTGGCCGGGCGGACGCTGGTGGCGCTGCGTGAAGTGGCGCGGAAGATCGCCGGTGCGTTGGGCCTCTTCGAACTCGACCCGACGCAGTGGCTGTTGGCGCGCCGTGATCGCCAGGTCATCGCGCGGGGCATCGACGCGAAGAAGGTGCAGGAGATGGTGGCCGCCCGTGACGCCGCCCGCGCCGCCAAGAACTACGCGGAGTCGGATCGCATTCGCACCGAAGCGAAGGGTCTGGGCGTGGAGATGATGGACTCGCCCGCCGGCACCACCTGGAAGATCGCGGCAGTGTGATGCTGGCGGTCGCGCTCTCCTTGCTCGCTGCGGTACCGGCGGTGAAGCCGATGACGGCTGGCGAGCTGCGCGGCCACATCAGCTTCCTCGCCTCGGATCTGCTCGAGGGGCGAGGGCCTGCGACCGCGGGAGATCGACTCGCGCAGCAGTACATCGCGTCACAGTTCGAGGCGATGGGCCTGGAGCCGGGTGCTCCAGATGGCGGCTGGATTCAGCAGGTCGAGTTGGTCGGCGTGAACGGCCACCCCGAGAAGATGAAGGTGCAGGGCAAAGCCGCCGCCCTCGAGCTCGCCTTCAAAGACGACTTCATCGTGGTCTCCGGTCACCAGGAGAAGACCTCGGCGGTCGCGTCGGCCGAGCTGGTGTTCGTCGGCTACGGCATCACCGCGCCCGAATACAAATGGGACGATCTCAAAGGTGTCGACCTCAAGGGCAAGGTGTTGGTCGTGATGAACAGCGACCCCGAGGACGATCCCTCGATCTTCGCGGGGCGCGCGCGGCTCTATTACGGACGCTGGGCGTACAAGTTCGAGCAGGCGCAGAAGCTCGGAGCGGTGGGCTGCCTCATCATCCACACCACGCCGTCGGCGGGGTATCCGTGGCAGGTGGTGCAGACCTCGTGGTCGGGCGAGCAGTTCGATCTCCCCACCAGCGGCGGCAACCCGCTGCAGCTCGAGGGGTGGATCACCGAAGCGGTGACGAAGAAGCTCTTCGCGCTCGCCGGCAAGGATCTCGATCAGCTGCGCGCGCTGGCGAACACGAGACGATTTGTGCCCGTGCGGTTGGGCCTGTCGCTCTCGACGTCGTTCAACAACCTCGTCGCGCGGAAGGTGAGCGGCAACGTGCTGGGCCTGCTGCGTGGATCCGATCCGCAGTTGAAGGGTGAAGTGGTGGTCTACACGGCCCACCACGATCACCTCGGCAAGAAGCAGGGCGGGGCTCCGGGCGAAGACGTCATCTACAACGGCGCCGTCGACAACGCGTCGGGCGTGGCGGCCATGCTGGCCATCGCGCGGTCGTTGAGCTCGCAGACCGTGAAGCGCAGCGTGCTGTTCGCGGCGGTGGCGGCAGAAGAACAGGGCCTGCTCGGCTCGCAGTTCCTCGTCGAGCACCCACCGTTTCCACCCAGTCGCATGGCGGCCAACTTGAACCTCGACGGGCTCAACATCTGGGGGCGCACGCGCGACATCAGCGTGATTGGCCTGGGCAAGTCGTCGCTCGACGGGTTGATCGTGGACCTGGCGAAGCAACAGGGCCGCACGGTGAAGCCCGACGCGTTGTCAGATCGCGGGTTCTTCTACCGCTCCGACCAGTTCAACTTCGCGAAGGTGGGCGTTCCTTCGGCGTACTTCTCCAGCGGCCAGGACTTCATCGGACGCCCGGAAAGTTGGGGCCGCGAGCAGCGGGAAAAATGGGAGTCGGTCCACTACCACCAGCCTTCCGACGAGCTGCGTGACAGCTGGGATTTCTCGGGCGCGCTGGAAGACGTGCAGCTCTTCCACGATCTCGGCCTGGCCGTGGCCAATGGCTCCAGCATGCCCACCTGGACGAAGGGTGATGAGTTCGAAGCGGCACGAACCGGGCTCAGGCGATGAGCGCCGTCACCAGCTCCTGCGCGAGCGGCCGTTCAGCTGGGGTCTCGCTCAGGCAACGCTGAAGCAGCAACGCGAGCTCTCCCGAGCCCAGTTCAAGCAAGGCCGCCGGCTCGAATGACTGATTGGCCATCGAGCGAAGCACCGCCGGCGTCGAAAAGGCAGGCGACCCCGTCAGCAGCTCGTATGCGATGAGGCCCAGCGCGAAGAGATCTGCGGGAGGGCCCACGTTCTGCGCTCCTGAGGCCGCTTCGGGTGCCATGTAGAGCGGCGTACCCATCAACGCTCCGGTGCGGGTCAGACCGAGTTCGACCGGCGTCCCCGGCGCGAGCGTCTTCGCCAGCGGGCTGGCTTCGTCGTCTGTCTCCTCGAAGCGCGAGATGCCGAAGTCCGAGATGCGCGCATCAGGGGCTCCCTCCGAACGCGCGAGCAGCACGTTGGCCGGCTTGAGATCGCGGTGCACCACGCCCGCCGAATGCAGCGCGGCCAGCCCTTCTGCGAGCTGGCGCAGAATCGTGAGGGCCCAGGGGCGATCGCCGAAGCGGGCTCGCTGCGCCTCCAGAGATTCTCCGCGCACCAGCTCCATCACCAGGAAAGGCGTGCCCTCGCTCAGCCCGACGTCGACGATCGACACCAGCCTGCGGTGACGCAACCGGGCGCCGATCTCGGCCTCTCGTGCGAAGCGGGCCACAACCACACCCAACACCACCCCCTTGATGGCCTTGAGCGCAAAGCGTTGACCGTCCGAAATGCGCTCCACCTCATAGACCACGCCCATGGCACCCGCGCCGAGCGTGGAGTCGATGCGGTACCTCCCCAGCACCATGGCTCCGAGAAACGGCAGCCGTGCCTCTCGACCGTCGCTCTTTGCCAGAGACTGACCGAGTTCTCTCGAACGCGCGGCCACCTGGTAGCGCACCTCGTCTTGCAACAGCTGCTCGATGCGGGCGCGCTCGGTCTCGATGGTTCGTTGCTGCACCTCGATGATCCGATCCTGCGTGAACCACCTGCGCGCGGCCGCGTCTCCCACGAGCGCCGTGAGCAGCCCGAAGCCGAAGCACATGACCAGACCCAGGCACTCTCCCAGCGCCGTGCTCGTGGAGAGCTGTCGTGCCGCGGCGGTGTCGAGCAGGTACCAAGCCTCGCCGCCGAAGTAGCTCATCACCGGAAGGGGGATGAGCCGGAGTGGGGTGAAGTTGGTGGTGAACTGAAACTGCACGAGGCTCAGCATGAACAGGCCACCGAAGGTCGCCGTCGGCGCTCGGAGCACCAGGTTCCCGATGAGCACCACCGTCCACCCGGCGAGCGCGCTGTGCACCAGGTTCGTCAGGCCCATCGCCTGCACTGGAACCCGCGGGGACCGGGCGATGACCAGCATGGCGCCGAGTGAAAGCAGGGTGGCGCCCAGCAGCGGCAGGAACGGCGTGATGCGCTCAGGCTGCAGCCCGATGAAGAGCGCGCACAGCACCACCCACAACAGCAACGCGACGGCGCTCACCCGCGCGTTGGTGGTGCGGTTTCGCTCGTAGTTCCAGGCGCGATACGCCCGCTCGGTCGCTTCGACGGCGAAGGAGGTGCCCCAGCGAGAGAGCGCAAGCTCAGGGGGAATGGCGTGCATCACCCCGGAGCGTACCGCCCGTCGCACTCTTCAGGGGCACTTCTGCAGACGCATCGCCCCGAAGGTGAAGTGCGGCGCCGCGTAGTTGCCGCCCCCTGAGTACGTCTCATGCGAGGTGAACTCGCGGTACTCGCACCACTTGCCAGAACCCTTCGCGAGCAGCGCACCGGTGCGGTAGCGCTCGGTGGGAATGCCCAGGCCGTTCTTCGCGATGGTGGCGTCGGCGTAGAGCATGCCGGTCTTGATCGCCGAGCGGCCCTTGAAGGTCGTGGAGAACGCCTTCTTTGCGGCCGACTCCGTCTTGTCGTCATTCTTGTTCGCCTCGAAGGTCCAGGTCGGCGCGAGGCGATCGATCTCCGCCGCGAAGGCGTCGAGCTTCTCGTCGAGCGGCTTGAAGAAGTCGGGTGCCATGGTCTGGCCCACCGCCTTCATCGCGGGCTCCAGCTTCGCGGTGAGCGCGGCTTTGCCCCCGGCGCGATCGAGCAGCAGCGTGTACGGCTGGCCTTCGGCGTTGATGAGCCCGTGATTGGGCGCGAGCTTGGCGGTGGCTTCACCGACCGCGGCGACCAGGCCTCCGAGCGAGTTGGTGATCGCATTCTTGATGGCCCCATCGAAGATGGCCTGCCGGCGCGCGGCCACGTCGCACCAGGTGCCCGGCTCGATGTTCAGCGCGAAGGACAACTTCGGGTCGTCCTGGATGCCGGGGTACTTGCTCCTGCAGAGCGCATCGAGCTTCTCGAGTTTGGCCACCGCGGCCTTCACGTCACTCATGGCTCCGTGCGCGCCGTTCTGAAAGGCCGAGACCACGCCCGCGTATTCCTTCGTCTCTTCGCGGAAGGCGCGGAACTGCGCGTCGTTGGCGGAACTCTGCGCAGCTGCTCCGTCGATGGCCTTCTCGAGGTCGGCCTTGAAGGCGGCGAACTCCTCGAGGGTCTTGCTCAGCTCGACGACGTTCTCGTCGCCGCTGTCCGCGGGCGGCACGCTCTCCAGCGCGCGTTTGCCTCGGCTCAAGGCGGAGTCGAGATCGCGCAGCAGGTTCTTCGCGGTCTGCATCTTCGCCGAGGGAATCGGCCCCTTGCGCAGCTCAGGGAGCAGCTCGACACTGTTGACCGCGGTCTGGATGCTGTTGACCGCGCGCTGCGTGGCAGGCGCGATCGCGAAAGCGAATGCCGAGGAGAGAATCACGAACGAGCAGAGCAGGCGCATCTTGAAGTGTGCGCGTCGCGCAGGCCTCGCCGCCACTCAAAGAAGAGCGTCAATTCACTGACGCCCGCCCTCCGTTGAATCATTCTGCGCGACGACTTGAAGACACTCGTCCTCAGCCATGCCGCGGTCACCTGGTTCCTGTGTGGGCTCATCTGGACCATTCAACTCGTGCACTACCCGGCGTTCGCCGACGTGAGCCGGGAGGGGTTCTCGATTTTTCACCAGGCCCACGTGCAACGCATCACGGCGCTGGTGGCGCTGCCGATGCTGATCGAGCTGGTGACCGCAGGTCTCATCGTGCTCATCGCGCCGGTTCCTCGCGTGACCGCCGTCGTGGGCCTGGTGCTGTTGATCGTCATCTGGGGCGCGACCGCCTTCGTCCAGGTGCCGCTCCATGACGCACTGGCGCGCGGGGCAGACAGCGCGACCATCAGCCGCCTCGTCGAGACCAATTGGGTGCGGACCGTGGCCTGGACCCTGCGCGCCGGGCTGGCCGGGTGGTGGGTCGCGCGTTTGGGGGGGCCCTGACAACCCTGACAGCCAGCTGTCACAGCCCGGGTTAAAAGGGCCGCATGGCGGAGTTCAAGCTGGTCAGCGAGTACATACCCCGGGGCGATCAACCCACGGCGAT
>JANODF010000919.1:0-2561 GCA_031412555.1 Archangium sp. | reverse complement strand
TCTGCGTCGAGAGCCCGACTTCCTTGAGGTACGCGAAGGTGAAGCCCGCGGTCTCTTCCGCCGCCTTGTCGAGCACGCCCTCGGCCAGCGGCACCGACAGCCGCTTCGCCCATGCCTCGAGATAGCGGCGGCGCAGCGCTGCTTCGGGCACCTCGAAGCGGTACTTGCGGTCGAACCGGCTCGGCCGATGGATCAGGCTGGGGTCGAGCCGCTCCGGATGATTCGTACTCGCGATGGTGAGCAAGCCTTCATTGGCCGCGAAGCCGTCGAGTTCGTTGAGCAGGAAGCTGCGGTTCTCGCCGTCGACCAGCGAGTCGAGATCCTCCAGCACGATGACGCACGGTGCGAGTGCGCGGGCGCGCTTGAAGACCTGCGGACACGACTCCGACGGATCCACGTGCCGGCCGGAGAATGACTTCACGTACACGCAGGGCAACCCGCTCTGCTTGATCAGCGCCTTGATCGCGTTGTGTCTTGCCGTTGCCCGGCGGACCCATCAACAACATGCCGCGCTTCCACGAGGCGCCCGCCTGCGCGTACAGCTCGCGGCTGGCCAGAAAATGCTTCACGTCAGCCTGGAGTGACCCGCTGAGCGCCTCAGGCAGCACGAGCTCCTCGAATTTCGTGGCCCTAAGCCACCTGACTCACTTCTTCTTCGCGGCGAGCTCTGCTTCGAGCCGGAGGAACTGCGCGTTGAGCTGCTCGAGTGCGTTGGCCCGGCCGTCCTTCGCGCGCGCGGTGGCCACGTTCTCCACCTCCTTCATCCTGAACACGTAGTCAGCCGCGGCATTGGGAGCGCCCGCTGCTCTCTGAATCTCCCACGCGCGCGTGCTCCACAACGCGACGACTTCCTGCGCCACATTGCCTTTGCGATAGCCCGTCGCCGCGAGGCGGTAGGCCTTGAGCGCGGTATCGAGCCGCTCATTCGCCGGAGCATCCGCCTCACCGCAAGGTGCGAGACCGGCGGCAGAAAACGGTTGTGACGTTCGGCCGGGGTAATGGCCCTTTCGTCACAACCGTTCTCGTCCACTCACTGCACTCGAAGGGTCATCGGCGCGGAGACCGTGCCGTTGAGCGTGATCCACGCCGACTGCGTGGCCGCATCGATGGTCGCGAAGTAGCCCGCGCCCGGCTGCAGCGCGACGCCGCCCACGGTCACCAGGGTCAGCTGCGCCGCGGTGAAGCCGGTGAGCCGGAAGATGGGCGCGTTGATGGCCGCTCCCTTCGGATCGAGCGTCAGCGTGGTGCCGCCGCTCACCGCCGGTGCATCCCAGACCGCGTAGAGCGGGTTCCAGGTCGCGCCGGTGACGGTGGCGGAGGTGAGGCGCTCCACCTGGGTGACGCGGGTGAGGGTGTCGCCCGTCGACTTCGCACCCACCACCAGGAACACGCCGTACTTCACCTGCGGGTGGCCCGAGATGGTCTGACCGAAGGCGGTGATCGAATCACGGCCAACCGCGCCGTAGTTCGAGCCCCACGCCACGCGGTGCGAAGAGGTGGTCGAACCGAGCTCGTACTGGTTGAGCTGGAAGGGCCACATCCAATCCGACGGCATGGTCTGCGCGCCGGTGCTGCAGCCCGAGCCCTTGGTCGCGCTGGTCTTGCCCTGGCAGGCGCCGATGCTTCCGGAGCCGTAGTCACCGCCAGCCAGATGCTGCTGCATGGTCTGCGTCTGCACGGCGCCCATCTCGGCGTCGACCGCCGACGACCACATGCGCACGTACGGCACCTTGTTCGGCACGGAGTAGTCCCACGTGGAGTTCATGGTGACCGGGCCGGTGCCGGTGGTGGTGAACTTGTAGTGGTCGCCCCAGCCGATGCCGCCGATGGGCCCCGGAGTGCCTTCGAACGCGAGGTCCCCGTACGGCGCACGCGTGTCGGCGCGCACCGTGTTCACCGGAGAGGTCACGTCGTAGGTGATGGCGAAGACGGGCTCGCTGCGGCCGGTGGCGAAGAACCAGTGCACGGTCGCCGCGACGGGACCACCCGGGCTCATCTGCACCTTGAACTCGTGAATGGAGTGATTCGCGCCCGCCAGCACCGAGCGGAAGGTGCCGACCTTGCCCTTCGAGGTGTCGGCGCTCGAGCCGTAGTGATTGACCACGTAGCCCCAGCCGTTCCAGCTGTTGGCGCCGGTGCCGCGAGCGGTGCGCGTCGCGCCGTTGACCGTCAAGGTGAGCTCGCGCAGGTAGCCGCCATTCGAGCCACCCGGATCAGCGGTGTTGTTGCGGACGAGGGCGGCGCTGCGGCGTGCACAGTTGGCGTCGCTCCAGTGGTAGCGATCCGACATGTAGCCGCCCACGCTCACGTTCGAGTCGAGCGACTGAGCAGCGCAGCCGACGGCGCCGTGCGTGAAGCCGGTGAGTGTTCCGCTGCCGCCGCCCGTGTTCGTACCGCCGCCCGTGTTCGTACCGCCGCCCGTGTTCGTGCCACCGCCCGTGTTCGTGCCACCGCCGGAGCCGCCGCCCGTGTTCGTTCCACCGCCGGAGCCGCCGCCCGTGTTCATGCCACCGCCCGTGTTCGTACCGCCGCCCGTGTTCGTACCGCCGCCGGTGTTCGTG
>JANODF010000918.1:0-1821 GCA_031412555.1 Archangium sp. | reverse complement strand
GAGGAGGAAGCATTGAACTCGTTTTTAAAATAAAAAATTGAGTAAAATAAAATAGACAATCTGCAAAGCCCGGCCTGCGCAGATTGTCCATCGGGTAGTCAATTTTGTTTACTTAGATTGAGTGGAGCCGACATAGGGTGCATCCCAAATTGTCGCAGCTATCCTGTTGGCTTTAATTTTTGTTTTTTAAAGTTATTTTTAGTTAGGCTAATAACATTATCCCATCTTTCGTTCATATAAGTAACCCTAAGGTTTAGCATATTTTGTGCTCCTTCCACACTCCATCTTTGCCCGGATAGCTTCATTCTTTTTTGTATGACTGTTCTGTGTGCAGATTCGATTGCTCCAGAACCGATAATGCCTGCACCTATTGTTTTGTAATATTTGTAATTCATTCTGTTGGTATTAATTTCATAGTAGGCAATGACTTGTTTAGCCTGTTCATTGTCCGGGGCCAATTTTTTAATATCCCGGATCACTTGTTTTACTTTACTTGCCAGCAATCTTTCTTTCTGTTTTTCTGCCCATTTCTTTGCTTTCGCTTTATCCACAAAAAAACTATTGGCAAACAAGTATAAATATTCTAACGCATGCCAAAAATCCAAGATAGAAATCGCATCAGGATAAGCATCTTCTATCCATTGCCTTATCCAGGTGGCGCCATCATTTATAAACACCAGCCGTTGTTTTATACCGCCGTAGGATTCTATTATTTGCTCCATCTTTGGAGTAAAGGTTTTGCTGGTTTCTAAATAGGCTAAATACTGTGAATGCCTTATCCAGCTTTGCTCTTCGTTAGGGGCAATGCAATCAGAACTTTTAAATATCCTGCCCACTTTTACTTCTTTCCAACCTCCATCCCTGGTAAACAACATAGAGCCATCTGTCTGCGCATATAATACTTCATCGGGTTTTAACGGGGCAAGCGTTCTTGTCTTGGCAATCGTTTTGGCAAGTTCTTTTCCGTAGGTATCTGACACCCGATGTACTTGAGAATGACCGACTGCTACCCCAACTGACTTCTCTATAATTTCAGGACATTTTTCGTAACATTCCAACTGCCCGAAATATACCATGAGTTCCTGTAGTAAAGGACTGATTTGAAAACCGTTCATCCCAGTGCTAAACGCATGCTGATTGTTTATTTCGATGTATCCAAACTTTGTGAGTGTTTTTTTTTACGCCTGTTGGCGGAGGGCTTACCCAAATTCTCTTCCAAAACCGTTCGGGCAAGGTCAATGAAAATTTTTTCAAACTCCTTTTCGTAATCATAAAAATTGTCAATCTTGTTCAAGGCTTGCAATTCCTCATACTTGGAGGCTGCGATCGAAAGATATTCTTCTTTTGTCATGACCATAAGTTTTGGTTGTTCAAATTTAAACTATTTTTAAATGCGACAATTTGGGATGCACCCGAGACACTTCAGTGAATCAAAAATTCCATAAATTTCGTTACATTTGGACATATGAAGACAATGACACTAAATATACCAGACTCACTTGACATAGACAATAGAGAAGTAGCTATGCTTGTAGCGACCCAACTTTACAAACAAGGCAAACTTTCTCTTGGGCAGGCAGCAGAAGTTGTTGGCCTGACCAAACGAACTTTTGCGGAGCTATTAGGAAAATATAATGTTTAAATATTTAATTATCCAGCTTCTGATTTAACAAGAGACATTGCAAATGCCTAAAATAATAATCTCCGATACAAGCTGTTTTATAGTATTAACAAATATCGGCGAACTTGACCTTCTAAATAAAGTTTACGGGCAAATTATAACAACTATTGATATTGCTACAGAATTTGACGAGCCACTTC
>JANODF010000917.1:0-4622 GCA_031412555.1 Archangium sp. | reverse complement strand
CACGCGCTCCTCGAGGGTCAACTGCGAGCCGTCGTGCAGGTACGGCGCGCTGCGGCCGATGCCCAGCAGTGAAGGCACGTTGAAGCCGTTCGCCCTGACCACGCCGTTGTCGGGGTTGGCGACGCCGCTGCGGAAGGTGCCGACGTCCTGGTTGGTGTTGTTGGTGAGCAGCTCGCCCGTGTGGCAGGTGGCGCAGGCCGCCTTCTCGAAGGCCGCCTTGCCGCGCAGCTCAGCCTCGCCACCGCTCATCGCGGCGCGCAGGGGGTTCTCGGGCAGCGGGAGCGCGTCGATGAAGGTGTCGAGCTTGAGCGCGGTCTGCGGATCGAGACCCGAGCCACCCATGCGCTCGGTGATGGTGTGCACGTTGAACTCGTTGAGCGAGGGGAACTCGCCGCTCCAGTGGTACGGGGCGGTGGAGAGCAGCTTGCGGCCGGCGAGCGCAGGCGTCTGACGAGCACCGTCCGGGAACTGCCAGACGTGACCATCTTCGCGGCCTTCGAGGTGGCAGGTGCTGCAGGCCACGTTCGTCGACGACGAGCTCATGCGGAGATCCTGCGCGTTGAAGAACAGCTTGCGGCCTTCGGCCATCGCGACGCTGAGCTTCTCAGGGGCCACGTTGCGAATGGAGGGCTTGGTCACGACGACCGCGCCGGCACCCTTGCCCTGGCCGTCGAAGATCTCCAGTTGGTGGCTGAACTGGCTGTAGACGTAGACGCGCGAACCGTCGGCGGTGATCGCCAGACCGTCAGCGCCATGGCCCTCGAGGTTCTGCACCGTGCGCACCGAGGTGCCGGTGGTCTCGAAGTCGATGCCCACGCCGCTGCGCTTCCAGGCCGGCATGATCGCCAGGTTGCGGGTCTCGCGGTTGAGCACGTAGAGCCAGGTGCCGGTGGGGTCGAGCACGCCGGCGATGGGGCCCTGGAAGGCCGACGCGCCCGAGGCGCTCGAAGCGAGCGTGCTGGCCGGGAAGTCCTTGTCGGCCGAGTTGGTGCCCGCGCTGAAGCACGAGGTGAGATCGTCGACCTGCGGCTGCGGGGTGCTGCCGGTGTCCACCGTCACGATGCCGGCCGTGGCGACCGCGCCGATGTTGCAGGGGCCGCCCGCGGCGTAATACCCGCCCGAGGTGCTGGGCCGGCGGCCGATGGCGTCTTCGCGCGCCCAGACCACGGGCGCGAACACGCGATCCCCTTGCGGGGTGACGATCAGGTCGGCCATCCCGCGGGGGCGGAAGGTCGAAACGGGCGCCGGCGCGCTCACGCCGCTGACGCGGGTCGCGTTCGCCACCTCATAGATGCCGGTCTTGGCGGCGATCTTGGTGCCCTTTTCGAGGTCGACCTCGACCAGTTCGCCGGTCTTGAAGAGCGAGACCAGCGCGCGGTTGCCGGCGATGATCGCCACGGCGCGGGGCTCTTCGCCCACCGAGAGTTCCCAGTTCTTCTGCAGCGTCGCCGTGTCGATGGAGGTCAGCGTGCCTTCGTCGGTGCGATCGAGGCCCGTGGCCGAGACGACCAGCAGGGTCTTGCCGTCGCTGGTCATCGCCATGCCGCGGGGCTCGACGCCCACGGGAATGCGGGCGGATTCAGCGGTGTCGCCCTTGCGCACCACGGAGACCGAACGGTCGCCGCTGTTGGCCACGAAGACGGTGTCGTCGGGGGCCACGATGACGCGCACCGGGCTCTTGCCCACGGGCACCAGCCGCACGTCGTCGGGCGTGGCCGGGTTGATCACCGCGAGCATGCCGTTGTCGGTGTCGACGGCGAACACGGTCGAGTCGTCATTGGAGAGGGCCAGCGAGCCGGATGCGCGTGCCGCTGCGCCGCTGTTGGGAGGCGTACAGCTGGAGAACGAGATGGCGGCCGCAAAGGCCCCGAGCAGCATCGATCGCTTGAAGAAGTTCATCGTGTTGTACCCCCAACCTGGAAACGTCCTGGAAATGAAGCTGCGTATCTTGCCCGGCCGACTGCGGGACATCCATGCCCTGCCATGCTTGTCAGAGCGATTGGCTCCAACTCACCGCAACTGCCCGAAATCTGACCTGCGTTCCGAATCGTGCGCCCACTTTGCAGCCCGCGTGCCTGACGAGGACCGGGCATCAGAAACCTTTGGTGCCGCGGCGATGCATTCCGATCATTCCGTGTTTCTGGTCGCTTCGCTTCGGCGCATCCTCCTCTTCGCTCCGAATGCGCTCGCCCAGCGTGCCGCTGGAACGGCTTCGCTCCTGCTCGATGCGCAGGAAAGTGCACGCCTGGTGTGCGAGAAGCTGCGCATGGCCGTGCCTCCGAGCGTCGAGCTGCTCTCTTTTCGGCGCACGTTCACCCGTTTGATCCTCCTCGTGGTGTTGCCCTCGGCAGGGCTGTTGGCCTTCGGCATCGTGGGCATCGTCAACGAGCGGGCGGCGGTGGAGAAACGCATCGAGGTGTTGTGGACCGGTCGCATCGCCACTGCACAAAACGAGCTCGCCGATGCTTTTGCCGACGCCCAGGTGCGATCGACCTCTCCCACGCTGGTGCTGCAACGGGGCTCGCTGCAGCTGACCGACGTGGGCTTCACGGTCAGCGCGGGAGAAGTGGTGTGTGAAGACCCGCGCATCACCGCGGCGCTCAAGCCGTTGGATGTCGAGCTGATGTCGTTGCCCGAGCGCCCGGTGATCTTCTCCATCACTTCGCCGCAAGGCACCTTCCTGGTGGCGGCGCTGCGTCAGGGCCAGAAGGTGATCGGGGCTCAGGTCTCGGCGAAAGCAGTGCAGACGCTCCTGCAGAACATCGGCGATCACCTCACCCCGCCCGGCGAAGAAGGCACCTTCATGCTGGTGCCGGTGAAACGTTCTTCGCCGCCGGAGGGCATGGTGGCGCGCCTTGCCGAAGCCAGAGAAGCGGCGCTGGGTGATCGCGAGCTGGCGGGCCTCTTGATGCCGCTGCCGCTGCAGGATTTCCGGTTGGTGGTGGTGACCACCGGCGCCGACCCGGTGGCTGCTGCGTCCACGCGCAACCGGTGGATCTACAGCGTGCTGCTCGGGCTTTTCTACATCACCCTCGCGCTGGGCGTGATCTTCACCGGCCGCACGCTGTACCGGGAAGCGCGGCTCTCGCGCTTGAAGACCGACTTCGTCTCGTTGGTGAGTCACGAGCTGCGCACACCGCTGACCTCGATCCGCATGTTCATCGAGATGCTCGCGCTGGGGCGGGTGAAGGATCCGGTGGAGATGCAGACGGTGCTCGACCTGCTCTCCAAGGAGACGGCACGCCTGTCGGGCATGATCGAGTCGGTGCTCGACTGGTCGCGCATCGAGAGCGGCAAGAAGCAGTACCGGCGCGAGCGGCTGCCCACCACCGACCTGGTGGACGCCGCGGTCAACGCGTTCAAGGTGCAACGCATCGACGCGCCATTCAACTTGCAGGTGACGCTCGCTCCGAACCTGGGGGAGATCGAGGTCGACCGCGACGCCTTGTCGGGGGCGCTGCTCAACCTGCTGCAGAACGCGTGGAAGTATTCGCACGAAGGCGACAAACGCATCGAGCTGCGCGGCATCGTCGATGACGACTTCGTGGTGCTGGAGGTCGAAGATCACGGGGTCGGCATTCCCCGGCGGGAACAGAAACGCATCTTCGACCGGTTCTATCGAGTGGACAGTCTTCTCACGCGCGACACCGAAGGCTCTGGGCTGGGCCTGTCGATCGCACAACGCATCGTTCAAGCGCACGACGGGTGGATTTCCGTCGACAGCGTCCCTGGGCGGGGCAGTACCTTCCGCATTCACCTCCCTCTCGTGCAATGACCACCGAATCAACCGACAAGAAACCGCGCATCCTGGTGGTGGAAGACGATCTCTCCATCCTCACCGGGCTCTCCATGAGCCTCCGGTTCGAGGGCTTCGACGTGATCCAGGCGCAAGACGGGCGCACCGGCCTGCAGAAGGCGATCGACGAGCGGCCCGATCTGCTGGTGCTCGACGTGATGCTCCCGCAGATGAACGGCTTCGAGGTGCTCGAGGAGCTGCGCGCCCGCGGAAGCACCATCCCCGTGGTGGTGCTCTCGGCCAAGGGCGTGGAGACCGATCGCGTGATGGGCCTCAACCTCGGCGCCGATGACTACGTGGTCAAGCCGTTCGGCCTGCAGGAGCTGCTGGCCCGCATCCGCGCGGTGCTCCGGCGGCGGGTGCGTGATGAGAACATCGTGCGGTTCTCCGACACCGCGGTCGATCTCAACGCGAAGACGGTGAGCCGCAAGGGCGTGCCCGTCGAGTTGACCGCGCAGGAGTTCAAGCTGCTCGGTCACTTCGTCACGCACCCGGGTCATACGTTCAGCCGAGAAGAGCTGCTCTCGGGCGCGTGGGGCTATGGGTACGAAGGCACGGCGCGCACGGTGGACAACTTCGTCAGTCAGCTGCGAGCGAAGTTCGAGCCTGATCCGGACGAGCCCAGACACTTCAAGACGGTGCGAGGGTTGGGCTACCGCTTCGACGCATAGTTCCCTCTCCCTTCGGGCTGACTCTTGATCACAAGTCCTGAGGGTCATCGGAAGCTCTGCAGGCGCTTGTAGGCCTGCAGTCCTTCGTACTGCGCCTGGAGTCGACTCCAGCCATTCCAGAGTGTGTCCCAGCCAGCCTTGCCCGTACCTTTGCT
>JANODF010000916.1:0-30947 GCA_031412555.1 Archangium sp. | reverse complement strand
CGTTGTTCCACCAGCTCAAGCGCATCGAGCGGGAGATGGGCCGGGTGATCAGCACCCGCTGGGCCCCGCGCCTCATCGATCTGGATCTGGTGCTCTTCGGAGATCAGGTGATCGACACCCAGGAACTCGTGGTGCCGCACCCCTCGATGCACGAGCGCCGCTTCGTGCTCTGGCCACTCGCCCAGCTGGCGCCTGGCGCGCTGCATCCCCGGCTGCAGCGAACGGCCCGCGAGCTGCTCGATCGGCTGCCGGGTCGATAGCCGCGCCTCCCCCGGGGTGGTAGGTGACAGCCCGTGATTGTCCTTGCCCTGCTCGTGCTGGCCCAGGCCGCGCCGCCGCCGAACCGACCGCCCTCTGCTGATGAGCTGGTCAAGAAGCTCGATGCCACCGCCGGTCTCAAGGAGAAGGACAAGCCCTTCGAGATCGCCGCTTCCCTGGGACGCCTCTACTTCGGTCAGGGCCGGTACCGCGACGCGCAGACGTTCTTCAAGCAGGCGGTCGAAGGCGCTGATGACGCGCGCATGCTCTACCTCGCGCAGAAGAAGCTCGCGGGCGCAAGGCCGCTGCCCAGCGCCGCTGACGTTGGTTGCCTGCCCACGCCCGACGCGACGTTGGTGGGCCTGCACGACAAGGCGAAGGTGCTGACGGCGGCGAAGAACGCGCCCGGTGCGGTGGCCTGCCTGAAAGCGGCGCTCGCGCCGGTGGCTGAGCTCGAGGTGCTGCTCGGCCACACCCAGTTCCTCCTGCACGACGCGGGGGCGGCGCTCTTCACGTACACGCGCGCGCTCGACACCTTCGAGTCGAACGCCGATGCACGGTACGCCCGCGCTGCGCTCACCCTCGACTCGTTCGGCGATGACGTCGCGGCGCTGAACCGCGCGAAGGCCGACTTCGAACGTTTCCTCACCGACGTGCCCACCTCGCCCCGTGCGCCAACCGCCAAACGCCTGCTGGAGCGCACCACCGCAGCCATCGCCGCGGGTGGTTTGTCGAAGCTCACCATCACGCCCGAGCAGGTCGCCGCGATCGCGCCCGCGACGCCCAACGTGCAGCCACCGGTCTTGAGCAAAGAAACGATGGAGGCCTTCCAGAACGCGCCGCGCACGCCCGAGATGGAGCAGAACTTCGCCAAGCTCATCTCCGACGCCGAAGAACACCTCGCGCGCGGGCGTTTTCAGGACGCGCTCAATGCGTACAAGCAGGTGATGCCCTACCAGCCCGAGAACGCGCGGCTGCGCGCCGGCATGGCGTGGACGATGATCAAGCTGAACCGGCAGCCGATGGCCGACAACGTGTGGCGGGTCGCCACGCAGAACCCCGACGCGGTGATCGAGCTCGGTGATTCGCTCAAGGCCAAGGGCGACGGCGAAGGCGCGCGCGCAGTGTGGCAGCGGCTCAAGGACAGCGTTCCTTCGGCGGCCTCCAGGCTCGAAGGAAAGCTGTGATCGTGCGCTGGCTGGCTCCTCTGGTGATCGTGGTGCTGAGCAGTGCGTGCCAGCCGCTGCCGGTGCGCAACACCAACCGCGGTGTGCTGCACGTCTCGGTCGACGGTGACGAGCGTTCGCCCGCGCTCGATCTCGATTACGACGTCGGCTCCGTCCAGGTGGGGCTGCGCAAAGAAGTCGTGGTGCGAGCCACCAACGTCGGCGTCGATCCGATGACGGTGCTGGGCGTCTCCCTGGGCTCCAGCGGCAACGGCTCGTGGTTCGTTCGGGATGTCGCGCGCGCGTTGGCCCCTGGTGCTTCGGTGACCGCGACGGTCACGTTTGCCCCGGTGGGCGTGGGTACGCAGGCGACGCAGGCGACCTTTTCACACGACGCAGACGCCGCACTTCCGAGCCTTCGGCTGACTGGCACGGGCGGCTGAAACCGCCGTACCCGGGGCGCGCTGCTTGCAGCCTCCTCGCTCCGCGATGCCGGTGCGAGTGATCAGCGTGACGAGTGGGAAGGGTGGGGTGGGTAAGTCACACCTCGCCGTGAACGTGGCGACGTTGTGCGCCCGGGCGGGTCACCGCGTGCTGGTGTTCGATGCCGATGGTGGGCTGTCGAACGTCGACGTCTTGCTGGGCGCCAAACCAGCGCGGCACGTGGGCGACCTACTCGATGGCGCGGCGCTCGACGCGGTGCTGCACCAGGTGAGCAGCCGGCTGTGGCTGCTCGCGGGGGCTCCGGGTGAACGCAGGCTGGCGCAGCTGGAGGACCATGCGCGCCGGGTGCTCACCTCGATCTGGGCCGAGGTGGTGGATCGTTTCGACGTGGTGGTGGTCGACGTCGGCGCGGGCGTGGGTGACGACGTGTTGTTCTTCGCTTCGGCCGGTCAGAACGCGCTGGTGGTGATCACCGACGAGCCGACTTCCCTGGCCGACGCGGTGGTGCTGGTGCAGGCGCTGGCGGCCAAGACCCCGGTGCGTGAGGTCGACGTGGTGGTGAACTGCGTGCGCACCGAACGTTCGGCGCAGGTGGTGTTCGCCCGGCTGCAGCAAGCGGCCGGTCACTGCCTGCGGCTGCGTTTCGCCTCGAACATTCCCGATGATCAGAACGTGCGGCGGGCTGCCATGGCCGGCAAACCACTGGTCGAGCTGGCTCCCACCAGCCCCGCCAGCCGCGCGTTCGAACGGTTGACCCAGGCGCTGCTCGCAGCGCCACCTCGAAGGCCGACCGGGGGCGTGTGGCTCACCGAGAGCCAGCTGTCGTCAGAGCACAGGAGCTGAACTTCAATGTCCATCGCCTCAGAGATCGTCGGTCGCATCGACACCATCGGCACCGTGCCCACCTCGGTCGCGCAGGTGTTCGGCCTGGTGAACGACCCCAAAGCCACCGGCGTCGACTTCGAGCGCGTGGTGCGCCCTGACGTGGGCCTCACCGCCAACCTGCTGCGCTGCGCGAACTCCAGCTACTACCGCGCGTCACGGGAGATCACCTCGGTGCGTGAGGCGATCACCCGCATGGGCATGCGGCGGGTGTTCGAGGTGGCGGCCACGGCTTCTTTCGCCAAGGCGGTGCCCGAGGTGCTCTCAGGCTACGACGCGCCGGCGGCGAGTTATTGGGATCACTCCATCGCGGTGGCCGTGTTGGCCGATCGGGTCGGCCGCGAGGTGGGCTTCACCTATCCGGATCTCGCGTTCACCGCGGGGCTGCTGCACGACCTGGGGAAGATCGTGGTGGCCAACTGGCTCGACGCGAACCCTGCGATCAGCGTCAAGCCGGGCAGCGTGCTCGACCTCGAGCTGGAGCAGGAGCTCTTCGGTGCGACCCACGCGGAGTTCGGCGAGGCGCTGTGCCAGAAGTGGAACCTGCCCAAGGACATCGGCGGCGCCGCGCGGTGGCACCACACGCCCGCCGACGCACCGACCGCGACGTTGCGGTACCTCTCGACGGTGGTGCAGGTGGCTGATGAAGCCGCTCACCAGGCGGGTTTCGGCGAAGCGAATGGTTCGGCAGGGATCGAGCCGGAAGCCTTCGAGCGGCTCAACCTGACCGAAGAGCGCCTGCGGGTGATCGTGGAGACCTCGAAGCCGGAGATCACCCGGACCCAGGAGCTGCTCGCCCAGGTCTCCGGTGGCCGTCCCGCACGCGCCGCTTGATCCGTGACTCTCCCTCTCCCATCGGGAGAGAATCGGGGTGAGGGGCCAATCAGAAAACTCAGCTCATCAGCATGCGCACGCGATCGCCCAGACCGCTGGCGAGCCGCGAGAGGATCTGATCATCGATGCCCAACAACGAGCGGCCGATCATCACCAGCGCGTCGATGTCAGACGTGTCGAACTTGCCCACGTACAAACCTTCGCGCTTGGTGAGCGCGTTGGCGAAGCGTACGCAGTTGGGCACCGAGAGCCGCTCAGCGCCGTTGTATTCGTTGCAGTCCTGGATGGCGCCGGTGACCGAGTCGGGCAATGCCCAGCGCGCCGCGAGCAAGACGCCGACGGGGCGGTGCACGCGGTTGATCACCTCGACCCAGACTTCGGGCTCGATCCACACGTTGGTGCGGGTGCCCACCACGCTCTTCTCGGCCTCGAGGAGCAGCCAGGCGACCACCGGCTTGCCGATGTCATGAAGCAGCCCGGCCAGATACGCGGCTTCGGTCTCTTCTACCCCGCACAGGGCGGCGACGTCGCGCGCGAGAATGGCCACGCCCAGCGAGTGTTCCCACAAGCCCTTGGTGGCATCGACGATGCGTTGATCGCGCGAGTCGAAGAGCCGGTGGGCGCTGGTCTCCACCAGCACGGTGCGCAGACGGTCGATGCCCAGCCGCGTGAGGGCCTGGGGAAGGCTGCGAGCGCGCTCCATGCCGGCGTGCTGAACCGAGTTGGCTGCCCGCAACACCCGGGCCGCCACCACCGCGTCGCGCTCGATGAGCGAGGCGGCGTCTTTGGCGGTGAAGCCGGGATCGCGCAGGAGCGCCATCGCCTTCATCACCACGGCGGGAGGTGGAGGCAGGTTCAGCTGGTTCTCTGCGATCCGCTTCTCGAGGATGTTCTGCGCTTCCTGCGCGAGGCGGTCTGCGACGGGCGACGACATAAGTTGATCCAGACGGAGCAACCGCCATGCCCAAACCGCAGTGTTGATTTCAGGAGGTTCTTTCGCGGCCGCCGGGTCTGCGATGACCAGGCGCCGTCAGACCCGTGACGATCAGCTCAGCCGCGCGGCGAGCACGTCTTGCACGTCGAGCAGCCCCACCGCGCGGCCCTCGGCGTCGATCACCGGGAGCTGATCGATCTTGGTCTCCCGCATCACGGCCGCCGCGGCGAAGACCAGCTCTTCGGGCCCGATGCAACGAGGCCGGCGAATCATCACTTCCGAGATGGGCCGGTTGAGCTCGAGCTCGTCGCGTTCGGCGAGGCGGCGCAGATCGCCGTCGGTGAAGATGCCCACCAGGCGGCCCTTCGCGTCGACGACGTTGGCCGCACCGGGCCGGCCGCGGGTCTGGGTCATCACCACGATCACCTGCTTCAACTTCGCGTTGTCGCGAATGAGCGGGTTCGAGTCACCGGTGCGCATCACCTCGCGCACCTTCATCACGCTGCGGCCGAGCTTCCCGCCCGGGTGGTAGAGCGCGTACTGCGACTCGGTGAACTCGCGGCGCCAGGCCAGCGTCATCGCCAGCGCGTCGCAGATGGCGTGCAGCGCGGCGGACGAGGCGGTGGGTACGAGGCCCATGGGGCAGGCCTCGTCGATGTCACCCAGGCTCACCACCAGATCCGCGCCGCGGCCCAGCGGTGAGTTCACGTCGGCGGTCAGCGCGATCACCGTGACCCCGAGACGCTTGAGCGGAATGAGCAGCCGCAAGACTTCTTCGGTGGTGCCGGAGTTGCTCAGCGCCACCACCACGTCACCCTTGGCCACCCGGCCGAGGTCGCCGTGCGCGGCTTCTGCGGGGTGCAGGTAGAACGAGGGAATGCCGGTGGAAGCGAGCGTGGCCGAGAGCTTCTGCGCGATGAAGCCGGGCTTGCCCATGCCGGTGCACACCACGCGGCCCTTCGTGCGTTCGAGAGCGTCGAGCGCGAGCAAGAAGTCGTGGCCGATGCGCTGGCCCAGCGAGGCGATCGCGCTCGCTTCTTGGTCGAGCACCGTACGCGCGTACGCGAGGGACGCTTTGGGGGACGAACGATCGGCGGTGGAGCGCCTGGGGCGGGCCATGGCGCGGCCGTGTACTCCCCCCGTGCCTTGCGGCACAGGGGTTTGCACTTCAGGGGCGCGGCGCTGGTTACTGGAAGTTGAACGTCACCGGGAAGGTTTGGCTCGCTGTTCCGGAGAACCCGTGACTGATGTCGAAGCGCACGGCGCCTGCAGATGCGGCGCCTGCCGCGTTCACGAAGGTGGCGGTTCCCGTCGATCCTCTCGACCAGCCCGTATTGGCAAATCGGTATCGGCGAATGCAGCGGGTCAGAGCGGAAGCGGGTGCGGGACCCGACGGGTTACAGTTTCCATTCACGACGAAGACACCGCTTCCCATTGCGGTCTCGGTCGCCTGGAGGGGCGGCTCGGTGGTGATGGGCACCGCGAGCGTGTCCAACTGGAAGCTCGACGTGGCCAGGCTCACCGTTCCTTTGGTCGTACCGATCAGGGTCGCCGTGGCGGCGGAGCTATCGGGCGAGATCGGGTTCAAGAACTCGTCGCCGACCGTGAACCCGGTGATCAGCGGGGCATTGCCGATCACGAACGGAGGCATGGTCTCGAACTCAATCGGCCGGCTGCTCGGGCCAGTCCAAAGCACGTGGGTCGTCCGGAAGATCTGAACGTTGTTGTCCCAAACCCCATTGGGGCCATCCCACCGCATGTTCTTGGGCTCGGTATCGAAGTATTTCTCGTCTACGTCCCAGACGCCGTTGTCGTTGTCGTCAGAGAAGGGCTCGCCCAGATCGACGAACCATTCTCCCGGATCCCAGCGTCCGTTGGTCACGTTGTTCGAGGCGCCAGAGCCATCGTAGAACTGCTCCTCCCCGGCGACGATCGCGACGAGGGTGACCAACATGTCGCGGGGATTCTTGGTCCCTGACGAAGGCTCGCCGGGCAAGGGCGCAACGTCAGCGGGCAGTTCGTTGCTGATGGCGTTGTACTGAACCACTGCCGACCCCGTCACGATCACAGAGGGGCTCGGCATGAAGCTGCCCACCTCCTGGAGGAACTGCACAGGGATCGATCCTGGAATGGGCGTCCCATTCCGGTCACGAACGGTAATCGAGCACGGCGTGTTGACGTTTCGGGTTGGCGGTGCGGCCGGAGTCACGTGCAGCGCCCCCAAGTTCTTCCGAGCACAGGTGAACGTGAAATCCGAGTCCGAAGGGACGCCATAGATGATGGGCGGGCCTGAGAGCGCGACGGAGATCTCCGAGGCCGATCCCGCGGTGGCGTCCACCGTGCCACGTACGGTCACGGAGCCTGGGGAGTCGCCGGAACTCAGCGTGACGGAGAGGTTTCCCTGCGCGTCGGTGGTGGCCTGAGGCGTCACGGTCGCACCCGCGGCGCTGCCCGGATTGATCGCGAAGCTGACGGACACGTTCGGGACGCCCATGCCGGCGCTGTCCGTGACCCGCCAGAAGAGCGTGGTCATGGTCGTGCCGATCGCGGCAGAGCCGGCATTGCGAACGACGAGGTAGGTTGCTGTCTGTGCACTGGTGACAACGACCAGGTTTGCGACGTTGGCGAACGTCACAACCGCGTTGGCCGTGATGCCTCCAGAGCTTGCGGTGACCATTGCGGTCCCGCCGACGGCGTTGCTCGCGTGCAGCGTCGCGAGAGCATTACCCGTTGCATCGGTGGTCGACGTGATGGTGGTCGTCCCGGGGGCTGCCGCAAACGAGCCCCTGCTGGTCGTGAAGACGACGCTCGCTCCAGTCACCGGCACTCCACCCTGAAGGACCTGCGCGGTCAGCACAGTGCTGTCTCCGGTGCCCGTGATCAGGGTGGGCTTTGCGGAGGTCAGCGTGACGACGGCCATGCCCGCATCGACGCCCGCATCGACACCTGCGTCTGTCCCCCCATCGTCGCCTGTGCCCGCATCAGTTCCCGCATCCACGACGGAAGCCGTGACCGTCACCGAGGTCGATACCGATACGAGCTTTCCGCTGACCACCCACTCTGCGTTCAAGCGAACCGCACCGGTGCAGGCAGGGTCGGTGGCGCGCACGCAGGTGAAGTCGGTGGTGCCTTCGCCCGCGAGCAGATCGATTTCGATGCCGTCTTTCAGCGAGCCGGCCACGGAGGTGATGCGCACCTTGCCCGTGCCGGGCTTGGCCTTGTCATCCACCGCGACGACCTTGATGGTGGCCTTCTGCGCGACGCCGTCGAGCGTGCGCGGGCTGGCAGAGATCGTGAGTTCAGGCTCGACGAGCATCGGACCGCAAGCTGCGAGACAGCAGGCCAGCAACAGGCCGGGGAGAAACTGCTTCGAGGTAGACATGGGGACCCTTTGGGACGTACCTGAAAAGAAGGGTAGTATTCGTGCCGGATGAGGTGGGGTCAACCTTCCTCAGAGAGGGAATCACATGAAGTCGTTGCGCTGGCTCTGGCTGATCCTCGTTGGCTCATGCGGGGCACCGGTCGGGGAGCCAGTCCTCGAACTCAAGCTCTCCCCCAAGGTCGTCAGTGACGGCACCGTCGTGCAGGTGGGCCTCACGGCCGTCGAGGGCGACGGCCGCGTGGGCAAAGGAACCGTGCGAGTCACGAGCGTCGCGGGCTCCCTCAGGACGCCCGTCGAGGTCGAGCTTGATTCTTTCGGCACCGGTCGGGTTCCGTTCACGTGTGATCCGACGATGGAGTCGGCGTGTGCCAGCTCGGTTCGCGTCGTGGGCGAATGGACCACGGGCGGCAAGGTGATCGTCGCGGAAGCGCGGCTGAACGCCTCGGGCTCGAGCGGAACCGGCGGTGGATCGGGTGCGGGGGGCGGCGCTGGATCGGGCGGCGGGTCCGGCCAGCCCAACGACGCGGGGGTGATCATCTTGAACAACCAATGCTCGGCGACGGCCAACCCGGGCACCGAACCTCGTTGTTGTTACCAACCGACCGTGCCCAAGGCCCCGACCTGCGGCTGGAGCCTGGTGACCGCCAGCACCGTCTTTGCGATCCCCTTCACCCTCGTGGACGGCGGCAGCCCCAACACGCTGAGCTTCGTTCGTTACTCGGTGCCCGCGCCCATCAACAGCGCCACCGAATGCGCACCCGACTTCGGCTTCGATCTTCAAGCCGGCGGGCTCACCGGCACGTTCAGCATGGCCTGCTATCGCTTCGCGGTCTTCGAGGACCAGAGCTGGCAGTTGGTGACGAACTCGCCCGACGACTGCCGGGAACGATCGAGCACCACCTCGCCCAACTACTTTCAGGCTGACTGCCGCGACATGTTCGCCAACAGCCACATCGGCTCGGTGCGACAGATGACCAAAGCGGTGATCGTCAACTCGGCCGGCAAGTGGCTGCAATCGGACGACGCCGTCTTTGTCTTCCCGATGCGCAAGGCCAACTGACCGAACGCGTGGTCGCTCGGCGCCAACTGCGTTAGAGCCGAAGTCATGAACTTCGGTCTCTCCGACGACGAGAAGGCGCTGCAGGAAACGGCTCGTAAATTCGCCCGCGAGGTGATGCGCCCCAAGGCCGCGCACCACGACGAGACGAGCACCTTCCCCAAAGACATCATTCGCGAAGGCTACGAGCTGGGCCTGATGAACATGACCATCCCCGCCGAGTTCGGCGGCATGGAGCTGCCGCACGTCGCGCAGGCGATCGTGGCCGAAGAGATCTCCTGGGGCTGCGCGGGCATGGCCACCTCGATGATCGCCAACGACCTCGCGCTGCTGCCCATCATCATCGGCGCCAGCAAGGAGCAGAAGGAGCGGCTGCTGCGCCCCTTCACCACCGGCTTCAAGCTCGTGTCCTTCGCGCTCACCGAGCCCGGCGCCGGCAGCGACGTGGCGGGCCTGCGCTGCACCGCGCGCCGTGAAGGCGACTTCTACGTCGTCAACGGCCAGAAGCAGTGGATCACCAACGGCGAATACGCCGACCAGTTCACGCTCTTCTGCACCACCGACCCCACCAAGCGGCACAAGGGCATCATGTGCCTCGCCGTGGAAGGCCGGCCCGCGGGTCTCACCATCGGCAAACACGAGAACAAGATGGGCCAGCGCGCTTCGAACACGGTGACGCTCACCTTCGAAGACGTGAAGGTGCCGGTGCAGAACCGCATCGGCGAAGAAGGCGAAGGTTTCATGATCGCCATGGCCACGCTCGACAACAGCCGGCCGCTTACGGCCATGTTCGCCATCGGCATCGCGCGCGCCGCGATGGAGCACGCGATCGACTACGCCAAGCAGCGCACCCAGTTCGGCAAGCCCATCGCCGACTTCCAGGCGATTCAGTTCATGATCGCCGACATGGCCGCCGACATCGAAGCGGCCCGTCTGCTCACCTACAAGAGCGCGTGGCTGCTCGACGACGGGCAGCGCAACACCCTCATCTCCAGCTACGCCAAACGATTCGCCGCCGACATGGGCATGAAGGCCGCTACTGACGCCGTGCAGATCTTCGGTGGCTACGGCTACTCCCGCGAGTACCCCGTGGAGAAGCTGATGCGCGACGCCAAGCTGGTGCAGATCTACGAGGGCACCAGCCAGGTGCAGCGCATCGTGATCGCCCGCGAGCTGCTCAAGGGCATCTGAGCCCGATTTTCTCGTTGCGCCTCCCGCTGTTGATTCATAAATCACCCGCACACAATGCGGCGCGTCAATTCGCGCCACTGATCCGTAAGGGAGCCCCCAGATGCCATTGAAGATCCTCGTCACCGCCAAGCGGGTTGAAGACTCTGAGTCGAAGATCAAGGTGAACCCTGCCGGCACCGGCATCGTGGGCGAGGGGCTCAAGTACAAGATCAACCCGTTCGACGAGATCGGCGTGGAAGAAGCGCTGCGTCTGACCGCGAAACACGGCGGCGAAGTGGTGGTGGTCTCGGTCGGCACGAAGGACGTGCACGAGCAGCTCCGCCACGCGCTGGCGATGGGCGCCACCAAGGCCATCTGGGTCAACCACACCGGCCCGCTCGATCAGCTCGGCGTCGCCGCGTGCCTGCAGAAGGTCGCTGAAAAAGAGAAGCCCGACCTCTGCATCCTCGGCAAGCTGGCCATCGACGACGATCAGAACCAGGTCGGCCAGTACCTCGCGGAGTGGCTCGGCTGGTCGCAGGCCACCTTCGCCTCGAAAGAAGAGTCGCTCGAGTCCGACGCGGAGAAGACCAAGACCCCGGCCATCAAGCTGTCGGCCGACGGCAAGCGCGTCACCGTGGTGCGTGAAGTCGACGGCGGCCTGCAGACCATCGACAGCCCGCTGCCTTGCGTGGCCACCACCGAGCTGCGCTTGAACCAGCCGCGCTACGCCTCGCTGCCCGGCATCATGAAGGCCAAGAGCAAGCCCATCGAGGAGCTCACCCCCGCGGGCCTGGGCGTCGACGTGACCCCGAAGCTCACGGTCACCAAGATGATCCCGCCTCCTGCACGCAAGGCCGGCATCAAGGTGGCCGACGTCGCGGCGCTCATCGAGAAGCTGAAGAACGAAGCCAAGGCGATTTAAGACTTTCAGGACAAAGGACACATCATCATGGGCAACGTTCTCATCGTCGTCGAAGCCAACACTGACGGCTCGCTCCGCAAGGCGACCCTCAACGCCATCACCGCAGGTCAGCAGCTCGCCAAGGCCACCGGTGGCGAAGTGCATGCCATCGCGCTCGCCAAAGACGCCACGGCGCTGGCGAACGCCGTCAAGGACTACGGGGTCAAGGTGGTGCACGCCGCCTCGGGCGCGCAGTTCGAGCACGCCATCGTGGAGAACTGGGCTCCGGCGATCGCCGCGGCCGCTCAGGCGATCAGCGCTGAATGGGTCGGTGGGGCTGCCACCGCCATCGGCCGTGACGTGCTCCCGCGCGTCGCCGCGAAGCTCAAGGCCGTGATGGCCTCCGAGATTCTCTCGGTCGAGGGTTCGGGCGCCGACGTCTCGCTCACCCGCCCGATGTGGGCAGGCGCCGTCATCGCCACCGTGAAGCTCGCGGGCCCGGTGAAGTGTTTCACCGTCCGCGCGACCGAGTTCGCCGCCGCCGAGAAGAGCGGTGCGGGCGAAGTGAAGGTGTTCGCCGCCCCAGCGCAAGACAAGCAGCTCTCGACGTTCGTGGGCTTCAAGGAAGTGAAGAGCGCCCGCCCGGCGCTGACCGAAGCGAAGGTCGTCGTCTCCGGTGGCCGTGGCACCAAGGGCGACTTCAAGCCCATCGAAGGCCTGGCCGACGAGCTCGGCGCTGCGGTCGGTGCGTCGCGCGCGGTGTGCGATGCGGGCTGGCAGCCCAACGATCTCCAGGTCGGTCAGACCGGTAAGGTCGTCGCCCCGGCGCTCTACATCGCGGCCGGTATCTCAGGCGCGATCCAGCACGTGGCCGGCATGAAGGGCAGCAAGACCATCGTCGCGATCAACAAGGATGGCGAAGCGCCCATCTTCCAGATCGCCGACTACGGCCTGGTGGCTGACCTCTTCAAGGCGCTCCCCGAGATGCAGGCTGCCATCAAGGCCGCGAAGTAATTGCACGGCGCGACCGTAGACCTCGACGACGGCGCGCTCATCGCGCTGGGCATTCACCGGCTGGAAATTCCAGTTCCGTTCGTCGAGGCCGGCGGTCCCGCAAACGTCTACGTCATCGAAGACGCTGACGGTCGGTACACGCTGTTCGACACCGGCATCGGCACGCCTGATGGCATTGCGGCGCTGAGAGGGCAGGCGGCAGAGCGAAAGCTCGACCTGCGCAAGCTCTCTCGCATCGTGGTCAGCCACGGTCACCTCGATCACTTCGGCAACGCGCAGATGCTCTCCGAAGAGAGCGGGGCGCGGGTGTTCATTCACGATGCTGACGTGGAGAAGATCGCGGGCGACGCGCGTTTCGCGGCGTTGCTCAAGAAACACCGTGGGTATTTCGTGCGACTGGGCGTGCCGGCCGAGACGCTCGATCTGATGCAGGCCGCGGCGGATCGGCAGTCGAACCAGATTCGCTACGTCGAACGTTCGCGCCTCGGCCCGCTGCACGAGGGAGAGGTGCTGCAGTTCAAGCACTTCGAGGTGGTGGTCAAACACCTGCCGGGCCACACGCCGGGGCTGGTGTGCCTGCACGCGGAGCAGCAGCGCATCTTCTTCGCCGACGATCATGTGCTCGCGCGCGTTTCTCCGAACCCGCTGCTCGACCTCTCGCAAGGTGAAGGCGCGACCAAGTTCCGCGCGCTCGCCCGGTATCTCGAAGGCGCGAAGTGGGTCAGAGATCTCGAACTCGACGCGGTGCTGCCGGGTCACGGGCCCGCCTTCACAGGACATCGAGAGCTGCTCGATGGGCTCTTCGCGTTCTATGGGGTGCGGCAGGAGAAGCTGATGACCCGGCTGGCGCAGTCACCGGCGAGCGTCTTCGAGCTGTTGCCCACCCTGTTTCCCCGGCGCGACCCCGGCCGGCTGGTGTTGATGCTCTCTGAAGTGCTGGCCAACGTCGAGGTGCTGGAAGACCTCGGCCGGGTCACCGCGCTCGATGGAGAGATTGTCCGCTACGCGCCGAGTTGAAGACGTGGGATCCTCCGCGACGTGATCCAGATGTTCCACGTCACCAAGGCCTACCCGGGAGACCCCCCGGTGCTCACGGACTTGAACCTGGACATTGGAAAAGCCGAGTTCGTGTTCCTCACGGGGCCTTCGGGCGCGGGTAAGTCGACGCTGCTCAAGCTGATGTTCCTCGCGGAGCGGCCGAGCAAGGGGCAGATCCTCATCGGCGGTCGCAACATCGCGCGCGTGCGTGAATCGTCGATCCCCTACCTGCGCCGGAACATCGGGGTCGTCTTTCAGGACTTCAAGCTGCTGCCCACGCGCACGGTCGCGGAGAACGTGGGCTTCACGCTCGATGTGCTGGGCGTGGCCCGGGAAGAGGTGCGCGAGCGCTCGGTGAAGATGCTCCGGCGGGTGGGCCTGGAGCATAAGGCCGACGTGTCGCCGCTCAAGCTCTCGGGTGGTGAACAGCAGCGTGTGTCACTGGCTCGCGCGCTGGTGAACGATCCCGCGATGCTGCTGGCCGATGAGCCGACCGGCAACCTCGACCCCGCGCTCACCGTGGAGATCATGGATCTGCTGTGTGACGTGAACGCGCGCGGCACGACGGTGATCGTCGCGACTCACGATGCGTCACTGATTGCGCGCTACGAGAAGCGCACCTTGCGGCTCGAGCGCGGCACCCTGGTCGCGGATTCGCGCGGCGAGAAGGCGGCGCGGTTGATGGCGCACGACCAGTAACCTCTTTCCCTCTCCCTTCGGGAGAGGGTCAGGGTGAGGGTCGAACAAGTGACCCTTCGACTTCGCTCAGGGTGATCGGTGAACGGTGGTCAGTTCCGGCCGCTGACCAGCGAGCCACCTGAAGCGCTCACGTTGGTCGAGTCGCCACCGCCGCTGATGGTCACCCTGCTGCCACCCGAGGCGATGCCTTCGACGGACTTCGTCGCGGTCAGTTCGATGGTCGAGCCGCCGGTCGCTTCGACGCTCACGAGTTCTGCGGTCAGCTTTTCAGCGGCGATGCCCGAGCCTCCCGAGGCGTTGAGGCGCGCGTCGGCGGTGGTTCCGGTGACGCTGAGCTGACTGCCGCCCGAGGCCGTGGCGCGGAAGGGGCTCTCGGTGACGCCCGACACGGTGACCGGGCTGCCGCCGCTCGCTTCGACTGCGAGCAGGCCTTCGGTGGTGATCACCACTTCGGTGCCGTCGAAGGAGGTCACGCTCACGTTCGGCTTCATGCGGACGATCAGGGTGCCGCTCTTCACGACGGTCTCCAGGTTCGCGACGACCTTCTCGGGTGCGTTCACCGTGGCTTCTGATTTGCCCGCGCTGATCGTGGCGGGGATGCCGTCTTCGATGCGCACCCGCGTGAAGACGTCGAGCGAGCGCGTCTCGGAGACTTCGGGGCCTCCTTCGACGTTCCGGCAGGCGACGAGGGAGAGAGCAGCGACGAGGAGGGTGGCTGTGCGGGTCATGGTCGTTCAGGTGCCGATGAGGTCGGAAGCGATCAACGGCCCCCCCTCCCGACCCTCTCCCCGAAGGGGCGAGGGAGACCGAAGTAGGACAGACTGCGCCCCGACGTGAGCACCAGCGCCCGGGTTGCCTATTTCGTCCGCACCGCCATCGGCAGCATGGTCCGCTCGCCGTTCGTCCACGTGATCGCCGTGGCCGCGCTGGGTCTTTCTCTGGTCGGCTTCGGCATGGCCCGGATTGCGTCATCGCAGCTGGACGCACTCCTTGCGTCACTGGGCGGCGAGGTCGAGTTCACCGTGTATCTCGCCACCGACGCCCCCCCCGAACAGGTGGACGAGCTCGAGAAGGCGCTCACCAACCGCACCGGAGGCACGCTCGCCCGCATCTCGCCCGCCACCGCGCTGGGCCGGCTCGCCGCGCAGTTGGGAGAACAGGGCAAGGCGCTCACCGAGCTCGGCGACAACCCGCTGCCCTGGAGCCTCGAGCTCAAGCTGCCCCCGAATTCTCGCGAACCCGCAGCGCTCAAGCAGCTCGCCGAGAAGACGCGCGCGTTGCCCTTCGTCACGGGCGTCGACTACGGCGAAGAAGCCCTCGAGCGCCTCGGCGTCATCTCGCGCGCCATGCGTTTGGCCGGCCTGGTCGCCTTCGTGCTGGTGTTCCTCACCACGGTCATCGTGGTCTCCGCCACGCTGCAGCTGGCGATCTTCGCGCGGCGCGAAGAGATCGAAATTCAAAAGCTCGTCGGGGGCACCGACCGCTTCGTGCGCATGCCCTTCCTCATCGAAGGCGCCCTGCAGGGCATCTTCGCCGGGCTCTTCGCGCTGGCCGCGGTCTTCGCGCTGGTTCGCTGGGTCGAACGCGAAGGCGGTGACCTGGTCGGCTTCCTCATGCTCGACGGCCGCTTCGTGGTGGCGTGGGGCCGGCTGGCGCTCGAGCAACTGGGCCTGGGCGTCGCGCTCGGCCTCTCCGGCAGCTTCATCGCGGTGCGGAGGTTTCTGCGCGTATGACCGCTTTGCTGCTCGCCTTGCTGCTGCATGCCGGCAGCGACGTGGAAGAAGAACACCAGCAGCTCGAGGCGCGCCTCGCGGCTGAGAAGGCAGCGTTCGACGCCATCGGTGGAGAGAAGAAGGATCTGCTCAGCCTGCTCGACACGCTCGAGCGGCTCGCGCGTGAATCGTCGCAACGTTCGGTGGCCCTCGAACGCAACGTCGCGCGCGTGACGAAGCAGGTCAGCGAAGCGCGCAAAGAAGCCGAGGTGGTGCAGGCCGAGTTGCTCGCGCAACAACGCCGCATCGCGCCCCGGCTGGTGACGCTCTACCGGCAGCAGAAGCAAGATTCGCTGGGCGTGCTGCTCTCGGCGGGTGACTTCGCCACGTTGATCAAACGGCAACGCGCCTACCAGACGCTGGTCTCCAGCGACGTGCGTGAGCTGGAAGAACTCGCGGTGTTCTCGTCGTGGCAACGGCGCCAGGCGCGACGGCTGGAGCGGTTGGAAGCGACCGGCCAACGCTACCTGCGCGCGCTGCGAGCGGAACAAGCCGTGAGCCAGGTGCGGCTGACCCGCTTCAAGGACCTGCTCGCCAGCGTCAGCGCCGAACAGAACCGCATGAGCCGCCTCATCGCCGAGCTGGAGCAGACCGAGAAGGAGCTCGCCGGCATGGTGAGCGACATGCAGAGCACGGTGGGCAGTTCAGCCTTCCGCGCACGCAAAGGCCTGCTGCCGTACCCGACCGACGGCCTCGTCGAGGTGGGCTTCGGCAAGGTGGTCAACCCGCGCTTCAACACCGTGACCGTGCAGAAGGGCATCGACATCCGCGCGGCCGAAGGCGCCGAGGTGCGCACCATCGGCACGGGCTCGGTCGTGTTCTCGGGTTGGCTCAAAGGCTACGGCAACCTGGTGATCGTCGATCACGGCGCGAACTTTCACTCGTTGTACGCGCACCTCTCGAACAGCCAGGTCGACGTTGGCAACGAAGTGGAAGAAGGGGAGACCATCGGCCAGGTGGGCGATACCGGCAGCCTCAAAGGCAGCTATCTCTACTTCGAGATCCGCAAGAGCGGGCAGGCGGTCGACCCTCTGCCTTGGCTCAAGCCGGAAGAGTAGAAGGAGCGCCGCATGGAATGGTTGTCGCTCGCCAATCGGGTCATTCGCCGCACCCTCATCGCCAGCGGGGTCTCGAGCGAAGTCATTCGGCTGCGGGGCACCGACGTGCACTTCTACCGCGCAGAAGGTTCCGGCCGAGGCCCTCCGTTGATGTTGGTGCACGGCCTGGGCAGCTCGGCCAACGCGTTCTTCCGCACGCTGGCGCCGCTCGCGAAGAGCTTCAGTTCGGTGTTCGCGGTCGATCTCCCCGGCAACGGTTTTTCTCCGCTCCCCGGTGCGGGGCCGATGCCGGTGCGCGAGCAGGTCGATCTGCTGCTCGAGTTTCGGCAGCGCGTGATTGGCCAGCCGGTCTTCCTGCTCGGCAATTCATTGGGCGGCGGCATGGCCCTCAACATGGCCTTCGAACAGCCTGATGCGCTCCGCGCGCTCGGCCTCGTTTCACCCGCGGGCGCGCAGATCACCGAAGCGCGTTTCCAACAACTGCTCGCGAGTTTTCAGGTGCAAGACGCGAAGGGCGCGCGTGTGCTCGCTCGCAAACTCTTCGTGAAGCCGCCGCTCTCGCTGCTGCTTTTCGCCGACGAGCTGCGGAAGATGATGAGCAGCGACACGGTGAAGAGCATCGTGGCGGCGATCTCCACCGCGGATCTCGTGCAGGGCGCGCAGCTCCGTGCGCTGCCGATGCCGACGCTCTTGATCTGGGGACAGAGCGAGAAGCTGCTGCCGTACGAAGGTCTCGACTTCTTTCGCACGCACCTGCCCGCACACGCCGAGATCCATGAGGTGAAGGGGTTCGGGCACATGCCTCAGATGGAACACCCGAGGGCGTTCGTGGATCGCGTCCAAAAATTCGCGGTGAGCCGGGGCCTGGTCCAGGCTGCTTGACGCCTCACGTCGTTTGACGCGAAAAGGCGGACCCTCATGGCTCGTGCGCTGCTCCTCTCGCTGCTGCTCGCTGCGCCTGTCTGGGCTGACGCCGGCGTTGAGCTCGTCGTCGACGCAGGGCCCGTGCTCGCCGAAGCCGCGCAAGCGCCCGTCGAAGAAGCGGTCGATGACGATGATGACGACGATGCCGCCGACGAAGAAGGTGAAGCCGAAGTCGAGGCCACCATCGCCGACGCGTTGATCGACGCGGGCATCCGCTACACCTCTGAGCTCACCGACGAAGAGCTGACCAAACGTTGGGTTGAAGCGCCCGAGTCACTGGGCACCATCAGCGTGGGCGTCACCGAAGCAGGGCGGCTGGTCAACGGCGTCTCCTTGCCGCCCGGCGAGGCGTGGCAGGTGATCGACGCGAACAACGCGTACGGCACGCAGGAGACGATCGACTTCCTGATCGCCGCGGCCACCTCGGTCAAAGAGCAGTACGCCGATGCCGCGCCGCTGCGCATCAACCACATCGGCAAGAAGGTGGGCGGCTACCTGCGCCCGCACCAGAGCCACCAGGCCGGTCGCGACGTGGATCTGGGCTTCTACTACCCGCGCGACGAAGACCCGGGCCGCTTGTCGAAGAAGCGCGAGCTGGCGATGGATCTGTCGCTCAACTGGGCGCTGCTCAAGGCGCTGGTGAGCAACGCCGACATCGAGTTCGTGCTGGTCGACAAACGCATCCAGGCGCGGCTGTACGCCTTCGCGTTGGAGCAGGGTGAAGACAAGACCTGGCTCGACAAGCTGTTTCACAACGGCGCTGCGTCTTTAGTGAAACACGCGCGCAGGCATCGTGATCATTTCCACGTGCGCTTCTTCTCGGCGCGCAGCCAGGAGCTCGGGCGCCGCATCCTCCCATTGCTGGCGAAGCAGCCGGAACAGAACGTGGTGATTCACCGGGTGAAGAAGGGCGATACGCTGGGTGCTCTGGCCAGCCGCTACAACAGCGGCGTGAAGCTGATCCAGAAGGCCAACGGGCTCCTTTCGACGGCGTTGCGGGTGGGGCGGACCTTGAACATTCCGCTCCGGGGTCCCTGTACCAACTGCCCCGTGCCCCCTCCGCTCGTGATTCCCGACCGCTGCCTGCCCCCGTCTCTGCCGCCCAAGTCCTGAAGATTGGGGGTTTGCCTACACGGGCAGACATGACGTGACGCGTGTGCCGTGCGCCGAGGGGCAGGTGCCTCTTAGGATGAAGAATCATGCGCCTGGCTGGTGTGACCTCCGTCCTCGTCGTCGTCATCGGCTCGGTCGCTCTGGCAGGCGCCCCTCCACCACAACCCGGTAGCCGCGCAGAGGCGACGTATCGCCAGCTCGAGCTGTTCGCGCGCGTGCTCTCGTACGTGCAGAACAACTACGTCGAGCCGGTCGACGAGCAGCAGCTCATGCACGGCGCCATCAAGGGCATGCTCGAGACGCTCGACCCGCACACGCAGTTCATGCCGCCCGACGTCTTCAAGGAGATGAAGATCGACACCTCGGGCGAGTTCGGCGGCCTGGGCATCGAGATCGCCAAGAAGAACGACAACATCGTGGTGGTCGCCCCCATCGACGACACGCCCGCCCAACGCGCCGGCATCCGTTCGGGTGATCAGGTGATGAAGATCGACGACGAGCCCACCCGGAACATGGAGCTGGCGCGCGCGATTCAGAAGATGCGCGGGCCGGCCGGCAAGAAGGTGCTGCTCACCATCATGCGCGAGGGCTTCACCGCACCGCGTGAGTTCGCGATCATTCGAGATCACATTCGCATCGCGTCGGTCGAAGGCACGCTCCTCGGCGGCATCGGGCACATCAAGGTGAAGAACTTTCAGGAGCGCACCGACGCGTCGCTCTTCAAGGAGCTGGAGCGCTTGCGCGGCCTCAACGGCGGCAAGGAGCTGCGCGGCCTGGTGCTCGACCTGCGCAACAACCCCGGCGGGCTGCTCGATCAGGCCGTCGCCATCAGCGATCGGTTTCTCAACGGCGGGTTGGCCATCGTCTCCACCCGCGGCCGTTCGTCGACGCAGGTGACTGAGGAGCGGGCCAAAGATCGCGACACCGAGAAGGGCTACCCCGTGGTGGTGCTGGTGAACGCGGGCAGCGCTTCGGCCTCGGAGATCGTCGCCGGCGCCCTGCAGGATCACCGGCGCGCGGTGGTGATGGGCACGCCGACGTTCGGCAAGGGCAGTGTGCAGACGGTCATCGAGATGGAAGACGGTTCGGGCCTCAAGCTCACCATCGCGCGGTACTTCACGCCCTCGGGCAAGAGCATCCAGGAGAAGGGCATTCTTCCTGACTTCGTGGTGCCGGAAGCCGAAGGCGGTCAGCTCACCAAGGCCGACCAGCTGCGCGAGAAGGATCTCAAGCGTCACTTCAAAGGCGAGAGCGAGGGGCCCGACTTCTCGGCCTTGAAAATCTCGCTGCCCGACAACCTCAAGCCGTGGGACGTGAGCGACAAGCTGCCCGACTACCAGCTGAAGATCGCGCTCTCGTACCTGAACAGCCTCAATGGCACCGGTGAAGGCCGGTCGACCGCCCGGGCACCGAAGGACCGCTGACATTCGGCGGGCGCCCGCTAAGGTGCGCCGCTCCAGTGGCCGGAAATACCAAACAGATCTTTCAGTCGCTCGCCGTCAACGTGTGCATCGCGCTCGCCAAGGGCGTGGCCGCGATCTTCACCGGCTCGGGCGCCATGTTGGCAGAGACCCTTCACTCGGCAGCCGACTGCAGCAATCAGCTGCTGCTCCTGCTGGGCGTCAAACAGTCGGCGAAGGCGCCCGATCAGACGCACCCGCTGGGGTACGGCCGCGACCTCTATTTCTGGAGCTTCGTGGTGGCCCTGTTGTTGTTCTCGGGCGGCGGCGTGTTCAGCATCTACGAGGGTATCCACAAGCTCTTCGCGCCCGAGCCGGTCGATCACGTGCCGATGGCCCTGGGCATCCTGGTGTTCTCCATGATGCTCGAGGGCTGGGCCACCTGGGGCAACCTCAAGGAGATGAAGAAGCGGCGTGGTTCGCTCTCGCTCATTGAGTATCTCAAGCGCACCAAAGACTCGGATCTGATCATCCTTTTCGGGGAAAACTCGGCCGCCGTGCTGGGCCTGACCATCGCGATCATCTCGCTGGTGCTGGCGTGGATCACCGGCAACGGGGTGTTCGACTCGATCGGCTCGATCCTGATCGGTGTGGTGTTGATCGCCGTGGCCGTGTTCCTGGCCACCGAGGTCAAGTCGTTGCTCATCGGCGAAGCGGCTGACGAGCACATCAGCGAAGCGGTGAAGTCGACCGTGCCGGATCATCCGAACATCGAAGAGGTGCTGCGGTTGATCACCGTGCAGCAGGGCCCCGGCGAGGTGCTGGTGGCGATGAAGGTGCGCGTGAAGGCGGGGCTGACCACCAAAGAGGTGGTCGACTCGATCAACAGCTTCGAGCAGGCGGTGCACAATCGCGCTCCGGAGATCCGCTGGTGCTTCGTGGAGCCTGACCACGAGGCGTGACCCTTCCACCTGGGCCGCGCGCAAGTGGCATCTCGACTGCGCTCGATGCGAACGGTGGCAACAAGCGGCATCTCGAGTGTGGTTCCGATTCGGTAACTGCTTGTCTCCCGAGTGTTCCGCTCGTGCGGTGAGCAGTCCGTAACTGTGGCGCTGGGCCCCCGGGTGAGCGACCATGCGCGCCATGCGCCCGTCGAGCAGGCCCGCTTCTTTGGCCCTCCAGTGCTTCATCGCATTGTTGGTGGTGGCGCTGGTTCGCCCACCGCCGGCGCAGGCTTCTGCGCCTGAGTTCTTCACCCAGCTGACCCTCGCCGCCAGCGGGCCGCGCATCGCCGTGGTGGTCGTCTCTCAAGACCTGCGTGCTTCGCAGCAGCAAGGCGCGTTGGAAGGCGCCGCCGAGGCCGCGCTCGATCGCGCCGCCCGGTTCACCGTCATTCCCGTGCACGACGCGTTCAACCCGAACGCCGCGAAGAAGCAGGAAACCAGGCTCGAAGAGGCGCGCGAAAAGATGAAGTCGGGCAAGCAGGCGCTCGACGACCTCGACAACGTCAAGGCCACCGAGGCCTTCACCCAGGCGGTCGAAGCGCTGCAGACCACCGACCTCTCCCGCAACTTCCCCGCGCTGCTCGAGGCGTGGACGATGAAGGCCGCAGGTCACGCCACCGGCGGCGAGAACGGCCCCGCCAAGAAAGACATCGAGTCGGTCGTCGCGCTCTCTCCCAAGGCGGAGTTCACGCCCACCTTCTTCACGCCCGACCTCATCAAGTTCGCCGAAGCGCAGCGTAAGTTCGCCGCGAACGCGAAGGGTGAGCTGCTGGTGCGCACCGAGCCTCCCGGGGCGCGGGTGTGGGTCGATGGCCTGTACCGCGGCGTGAGCCCGGTCACGGTGGCCGGCCTGACGGGCGCCAAACACTTCATCGCCGCTTCAGAAGGTGGCTACGCGCTGGGGCAGAGCCAGGCGGGGCCGGGCGAAGAGGTCATCTCGATGGCCGCCGCCGAGTTGGGGCCTGGTTGGAAGAAGGCCATCAGCGACATCAAGAAGGATCCCGAAGGCTCCACCCGCGACAGCGCGGCGCAGACGCTGGGCAAAGCCGCGCAGCTGGAGCAGGTGTTGTTGGTGGTCTCGCGCAAGAGCCTCGCGGGCGAACAGCTCGAGCTGACCGGCATCCGCCTCGAGGTCAAAGATGGTCACAACGCTTCGTTCCGGACCGCCACCGTCAACCCGGGTGACCCCGAGCAGCTCGCGTCGTTCTTCGATGCGCTCACCGGCAAAGACGCCAAACGTGATGGCCGCGACCCCGTGCACCACTTCAAGGGTGGCAGCGGTTCGTCGGTGAAGACCGTGGCCGGCATCTCGCTGCTGGGTGCAGGCGCCGCGGCGATCATCGTGGGCGGCGTGTTCGGCATCATGGCCAACGGCAAGGCCAACGACTTCCGCGCGACGCCGCAGACCCAGTCGTTCAACTCGGCCAACTTCAAGCGCGACGGCCAGACCTACGCGGCGGTGGCCGACGTCTCGTACATCATCGGCATCCTGGCGGCGGGGACGGGCGGGGTGTTGCTGCTGACGGACAAGTTGGGCAGCGGCGAGGCTGATGACACGGCTGCGCCCGGCAAGAAGAAGGGCAGCACCGACGACCTCAAACGCCGCGAGCTCGATCGCAAGGCGGCCGAAGATCGCCGGGCCGCCGAAGAGCGCGCGAAAGACGACGAGCGCCGGCGTGACGAAGACCGCAAGCGCGAAGAAGAGCGCAAGAAGGACACCGACTCGAAGGCCGCCGACGACAAGCGCCGCGCTGACGAAGAAGAAGCCGCTCGCAAAGAAGAGGCGAAGAAGAAGGAAGAAGACGAGCGCAGCAACAAGAAGCTCAGCAAGAAGGAGCGCGAGGCCCTCGAGCGCAAGCAGCGCGAAGACGAGAAGCAAGCCGCCGCGGAAGAGAAGAAGCGCCTCGAAGAAGAGGAGCGCGCGAAGAAGGCGGAAGAGAAGAAGGGCTCCGGCAAGCTCACCAAGAAGCAGCAGAAGGAAGAGGACGAGCGCCGGAAGAAGGAAGAGGAAGAAGCGAAGGCCAAGGCGGAAGAAGAGGCCCGTCTGAAGGCCGAAGCCGACGCCAAGAAGAAGAAGGAAGAAGAAGAGCGCAAGAAGCGGGAAGAGGCCGAGAGGAAGAAGAAGGCCGAAGACCACGACGACTTGCGGAACTTCTAATCCCTCACCCCGACCCTCTCCCAAAGGGCCCAAAGGGAGAGGGAGATAATTCGACAGCCTGTGACAGACCTGTAGCGTCCCGTATTGCCGGGCTTTTCAGCTTCGGCACGGGGCCTGCTTTTCAGGGTCCCCGAGGCGCAACACCGCGGCTCAAGGGACACAGGGACACATGAATCTACGACGCGTCGGAGTGCTGCTGGGCGGGTGGGGCGAGGAGAAGGACATCTCGGTCAAGACGGGCGAAGCCATCGCCACCGCCCTCGAAAAGAAGGGCCACGCCGTCACCCGCATTTTGGCCGGGCAAGGTCTCGACCAGGCCATTCGCGGCGCCGGCATCGACGTGGCCTTCCTCGCGCTCCATGGCCGCATGGGTGAAGACGGAAAGGTGCAGGGCCTGCTCGAGGTGATGGGCGTGCCGTACACCGGCTCAGGCGTGCTCGCTTCGGCGCTCGCCATGAACAAGGGCTTCGCCAAGAAGCTCTTCCGCCAGCACAACCTCGCGACGCCCGCGGGCTACGTGGTGAGCACCGCGCAGCTCGACCAGGTCGAAGCGCTGCACTGCGATCTCGGTTTCCCCTGTGTGGTGAAGCCCTCTTCGGGCGGCTCCTCGGTCGGCCTCTCCCTGGTGCACACGCTGGAGCAGCTGCGGCCCGCGGTGGCCCTGGCCTGCCGCTACGGCGGCGAGGCGATGGTCGAGCGCTACGTGAAGGGCAAGGAGGTCACCGTGGCCATCCTCGGCGGCGAGATCCTCGGCAGCTGCGAGATCGCCTCGCCCGGCGCCACCTTCGACTTCACCACCAAGTACGAAGGCGGCGCGCGGTACCACCTGCCGCCCCGGCTCCCGCCCACCCGGACCTCGAACCTGGAGACGATGGCGCTGACCGCCTACCGCGCGCTGGGGTGCCGCGGCGCCGCGCGCATCGACTTCATCTGCCCCGATGTGGGCAACGAAGTGTTGCTCGAGGTGAACACCCTGCCGGGCATGACGCCCACCTCGCTGCTCCCGAAGATCGCCAAGGCGCGGGGCGTGAGCTTCGAGGACCTGTGCGAGAAGCTGCTCGCCCTGGCCACCAACGAGACGGTCGACGTGCAGCCTCTGCCTGCCGTGACCGAGCGCGCCGTTCCTTCGCGGCACGTCGGGTAGGCGCCTTCCCCCCCTTCCCAGCGGGCCGGGCACCACGCCAGACTGCGCCGATGATCACCGCGCTCCTGACGTTGTGTCTGGCTGCCTCCGAGCCCATTCGCCTCGCTCCCGGTGCCCAGGAGGTGGTGAAGGTGCACAACCTCACCCGGGTCGGCGTCGGTGATCCCACCATCGCCGACGTCACCACCACCCGGCAGGGCGAGCTGATCGTCACTGCGCGCTCTCGTGGCCGCACCACCCTGACGCTCTGGACCTCGAAGGGCCTGGAGACGCGGGTGGTGGTGGTCGATGACGGCAAGAGCAGCGAGATCGGCAAGCTGGTGAAGTCGGCGGTCAATCCCTCCCTGCGCGTCGAGGAGTTCAGCGGCCGCACGGTGATCGACGGCCTGCTCGATTCGCCCTCCGAGTTGATGCGGCTGCGGGCGCTGGTGGGCAACGATCCCAACGTCACCATCCTCGCGCGGCTCGACCCCCGGGTGTTGCCCGCGGTCGCGCAGAACATCACCGCCGCGCTCCACCGCGAGGGCCTCAAGAACGCGCAGGCCTCGGTGCTCGGCTCGACGCTGGTGCTCGAGGGCTCCGTGGCTGACGAACGCGAGCGGCAAAAGGCCCAGCTGATCGCCGACAGCTACGCGGGTGATTTGCTGCGCCGCTGAGCCCAGGTCGAACTGCTGGGCGTGCTTTCGCGCTGTTCTCCACGGCGCGTTGCGTCAACTCAATTGATCGAAGGGTTTGACACAGGGGGCCATCCTCCTTAGAAGGACTCGTCCTTCGCCCGGGAGGTGGATTCCTAAGAAGTTCCGGGTACTTGGAGAGGCCGGCGCCCGAATGAGCCCCGCAGAAATCGTGTTCTTAGCCGTCTACTTCAGCGTGCTCGCTGTTCTGTCTGTGTACGGATCGCACCGCTATCGGATGGCCTACCTGTACTACCGGCACAAATACAAACTGCCGACGCCGAAGGGCCCGATGGCGCAGCTGCCCCGGGTCACCATTCAGCTCCCCATCTTCAACGAGATGTACGTCGTGGAGCGCCTGGTCGACTCGGTGTGCCGCATCGAATACCCGCGCGATCTCTTCGAGGTGCAGGTGCTCGACGACTCCACCGACGAGACCTGCGGCATCGCCCGCGCTCGGGTGGATCAGTGGAAGGCCAAGGGCATCGACATCGTTTACGTGCACCGCACCAACCGCCAGGGCTTCAAGGCCGGCGCGCTGGAGAACGGGCTGCAGCTGGCCAAGGGCGAGTTCGTCGCGGTGTTCGACGCCGACTTCGTGCCCAGCCCCGACTTCCTCACCCGCACGGTGCCGTTCTTCGTCGATGACAAGGTGGGCATGGTGCAGGTGCGTTGGGGCCATCTGAACCGCGAGTTCAGCATTCTCACCCAGGCGCAGAGCATTCTGCTCGACGGTCATTTCCTCATCGAGCACACCGCCCGCAACCGCTCGGGCTGCTTCTTCAACTTCAACGGCACGGCCGGCATCTGGCGCCGCGACACCATCCGGGACGCGGGCGGCTGGCAGCACGACACGCTGACCGAAGACCTCGACCTCTCGTACCGCGCGCAGATCAAGGGTTGGCAGTTCGTCTTCCTGCCCGAGATCATCTCGCCGGCCGAAGTGCCGGTCGACATGAACGCCTTCAAGTCGCAGCAGCACCGCTGGGCAAAGGGTTCGATTCAGACGGCCAAGAAGCTGCTGCCGACGATCCTCCGCAGCAACCTGCCGTACGAGGTGAAAAAAGAAGCGTTCATGCACCTGTCGAACAACGTGGCGTACCTCTTGATGGTGGTGCTCTCCATCATGATGCCGCTCTCGATGGTGCTGCGTTTCAAGCAGGGCCTGTACGCGACCTTGTGGCTCGACCTGCCGGTGTTCGTGGCGTCGACCGCTTCGGTGGGCTTCTTCTACGTGGCGACGGGCCGCGAGCTGGGCCTGAGCTGGTGGGGCCGCATCAAGTACCTGCCGTTCGTGATGAGCCTGGGCATCGGCATGGCGGTCAATCAGGCCAAGGCCGTGGTCGAGGCGCTGCTCGACAAGCAGTCGGAGTTCACGCGCACGCCGAAGACGGGCTCTGAAGGCAAGTCGGTGAAGGCCGTGCAGAAGGCCTATCGCGGCAAACGCAGCTGGGTGCCGGTGATCGAGCTGCTCTTCGGGCTCTACTTCACGGGCGCGGTCTGGTTCGCGTGGACCGAGGAGATCTGGACCTCGTTGCCGTTCCTGGTGCTGTTCCAGTCGGGCTTCCTCTACGTGGGCATCAACTCGGTGCTCGAGTTCCGCGGGAAGTCGAAGGCGGCGCCGCAGGTCGAAGGACAGGCTCAGCCTACTGTTTGAATCAGCTCACTCTCCCAACGGGAGGGTGGGGTGCGGCCACTGACTGACCACGGCGCGTGAGGTGACGAAGCTCGTCACCTTCGTCTTGCTCGTTGACCACGTTCCGCCGGTTTGGCTCGCGGTGCTTTCCTTGCACTAGCGGGAGACATGATTCGTCTCCGACGGTTCGCGCTTGGGACTGTCGGCCTTTTCCTCGTTCTCGCCATGGCACGTTTCGCTGACCGCGCGATCTACGAGTGGGACGATTGGGCAGCTGGAGTCGTGAGAGCCGTCAAGGGGCCCATCGAGATCAACCTCCTCAACGCGACGTCATCGGTCATTCCGGTGGTGGACATCGGGATCGCAGGCCACTTTTGCCAGAAGACCTGTTTGGCCCCGGGGAAGCGGACCACCTGTCGCCCCGAGTTCGGTCAAGCGTCGCCGATCTTTCTGCAGTTCGGGCGTGCGGATGAAGCGTTCCCCAACATCATGCACGCCCCCGTTGAGCAGATTCCCGTGAGCGTGACGTGGCGAAGTCACGGCTCGGTCGAACTCACCGTCACCGATGCCGGCATCGAGGTGCGCGGTGCGTTTCGCGAGGCGTTCGGCGATTGATGAGCTGCACAAAACAAAAGGCCCGCATCGCTGCGGGCCTTGTCATTTTACGAGCTGAGTTGCTGCACGGCCCCTCACCCCGACCCTCTCCCCACAGAGGGGAGAGGAAGAGCGTTGATCAGCGGCGAGCGCGCTCGATCTTCAGTTCCTTCTCTGCGTGCTTCTTGCCGGCGAGCTGCTCGAACGCAGGCGCATCACCCTCAGCCACGTGCACGTACGAGTACGTACCGCGCAGCTCGAGCTTGGAGACCTTGTCGCTCGGAGCACCCAGCGCCGACAGCGCAGTTCCAAGACCAGCCTCGTCGACCCCATCGGCCTTGCCCAGGTTCACCCAGATGCGCACGTTGCCCGGCGCCACTTCGACGCGCTCTTCACGCGGCTCGCGGCGTTCACCACGGCCCGGGCGATCAGCACCCCGCTCACCCCGGGGCGAACGCTCACTGCGCTCACGGCGGGGAGGGCGATCCGACGTCGACTCGGAAGGCGCGTCGGTGGTCGGGTCGTCGATGGGCGGCAGCGGCTGACCCGACTGCATCAGCTCGAACATCTCGCGATCGCTCAGGCGCTTCTTCGCAGGCGCACGAGGCGCTGCAGGAGCGGCAGGCGCCGAACCATCGGCAGCGGCGACCGCGGGCGTGCCGGTGGAGACCGTCTTCTCTTCGCTCGAACGGGCCTCGCGGCGCGGAGGGCGATCTTCACGAGGCGGGCGATCCCGGCCTTCACGACGGCCGCCTTCGCGGCCACCTTCACGACCCTCACGGCGGGGCGGGCGGTCTTCCTTCGGGCGATCACCACGCGAGTGGCCACCGGTCGGGGCGGCCGCGGGAGCGGTCTCCGAGCCAGGGGCCGCGTTCGGATCGGTCGACTGGGCCTTCTCCATGCGGCGGTGCGTGAAGAAGTACCGGAGCATGAACGCGATCAACTCGTCGGCGTCGTTGCGCACCTTGAGGTCGTTCGCGAGCGCGAGAAACCCTTCGTAGATGCTGCCCTTGGCGGCTTCTTTCAGCTCACCGACGTGACGGTCCGTCCACATGCGGGCTGCTTCTTCAGCGTTCGGCATCGGCTTCCTCTCGAAGACCACGTTGAACTTCTTCTCCAGGGTCGTGAGCGTCGTCATCTCACGGCCGGAGGTCAGGTTGAGCGCCGTGCCCTTCTTCCCGATGCGGCCGGTGCGGCCCACGCGGTGAAGGTAGACGGCGGGATCTTCGGGCAACGAGTAATTGACCACGTGCCCGAGGTCGCTGATGTCGATGCCGCGCGCCGCGATGTCGGTCGCGACCATGAAGGCGAGCTCGCCCTTCTTCACGCGGGCCATCACGCGCTCGCGCTCCTTCTGCGCCAGGTCGCCGTTGAGCAGCTCGGCATCGAACCCGTTGCGGTTGAGCACCGCGGTCACCAGCTCGGTGTCAGAGCGGGTGTTGCAGAAGATGATGGCGTTGTCCGGGGCTTCCATCTCCAGCATGTAGAGAAGGTTGCGCGGCTTGGGGTACGCGTCTGAAAGCTCGTACCGGATGTGGTGGATGTGATCGACGGTGAACACGTCGCCCGAGAGCAGGAGCGTCTCAGGGTCGGTGGTGTACTTGCTGATCAACCGCTTGATGTCTTCGGGCACCGTCGCCGAGAACAGCAGCACCTGCCGCTTCTTCGGGAGTTGATCGAGGATGCGCGTCACCTCCTCGTAGAAGCCCTGGTTGAGCATCTCGTCGGCTTCGTCGAGCACCGCGTGCACGCACTGATCGTGCTTGAAGTTGCCGCGGCGAATGTGGTCGTGCACGCGGCCAGGGGTACCGACCACGATGGCCGCCCCGCGGCGCAGCGCGTCTTCCTGCTGCGACATCGACGAGCCGCCGTAGATGCAGACGATCTCGATGTCCCGGTACTTGGCGAGCTCGGTGAGCTCCTGCGCGACCTGAATGGCCAGCTCGCGGGTGGGGCACATCATCAGCGCGCGAACGCCGCGGGCACCGACCGGAATGCGGTCGATGATCGGCATGCCGAACGCGGCGGTCTTGCCCGTGCCGGTCTTGCTGCGAACGATGAGATCTTTGCCCGCGAAGGCTGGCCCGTAGGCCTTGGCCTGCACCGGAGTGGGGTGGGTGTAGCCACGCTCGGAGATCGCGCGCCTGAGTTCAGGCGAGAGGTTCATGTCATCGAAGCTGATCTCGGCCCGGTATTCTTCTGGGCGATCGTCGGTTCCCGTCGGCAGCTCAGATTGAGTCTCACTCATTCTCATCGGATGTACCCGTGCCCCCCCGACGTGGCAACGACTCATTCCCTGCCTTAAAGGCGCTTGCCAGGCCCCCGAACAGACCGGCGTGCGTTCTGCCTTCGGTGGGAATATGGGTAAGCGATGGCCGCGCGAAAGAAGGTCGCTCCGAAGCCCACCGAGGTGGTCGACGCCGAGTTCGTCGAGACGACGCCCGTGGCGCCGGTGCCGAAGGCCCGGGCGAAAGCCGCCAAGCCGGCGGTGGAGGCTGAGGTCGTCGAGGCGGACAACGAAGAGACCGAGACTGCAGAAGACGTCGAGCCGGCCGTCGACGAGCTGCAGGAGGTCGCGGCCGAGGTCGAGGTCGAGGTGCCCGAGATCGCCGTGAAGGTGAAAGCGACCCGCGGAACGGGGCTGGCCCGGCAGGATCCCCTCTCTTCGTACATGGCGGAGGTCACCAAACACCCCCTGCTGACCCGGGAAGAAGAGGTGGCGCTGGCCAAACGCTACCGGGACACCGGTGACGTGAAGGCGGCGTACAAACTGGTCGCCTCGAACCTGCGCTTGGTGGTGAAGCTCGCGCATGAGTACCACCGCAACCCGCTGGCGCTGCTCGACCTGGTGCAGGAGGGCAACATCGGCCTCATGCAGGCGGTCAAGAAGTTCGACCCCGAGCGGGGGGTGAAGCTCTCCAGCTACGCCGCCTGGTGGATCCGCGCGTACATCCTTCGCTACATCATGGACAACTGGAAGATGGTGAAGCTGGGCACGACGGAAGCCCAGCGGAAGCTCTTCTTCAAGTTGCGCCAGGAGCAGGAGCGCATGCTCAAGCTGGGCGTCGAGGTGACCCCCAAGCTGCTGGCCGAGCGGCTCAACGTCACCGAACAAGACGTGGTGGAGATGGATCAGCGCCTCGGCAACGACGAGGTGTCGATCGACGCGCCGATCGGCGGTTCGGAAGACGACAAGACGACGCGCGGCGATCGCCTGCTGCCCAACAACGCGGTCGGCGCCGACGAAGCGCTGGGCAATAAAGAACTGCGCGAGCTCTTCCGCACCAAGCTGGCCAAGTTCAGCGAAGGTTTGAGCGAGAAGGATCGCTACATCTTCGAGAAGCGGCTGACCTCGGATGAGCCGATGACCCTGCAGGACATCGGTGCGAACTACGGCGTGTCACGCGAGCGGGCACGTCAGCTCGAGGCCGCGCTGATGGATCGCATGCGCAAGTACATGCGCGAAGAGATCCCCGACTTCGATCTCGTGGCCGACGCGGAGCGAGATTGAATCTGGTCTCCCTCTCCCTCTGGGAGTGGGTCGGGGTGCGGCCCCTACTGGCCGTTGCGGAAGCGGAACATGCGCTGCCGGTGCGTGCTCCCATCGAGCGCCTCGAAGAGGAACCCGCGGAAGACCACCACCACGTGCAGCAACACGCCCAGCAGTACCGGCACCGTCACGGCGGGC
>JANODF010000915.1:0-20641 GCA_031412555.1 Archangium sp. | reverse complement strand
GCATCGCTCTGTCTCCCTCTCCCCCGCGGGGGAGAGGGTTGGGGTGAGGGCTTACTGAGCTTCTGAAAGACGCACGTCGAACGGACCGACAGCCCTCTCCCCGACCCTCTCCCCCTCGGGGAGAGGGAGATGGTGGAGATGGTGGAGATGGTGCGTCTTGTTGCTCAGGGGATGACGACTTTGACGCCTTGCGACTCTGCGCCGCCGCGACCGATCGCGCTGACGGCCCACGTCCCCGAGGAGATCGGGAAGCTCACCTGCGCGCCGCCCAACACGCGCCGCAGCTCCCACTGCCCGGGTGAAAGCTCGCGATAGAGCGTGAAGAACCGCACCGTCGCCGGCAACGGGTTCGTCACCGACAACGAACTGCCCACCACGTTCACGAACGGCACCGCCGGCGCCACGCTGGCCCCCGCACGCGGCAACACCGGGGGCAACGCCGGCTTCGCGTACGCCTCGGTCTTGAACATCGTGTGCACGCCCTTGAGGTTGCTCTGGATGAAGGCCGAGCGGAAATGCACGTCACCCTGCGCACCCTGAGCCTTCAGTGAACGCGTGATCGCGATCTGATCGCGGATCTCCGAGAGCGGCCAGTTCTGCGCGGTCCCCACATTCGAGAGTTGATGCACGGCGTGCCCGGGGAACAGGTGCCGCCCGCCCATGTTCCGCATCGCCCACCAACTCGCCAGCGTCGAGTAGTCCTGCGCGCTGCCCTCCCGCCAGTAGAGCTGCGGGGTGAGGTAGTCGACCCAACCGTTGGTCATCCACGTCGGCGCGTCGCAGGCGATCGCGTTGTACGCGTCGAGCCCCGGCACCGGCACTCCGGCCTTCCAGATGCCGAACGGAGAGACCCCGAACCGCACGGTGGGGTGATCGTTGGTCACGATGCCCATGACCTCGCGCACCAGCGTGTTCACGTTGTCGCGACGCCAATCACTCAACGTCATCGTACCGCCGTCGGCCGTGTAGCCCGCGTAGGTGGCCGAGTCGGGGAACGGCGTGCCGTTCATGTCGGGGTATGGATAGAAGTAGTCGTCGAAGTGCAGCCCGTCGACGTCGTAGCGCTCGAGCAGATCGCTCACGACCGCCTCGACGTGCCGGCGCACCGCGGGCTCTCCCGGGTTCATCACCACCGCGCCGTTGTAGGTGATGGCGGCGCTGGCGAGCGTCCGCGTGACGTGGTTCGCCGCCGTGTTGACCGTCGAGCTCTGCAGCCCGCGGTACGGGTTCACCCACGCGTGCACTTCGAGGCCCCGTGCGTGCGCGAGCCTGAGCAGCTCGTCGAGCGGATCCCAGCCCGGGTTCTGGCCCTGCGTGCCGGTGAGGAAGCGGCTCCAGGGCTCGAGGGTCGAGGGGTAGAGCGCGTCGGATTCAGGGCGCACCTGGAAGAAGAGCGCGTTGAGGCCGGCGTCGGCCATCGAGTCGACCAGCACCGTGAGGGAGGCGCGGCCGGCGTCGACGCTCAGGTTGTTGGAGGCGGGCCAGTCGAGGTTGAGCACCGAGGCCACCCAGACGCCGCGCAGCTCGCGCTCGTGTGAGACGGTCACCAGGGTCATCGGGTTGCCGCCGTCGCTGGGCATTCCAGCGTCGGGCCGGCCGGCGTCGGGTATGCCTGCGTCGCTCATGCCGGCATCGGGCGTTCCGGCGTCCGTGCTGGTGCCTGCATCAGCGCCGGCGTCGACTTCACCTGCATCGACTTCGAGGCCCGCGTCTTCGTCGATCACCGCGCCGTCGGGGGCGACTGCGACAGGGCCGCAGGCCGTCAGGAGCAGCAGCGGGATCAGGCTGAGTCGTTTGGTTGCCACGATTCGCCGCTTAGTCGGAAGTGTGCGGTGGCGTCGAGGCGGGCGACGGAGCTGTCACCTGGGCGAACCGCTTCGTCCGAACGAATGCTCAGGGCGTCTCGTCCTGACAGAAGGTGGGCGCCGTGCAGGTGCCGTTCGTGCAACCGGTCCTGCACTCCTGGTATCGCGTGCAGCTCGCGCCGGTGCTCTTCTGGTTCGCGCACACCCCCATCGGCGCCGCCTGCGTGGCGGTGCAGTAGAGAAACTCCGAGAGGGTGCCGCACTGTCCGTACTGGCCCGTGAAGGAGCAAGTGGCGCCAACGGTACCGTACGGCTTGCAGACCCCCGGTGCGCTCGTGGTTCCGGTGCAGTACAGCGGCTCGACACAGTGGAAGAACGCGCCGCAGGTCTGGTCGAGCGTGCGGCGCGCGGTGCAGGTTCCGTTGGTCTGGCCGGTGGGGACGTTGCAGAACGTCTCGGCCCGGCACTCGCGACCCGAGCTGGTGCAAGCCGTTCCCGCTGCGCCTTTGGCGGCACACACGTTGGCCGTGTTGCAGATCAGGTCGTTGAGGCAGAACCGCACGCTGTCGCAGGCCGCGCCCACCGCACCGTAGGGCGCGCAGCTCCCGCTGATGCATTGCAGGCCCATGGCGCACTCTTGCGTGGTTGGGCCACAAGGCTGGCCAGCGGTCTGGCGCGGAGGCCCCACGTAGTCGCCGCAGACGCCATTGACGCAGACGGCGTATCCCTGGCAGCGCTGGGTTTGGGTCGAGCCACCAATCGGGGCGCACGACTGGCCGAACGCCACCGCTGCGGTGCAGGTGCCCGCATTGTCATACGCCGTCGTCACGCACTCGCCACCAGGGGGAACCTGCTGCCCAATGGCCGTTCGAGCCACGCAACGACCAGGGCACGTCATCGAGGTGTCGCAATACGTGCTGCTCACGCAGTCCTGAGAGTTGAAGCAGGCGCCGTTCTCCGCCACTGCGCCGACGAACACTTCGGCACAGGAAGCGGGTGACTGGCTCGCCGTGCACGCCGCCGCATTGAGGGCGGCCAGGCAGGAGGTGAAGGCTGAAGTATTGATGGTGGTGCGACCATCTTTGAGCGAGCGACTGAGGCCTTCCGTCCGACAGCGCGCTTCAGCCGCTGCCCGATACTCGGCGAGGCCTGCCGGGGTGTACTGAGGGCAGCGCTGAAGGAGGCCAGCCTGCGCCGCCACGTAGTCGAGGCACGACTGCAGCCCATTGGCAGCACCGCCTCCTCCGCTGCCGCCACCAGTTCCTCCCGTGCCGCCTCCGCTGGCGCTACCGCCGCCGGTGTTGGAGCTCGTGCACACGCCAAAGGCGCAGCTCGCGGCGCCGCAGGGCGAGCACAGGCCGCCCGAGACTCCGCAGGCGAGGGGCGAGTCGCCCGCCTGACACTGCCCCGTCGCATCGCAACACCCCGTGCAAGTCGTCGAACTGCACTTCGGTGCGGGCGTGCCACACCCGATCAACGCCGCTGAAGAGAGAACGAGCACAGCGAGGAGAGACCAGGCGTGGTTTCGCACAGCGGCGGCTATTGCAGAGGCGCTCGCGTCTCGTCAATGAGAGCGCCGTCGACTTCCCGCCGATTCAAACTCGCAGGCCGTCCAGGATGAGGGTCGTCAGGGCTGCGGGCACTTCCAGCACGTTGCCGATGTCTTCTTCGTGGAGCACGGCCAGGAGAAGCCGCTCGGCCGCTCCGACCACGGTCAACGCACTCACCGCGACCGGTATCGGCTTCAAGATGCCGTGCCGCTGCGCCGTCTTGGTCATCTCGATGGCGTAGTGAGAGACCTGCTGCGAGAGCTGAATGATCGGCCTGCGCGCACCCTGCGCCGGCGCGCGTGACTCCTGGAGAAACAGCCGCACCGGGCCGGGCTGCTCCATCAACAACGTCGCCAACACGTCGCCGATACGCGTGTACGCCTTGATCATCGCTTCACGCGAGACCGCGGTCTCCAGCTCGCGCGAACACAACTCGAGCGCACCGATCAGCAGCGCCCTGGTGGGCGACATCAGGTCATCCACCAGCGCCGTCTGGTCGACGTAGTACCGATAGAAGCTGCCCTTCGCCATCTGGGCCGCCTGCATGATGTCGTCGACCGAGACGGCCTCGATGCCACGCTCCAGAAACAGCAGCAGCGCCGCATCGCGGATCGCCTGGGCCTTCTTCTGCCGGTTGAGATCTCTGACGCCACCCACCGGTCCCGGCCGCTTGAGCGCCTGGCCCTTCGGAGTGGACACTTCCCGTCTTCCTCGCGCGTGCTTCATCGCTGGCTTCACTGTCTCTCCATCATCTGGTTCGTTTCGCCTCGGCCAGCTGTGCGCTCTGCTCCCATCTGTCTCGCGCAGCGTTCCGCTGCTGGCGGCTCCACTCCAGAAGCGCCATCGTCCGCTTCACTTCTTCTTCGCGTTCTTTTCGGCTCGCTCGACGCGGGCCATCCGGTCCAGGGCGTCGTCGTGGCCCACGAAACCGGCAGCGCGCGCCGCGAACTCCACGGCCTTGCGCTTGAGGCCGCGCTCTTCTTCGACCTGGGCCGGCCCCGCGGTCAACCCTGCAGCGGCCAGAAACGAACGCGCCAGCTCACGTTCTTCATCTTCGGCGTGCGGTGAGAGCACCCGCGCGACCTCGAGGTGACCATTGGCCGCGGCGCGCAGGAGCGCCGTCTCATCGTGGGCGTCACGACACCGTGGCTCGGCACCCGCCGCCAGCAACAGCGTGACGATCTCCAGGTGACCCTGGCCCGCGGCTTCGATCAACGGCGTGCGTTTGTCGGGGCCCAGCATGTTCACATCAGGCTTCTCCGCCAGCGCGGCCTTCACCTGCTCGACGTCACCGGTCTCGACTGCCTCGTACAGAGTCATGGGTTTGGCGCGGGAATGTACAGGAAACCTGCCGCTCTCACTTCCTGAGAAACGCCGTCATGTCACTGCCATAGGACTGTGACCCCGAGGTGGAGTGACAGCACCTCCGCACCTGTGGCACACGCGGTCCATGTCGGTTTGCCGCCTCGCCGCGCTGTTCCTCTTCGGTTCGTTCTTCGCCGGCTGTGCCTGTGGCGACACGCGCATCAAGCCCATCGATCCGGTGCAGCCGGGCTTCGATGCCGGCACCTGCGTGGACCGCGGCGATTGCCCCGGTTGCAACCCCACCGCCGAGATCTGCAACGGCGTCGACGACGACTGCGACGAGGCGATCGACGAAGACCTGCCCACCATCGACTGCGGCGTGGGCGCCTGCGCGCGCACGGTGTACAGCTGCATCAGCGGCGCCCCGGCGATGTGCATGCCCCTGGGACCTTCGGGCGAGAGCTGCAACGGCATCGATGACGACTGCAACGGCACGGTCGACGACAACCTGATGCCCCAGATGTGCGGCGTGGGTGAGTGCGCGGCGGTCGGCGGGTCGTGCAACGCGGGCGTGCCGGTGGCCTGCATGCCGGGCGCGGGCATCACCGAGCTCTGCAACGGCAAGGACGACAACTGCGACGGCACCGTCGACGAGGGGCTCATCGGCAACACCACGGGCGACCTGCGCATCACCAACGACAACGCCTCGAGCGACTTCGTCTACATCGCCAAGAGCGACACCGGCTTCGGCACCGTCTGGCAGGACGAGCGGGATGGCCCGGAGGGGCAGATCTACTTCGCCGGTCTCACCTCGCAGGGCGCGCGCAGCTCGGCCAACGACATCCGCGTCTCGAACACCAACGGCACCTCGTCTCACCCTGCCCTCGCGTGGAACGGCCAGACCTGGGGCCTCGTGTATTCGGAGTCCGACAACAACGCCGACTCCGAGCTCTGGTACCGGCCGCTGGCCGCCAACGGTCAGCCCACCGGCGCCGCGTTGCGCCTGACCAACGCCACCGGCGACTCCGATTGGCCCGACCTGGTGTGGACGGGCAGCAACTACGCGCTGGCGTACGAAGACTCGCGCACCACCGGCTTCAAACAGGATCTCTATTTCCAGCGCTTCGATCGCAACGGCACGCGCATCGGTGGCGAAGTGCGCGTCACCAACAACGCGGAGCGCCAGTCGAGCCCCATCTTGAAGTGGAACGGCAGCAGCTTCGCGTTGGTGTGGACCGATTACCGGAACACCGGCAACCGCGAGATCTACTTCCGCCGCCTGGCCGCTGACGGCTCGCCGGTGGGGCCCGAGGTGCGGGTGACCAACGATCCGGGCGACTCCGCGTGGGCCGACATGTCGTGGAACGACGTCGATCGCGAGTGGGCCATCGTGTGGAGCGACACCCGTGCCGGCAACGCCGAGATCTACTTCGCGCGCTTCGATGATCAGGGCACCCGGCAGGGGCCCGATGCGCGCCTCACCACCGCGGCGAACACGTCTGCCTATCCGTCGATCGACTGGAATGGGTTCCAGTACGGCGTGACCTGGCAAGACGATCGGCTCGCCATGGGGCAGCCGGCCATCTACTTCGCGCAGGTCTCGGCCAGCGGCGTGAAGAACGGCGCTGAGCTCAAGCTCTCCACGGGGAACTCGAAGTCGGAGTTCACCACCGCGTTGTGGAATGGCACGACGTTCGCCTTCTGCTGGCGTGACGATCGCAACGGCAACACCGAGATCTACTTCGCGCTCGTGGGTTGTCCTTAGGCCCCTCGCCCCGACCCTCTCCCCGGAAGGGAGAGGGAGGTCAGCTGCGGTGCTCGATGGCGAACAGCGACGCTGACATCACCGAGACCTGCGTCTGCGCCGCGTCACCTCGAAAGAAGCTGCCCGCTCGCGTCAGATAGCTCGGCTTGAGCACCGTGCCCTTCGCCAGCACCTCGACATCGGGGAGCTTCGGCGGCGTCAGCGACGTCACCAGCATGCTGCCGGGGCTGAGTTGCGCAAACGGCGTGGCCGACACCTCCGTCGGTGTCTCGACCACCTGCATCGACCAGCCGCCTCGAGACATGCGCAAGTGGTGCGCCGAGGCGGGCATCGCCAACGAGCCCACGAAGCCACGGCCGGAGATGGGCTTGAGCACCTCCACCCCGGCCGTTTCCAACTGCTGCTGAAAGCCGCGCACCACCAGGGTCATCACGTCGCTCACGCAATCGAGCAGTGATTGATCGCTGGTCGCGCGCTGACCGCTCAGCTTCTCCACCGCCGCCGCGGCCAGGCCACGGCTCACCTCGAGCGTCACGTCGAGCCAGGCCGACTGCTTCGGGAGCGCCAGCGCGAGATGCGCCCACAGCTCAGGCCCTGAAACGCTGGCATCAGAGGGCCCCAGGTTGGCCAGCACCGAGGCAAACCGTTCGTGCAGCCCGCGGACGGCATCGAGCGCCTCGAGCTGGGGCCGCAGCTTGCCCTCACGCTGCGCGCCCTCGACGCCTTGCTGCGGTGACTGGGCAGCCAGCCCGCCCACCACGTCGAGCCGGCGCAGCGTCGACTTGAGTTCTTTGATGCGCACCAACAGCTCGCTCTGGAGCTGCACGTTGCGCAAGCCGACCTGCACCCGCGCCTGCAGCTCAGCGGGGTGAGGGGGCTTGGTGAGGAAGTCGTCTGCACCCGCCTTGAGCGCCTGCACCACGTCGGCGCGTTCGCTGCGGCCCGTCACGAGGATGAGGTGCGGGCGGATCTCCAGCGTCGCTTCGCGCACCTTCGCGCAGACTTCGACTCCGGAGAGCGTCGGCATTTCCCAGTCGATCAACGCCACCGACGGGCCGTCGACGCGCAACAGGTGATCGAGCGCTTCCTGCCCCGTGGAGGCCTCCACGGTCTCGAGCTTCATCTCCCGAAGCAACCCCACCAGAATACGACGCTGAGTATCCGTGTCGTCCGCCACCAGAACCTTCATGTGACAACGAGTAAGGCCACGACCTCGGGCGTGCAGAGAATTGCGGCGTCAGAAATGTGACGCGAAGTTGCGCTCCTGAGAAACAGCACACACCGTTCGCATCGAGCGCAGTCCGATTCCCATTTCAGCCAACCCTCTCGATGCGAACGGTGGCGCTGCTTCTTCGGAGGAACGGTGTGTCAGTCGCGATCGAGCAGCGGTGCGATCGTCTTCGAGATCAACGCGCGCCGGCGATCTTCGTGCGGCACGAACGTCACCGGCCCGAAGAAGCGCACCTTCGGAAACCGGCGCTCCAGCTCAGGCCTGTTCGTCGCCAACGAGAGCTCACGGCCGCGCGTCGCCTGCGACAGCACCACGCCCGCCACCGGGATCTTCCGCAGCGCCAGCGCCTGGAGCGACAGCGTGGTGTGGTTGATGGTGCCCAGCCCCGCACGCGCGACCAGCACCACCGGCAAGCGCGTCGCCTCGATGAGATCGATCACGTCGTGCTGATCATCGAGCGGAACGAAGAGCCCACCCGCGCCTTCCACCACCCCTGCCCCGTCACCGAGCTCGGCGAAGCCCGAGAGCAACCGCTTCCAGTTCACGCGCTTCCGCTCGGCCCGCGCCGCCAGTGAAGGCGCCAGCGGGGCGCGAAATCGATACAGGCACACGCTCTTGCGCGACTGCCACCCACCCGCCGCTTTCCACAGGTTCTCGCTGTCGGCGTTGCCCCCGCTCTCGCACGGCTTGAACGCAAACGGACGCAGCCCCCGCTTCACCATCGAGCTGAGCAACGAAGCGGAGACCTCCGTCTTCCCGACCCCCGTGTCGGTGCCGGTGACGAAGAAACGCGGCGCCGTCACTTCAAGGTCTCCCCGATGGCCTCGTGCAACGCGTCGGTGAGCAGACGCGCTTCATCGACGGTCAACGAGAGGGGCGGCATCAGCACCACCACGTTGCCCAACGGCCGCAACAACACGCCGTGTTTGCGCGCCGCCAGACAGACCTGAAACCCGGCCCGCTGCGCGAAGGGGAACTCTTCTTTGGTGACGCGGTTCTTCACCAGCTCCACGCCGATCATGAAGCCGCGCCGCCGCACCTCGCCGACCTGGGGGAGCGCCGCGATGCGAGCGAGCCCTTCAGCAAGCACGGCCTCTGCGGCCTTCATGGTCGTGAGCGTCTTCTCTGATTCGAAGAGCGAAAGGTTGGCCAGCGCCGCCGCGCACGCCAGCGGATTGCCGGTGTACGTGTGGCCGTGGAAGAAGGTCTTCACCTCATCGAAGCGGCCGAGGAACGCGCCGTACACGCGATCGTTGGTGAGGGTCGCGGCGAGCGGCAGGTACCCACCGGTCAGCCCCTTGGCGACGCAGAGGAAGTCGGGCGTCACGTTCTCCTGCTCGACCGCGAACAGGGTGCCGGTGCGGCCAAAGCCCGTGGCCACCTCGTCGCAGATGAGCAGCACGTCGTGCTTGCGGCACAACGCCGCCACCGCTGCGAGCCAGCCCGGCGGCTGCATCAACATGCCGGCCGCGCCCTGCACCAACGGCTCGACCACGAAGCCTGCGAGTTCGTCAGCGCGCGCCTCGAACAACGCGGCGATCTGCGCGAGCGACTCGGTCAGCGCATCTTGGCCCGCCCAGCGATACGCGTGCGGCGTCGCCACGCGCTCGACGGGGAAGAGCAGGTGACGGAACCGCTCGTGAAACAGATCCATCCCGCCGACCGAAACCGAGCCGATGGTGTCGCCGTGGTACGCCTCGCTGAGCGCGACGAACTTCTGTTTTCCAGGCCGGCCACTCAGCTGCCAGTACTGGTACGCCATCTTCACGGCGATCTCGACCGAGGTGCTGCCCGAGTCTGAATAGAAGACGCGGCTCAGACCCTTCGGCGCAATCGAGGCGAGCTTGGCGGCCAGCTCGATGCTGGGCACCGACGCCTGGCCGAGCAAGGTGCAGTGCGCGACCTTGTCCAACTGCGCGCGCACCGCGTCGTCGATCTCCTGCTTGCGATGCCCATGCACGGTGACCCACAACGACGAGATGCCGTCGAGCCAGCGCCGGCCTTCGGTGTCGATGAGCCAGTTGCCCACCGCGCGGTCGATCACCAGCGGCCGATCATCGAGCCACCCCTGCATCTGGGTGAACGGATGCCACACGTGCGCAGCATCGAGGGCCAGCAGCTCAGCGGTGTTCAAGACGACTCCTCTTCTCTCTCGTCGCTCCCCCGAGGGGCGCAGGGCTGACCGAAGAGAGCAAACGATCCACATCACCCTCGGAGTGCGAAGCGCTCACCGAGATCCGCAACCGGCTCGTGCCCTGCGGAACCGTCGGCGGCCGAATCGCCTTCACCAGCAACCCCTGCTCACGCAACCGAGCCGAAGCGGCCATCGCCACCTGAGGATCACCCAACATCACGGTGAAGACCGCCGAGTCGGGGCGAGCCGGATGGCCCAGCCGCATCAACCCCGCGCTCAGCTGCGCGATGCGCGCCTGCAACGAGGCCCGACGCTCAGGCGCCGCCAGCAAACCCAACGCACACTCCGCCGCCGCACACACGGCCGCGGGCAACGCGGTGCTGAACACCAGCGGCCGCGCGAGATTGATCAACACCTCACGCAGCGCCGACGAGCCACACACGTACGCGCCGAAACCACCGAGCGCCTTCGACAAGGTACCGACGTGGAGATCCACCTCGACGTCTTCGAGCTCACCCAGCCCACGGCCGCCCGCACCCAACACGCCGGTGCCGTGCGCTTCGTCGACGATCAACGCCAGGTCGTGTTGCGTGCAGAGGGACTCCAACGCACGCAGCGGAGCGCGATCGCCATCCATGGAAAAGACCGTGTCCGTCACCACCGCGCGCCGCCGCCCCGGGTGCAGCTTCACCAACGCCTCCAGCGCCTCGACATCGCGGTGAGGGAACACCACTGTCTGCGCACGCGAAAGCCTGCAGCCGTCGATCAAGCTCGCGTGATTGAGCGCGTCGGAGAAGATGACGTCACCGGGCCCGAACAAGGCGGAGAGCACCCCCACGTTCGCGGCGTAGCCCGAGTTGAACAACACCGCCGCTTCACTGCCGTGGAAACGCGCCAGGGCCTGCTCGAGCGAGACGTGCGCGTCTGAATCACCCACCACCAGGCGCGACGCACCCGAACCCAAACCGTGCTTGAGCAACGCCGCGCGGCCCGCTTCGATCACGGCCGGATCGTTCGCCAGGCCGAGGTAGTCGTTCGACGAGAAGTTCAAATAGTCCCGGCCGCCCACGCGCACGTGCGGCCCCTGAGGGCTTTGCAGCGGCTCCAGGTACCGGCGCAGGTGCTGGCGCTCGAGCGCGCTCAAGCTCTCCTGCGCCCACGTGTCGACGAGGCCAGCCACGCTTCAGCTCACTGCTGCTGCGGCTTGTCGACGTTGGGCTCGAGCGGCTTCAACCCCGCGCGCTCGAACAGGCTCATGTCCTGCTCGTACTCGGGGTTGCCGGTGGTGAGCAGCTTGTCGCCGAAGAACACCGAGTTCGCGCCGGCCATCATGCACAGCAGCTGCGCCTCTTCGTTCATCTGCGAGCGGCCCGCCGACAGCCGCACCATCGAAGCCGGCATCAGGATGCGGGCGACCGCGATGGTGCGCACCATCTCCAGCGAGTCGACGCGCTTGTTGTCTGCCAGCGGCGTGCCCTTCACCGGAACGAGCGCGTTGACCGGCACGGACTCGGGGTGCTGCGGCTGGTTGGCGAGGGTGACCATCATGTGGCAGCGATCGTCGATCGACTCGCCCAGCCCGATGATGCCGCCGCAACACACGCCGATGCCCGCGTTGCGCACGCGCGCGAGCGTCTTGAGGCGATCGTCGTAGGTGCGCGTGGAGATGATGTCGCCGTAGTGACCTTCGCTCGTGTCGAGGTTGTGGTTGTACGCGTCGAGGCCGGCGTCCTTGAGGCGCCTGGCCTGGCTGTCCGTCACCATGCCCAGCGTGCAGCAGGCCTCCATGCCGAGCGTCTTCACGCCCTTGACCATCTCGATCACCGAGTCGAACTGCGGCCCGTCTTTCACTTCGCGCCACGCCGCGCCCATGCAGAACCGCGTCGCGCCGGCTTCACGCGCCGTCTTCGCGGCCTCCAGCACCTCGGGCACGGCCATCAGCTTCTCGGCCTTCACCCCGGTCTGGTACCGCGCGGCCTGCGGGCAGTAGCCGCAGTCTTCAGGGCAACCGCCGGTCTTGATCGACAGCAGGCTGCAGAGCTGAACCTTGTTGTCCTTCCACACCGAGCGGTGCACCGACTGGGCGCGGTAGACCAGCTCGAGCAGCGGCAGCTCGTAGAGGGCCTTCGTCTCGGCCACCGTCCAGTCGTGGCGCAGCGGAATCTCGGTGTGAACGTGCGCGTGTTCGTGCGCGGTGTGGGCGTGACCCGTGAAGCCGGTGGTGGACATGAACGCTCCCTGCAACTGCGAGGAATTGCTCCTCTTTGCAGTCAGGGATCGGCCTTGTCAACCACGACAGCCACCTCGGTTGACAAGGTGACCCTCTCCCCGACCCTCTCCCCGGAGGGGCGAGGGAGCTTCAGTCGCAGTTCGAAGCGCCGCAGACACCCGCGCCGCCGCCGTCGGGCTTCATGCAGACCATGCCCGCGGTGCAATCGGAGTCGGCGCAGTCGATGAGCGCGTCGCCGTCGTCGTCGACCAGGTTGCCGCAGCCGACCTCTTTTTTGCCGCCGTTGCCGCACTCGCAGCCCAGGCCGCCGTCGAGCGCACAGCTCTGGCCGGTGCAGCTCGCTTCGACGCAGTCGATCTCGCCGTCGCAATCGTTGTCGATGGCATCGCGGCACAACACCGAGCCCACTTCGGAGATCTGCACGCCCCCGTTGCACCGGCAGGTCTGCATCGCGGTGCAGCGGAAGTAGATGTCGGGCGGCGTACAGAACTGGCTGACGCAGTCGGGGTCCAAGCAGTCCTTGAGTGCGTCGAGATCGTTGTCGATGCCGTCGGTGCAGTCGGTCTCTGCCTGGCCACCATCGGCCACGCAGGTGCACCCCTCGCGGCACGACTTGTTCAGGCAGTCGGGATCGGCGCAGTCGGTCAACATGTCGACTTCGTTGTCGACCATGTCGTCGCAGCGGTCTTCCGACTTCTTGCCGTCCGAGCAGATGCAGCTCGTGCCGCACGGGCGCATGTCACACGAGTCATCTTCGCAGTCGGTCTTGCCGTTGCCGTCGTCATCGAAGTCGTCGAGGCAGCTGTTCTCCTGGCGGATGGTGCACACCGCGGCCTTGCAGAACTGAGTGCCCGGGCACGCCTTGTTGCACTCGCCGCAGTGGTTCGAGTTCGTGCGCAGGTCGAAGCCGTCGTCGATGCGATCGTTGCAGTCGTCGTCGAGCCCGTTGCAGGTCTCCTGCTTGCCCGTGTTGTCCACGAAGCCGTCGCAGTCGTTGTCCACCTTGTCGCACACCTCGGGACCGGTGGGCTTGCAGCAGACCGAGCGCGACGGGCTCATCGCGCAGGTGAAGCCGTCACCCCCGCAGTCCGCGTCTGACTTGCAGGCGTACTTCACCTGGTCGTTGAAGGTGACGGAACAGGAGATGAGCAGGGCAAGCATGGCTGCGCTGAGCAGCAGCAACCGCGTCAGACGAAGATGCATGGGCGCGGGGAAGGTCGTGGATGTGGGGCCCGAACGCAAGCACCGAGTAGCCCCAGAACCGGGGTGCGTGATGTGGGTCTTCGACCCCAAGAAAGGAAACGGGCGAGCACCGTCGACTCCGCGCTAGGCTTTCACGAGCCTTTCCCCGCTGGGAGTCAATGCAAATGCGGAATTCCTTCCGAAGTGCCGTGCTCATGCTCGGCGTGATCATCTTCGTCTCTGGTTGTGAGGGGTGCGTCGACCCCAACGTGAACACCGACGGAGGTGGCGCTGGCACCGGCGGCGGCAACGTCGTCGCGGGCGGCGGTGGTGGTGATGACGGCGGCGGCGGCGCGGGCGGCGGCACCGGTGGTGGCGGCGGCATGATGATGGCGATGGACGGCGGCTGCGGCCTCGTCACCTGCGCCACCGCGGGCGCCAACTGTGGCCCCATCGGCGACGGCTGCGGCGCGTTGCTCAACTGCGGCTCGTGCACCTTGCCCCAGACCTGCGGCGGCGGTGGACCCGCGGCCCCCAGCGTGTGCGGCGGTGATGCCGGCTGCATCCCCGTCACCTGCGCTCAGCTCGGCGTGGAGTGTGGCCCCATGGCCGATCGCTGCGGCAACCTGATGAACTGCGGCGCCTGCGCGCTGCCTGAAATCTGCGGCGGTGGCGGCGTGCCCGGCACCTGCGGCCTGCTCGGCAGCAACTTGAACGACGCCGGCCAGTGCATCCCCACCACCTGCGCCATCGCTGGCGCGACCTGCGGCGTCATCGGTGACGGCTGCAACGGCCTGCTCAACTGCGGCGGCTGCCTGGGCGGCGAGACCTGCGGCGGCGGCGGCATCCCCTATCGCTGTGGTGGCGGCGCGGTCTGCACCCCGCTGACCTGCGCGCAGGCCAACGCGACCTGCGGCTCGGTCGGCGACGGCTGCGGCAACATTCTCAACTGCGGCAGTTGCACCGCGCCGGCCGTCTGCGGCGGTGGCGGAACGCCCAACCAGTGCGGCGGCGGCACCGTGTGCGTGCCCAAGACCTGCGCTCAGCTCAACGCCACCTGCGGCGCGATCGGCGACGGCTGCGGCAACATCATTCAGTGCGGCAACACCTGCATGGGCGCCCAGGCCTGCGGCGCCGGCGGCGTGCCCAACCAGTGCGGCGGCTCGGTCACCTGCCTGCCCAAGACCTGCGCGACGCTCAACGCGAACTGCGGCCCGGTCAGCGACGGCTGCGGCACCATCATCAACTGCGGCGCCACCTGCCCCTCGGGTCAGACCTGCGGCGGCGGCGGCACGGCCAACGTGTGCGGCGCGCCCCCCGCGTGCGTCCCCCGAACGTGCGCTCAGCAGGGCGCCAACTGCGGCCCGGTGGCTGACGGCTGCGGCGGGCTCACCGCCGACTGCGGCACCTGCACCCTGCCCGACATCTGCGGCGGCGCGGGCACGCCCAGCCTCTGCGGCAGCATCGGCGTCGATGCCGGCACCTGTGTGAACCTCTGCCAGAACCAGTTGGCCTGCCCCGGCGTCGACGGCGGCAGCACCATGACCGGCGTGGTCCTCGCGCCGACCCAGGCCGACGCCGGCTACGGCCAGCCCGACCCCATCCCCGGAGCGCTCATCTACATTCCCAACACGCCCGTCGCGGGCCTCGAGGGTGATGGTGGCGTGACCTGCGATCAATGCGCCGATGGCGTGAGCGGCAACCCGCTGACCTCGACCTACTCGGCGACCAACGGCAGCTTCACGCTGACCAACGTGCCGTGCGGCGCGGGTACCCAGGTGCCCGTGGTGATTCAGCTGGGCAAGTGGCGCCGCTACATCACGGTGCCCGCGCCTGCGTGCTGCGCGAACACCGCGCTGACCGCCGAGCAGACCCGGCTGCCGCGCAAGCAGGGCGAGTTCAGCCCCAACGACAACCTCCCGAAGATCGCCGTGGTCACCGGCAGCGTGGACACCATCGAGTGCGTGTTGCCGAAGATCGGCATCGCGGCCGATCAGTACTCACTGCCTTCGGGCAACGGGCGCGTGAAGTTCTACCGGGACAACGGCGGCCGCTACACCAGCGGCACCACGCCTGCGGCCGCGACCATCTTCGACAACCTCGCCGAGATGCGGAAATACGACATGATCATCCTCGACTGCGTGGGCAGCGAGCAGCCCAAGAGCTTCCTCCAGCGCCAGAACATGGAGGCCTACGCGAACGCCGGTGGCCGCATCTTCGCCAGCCACTTCGCCTACGTGTGGCTCTACGGACAGCCGAGCGCGATTTCGTTCACCTCGTCGGCGACCTTCACTCCGGGTGCCTCCGGCGCCAACAACCAGGACGCCCGCATCGACACCAGCTTCCCCAAGGGCCAGACGTTCGCCGAGTGGGTGCAGCTGGTGAACGCGCAGGCGGGCACCTCGACCCCCGCGGTGCCCCGCATTCGCATCACCACGGTGCGCAACGATTTGGGCGGCATCAACAACCCGCCCGGTCAGCGCTGGGTCTACGGGTCCACCACGGCGAACGCGGCGGAGGTCACGCCCTTTCAGTACACCTTCAACACCCCCACCACGGCGGCCCCCGCCAACCAGTGCGGCCGCGTGCTCTTCAGCGACTTCCACGTGATCAACGCCAGCGCGAGCAGCGCGGTCTGGCCGTATTGCGCGGTGGGCGGCATGACGCCGCAGGAGAAGGTGTTCGAGTACCTCATCTTCGACCTCTCCTCCTGCATCCGGCCCGACGTGCCGGTGCCCCAGTCGTGCACCCCCACCACGTGCGCGGCCCAGAACTTCAACTGCGGCGGTGCGGCCAACGGCTGCGGCGGCACGCTCAACTGCGGCACCTGCACCCTGCCGGCGACCTGCGGCGGTGGCGGAACGCCCAACGTGTGCGGCACCTCGTGCACCCCGCGCACCTGCGCTCAGCTCGGCGCGAACTGCGGCAGCCAGGGTGACGGCTGCGGCGGCACGCTCAGCTGCGGCACCTGCACCATGCCCCAGACCTGCGGCGGTGGTGGTGTGCCCAACGTCTGCGGCGGTGGCATGTGCCAGCCCCGCACCTGCGCCCAGCTTGGCGTGACCTGCGGCAGCCAGGGTGACGGCTGCGGTGGCACGCTCAACTGCGGCACCTGCGTGCTGCCCCAGACCTGCGGCGGTGGCGGCGTGGCCGGCCAGTGCGGCGGCGCCATGTGCACCGCGTTGACCTGCGCGCAGCAGGGCTTCAGCTGCGGCAATCAGGGCAACGGCTGCGGTGGGCAGCAGAACTGCGGCACCTGCCAGCTGCCTCAGACCTGCGGCGGTGGCGGCGTGCCTGGCGTCTGCGGCGGCGGCGGCACCTGTACCGCGCGCACCTGCTTGATGCAGGGCTTCAACTGCGGTCTGCAGGGTGACGGCTGCGGCACGCAGATCGACTGCGGCATGTGTCCTCCCGGGCAGATCTGCGGCGCGCAGGGCCCCGGCCTCTGCGGTGCGGCGCAGTGCACGCCGCTGACCTGCGGTGGTCAGGGCATTCAGTGCGGCCCGGCCGGCGATGGCTGCGGCAACATCATCCAGTGCGGCGCGTGCCCCGCGGGCCAATCGTGCGGCGGCGCGGGTGTACCCGGCGTCTGCGGCAACCTGCCCTGCACGCCTCGTACGTGCTCCGAGCTCGGGCCCCAGCCCGGTGGCTACAACTGCGGCCTGGTGGGCAATGGCTGCGGCGGCTCGATGAACTGCGGCGTCTGCCCGCCCCAGGAGACCTGCGGCGGCGGCGGCGTGCCGAACGTCTGCGGCAACCTCGGCTGAGGGGGCCCTCGACTGCTCTCGGGCCGGACGGTGCGGTTCCGTTCGTCCCGAGCACCTCGGCTTGGCCCTCAGTGCACCACGCGCAGGAGCGCCTCCTTGAGGGCCATCGGGGTGAAGGGCTTGGCGAGAAACGCCGAGAGCTCACCGGCCATCGACGCGGTGATGTCTGATTCGGCGTAGCCGCTGATCAACAGAATGGGAGCGCCGGGCCGCAGCTGGTGGAACTCCTTCACCAGGGGCACGCCCCCGCCTTCGGGCATGGTGAGATCGAGCAACACCGCGCGAATCTCGGGGTGACTGGTGAAGAGGCTGCGGCCCGCGGCCACTCCGCCAGCGGCCAGCGCCACCAGGCCGAACTCCTTCAAGATGTCGCACAGCACGCGCAGCACGGCCGGGTCGTCGTCTATCACCAGCACGGTGGCGCCCGCGGGGAACTCGCGGGCCCGGCGGTCCTGGGCGGGCGGGGGCGCGATCACCTCGGGCGCCGCCAGGGGAAGCAAGACGGTGAAGGTCGAGCCCTGCCCCACCACGCTCTCCACCAGCACCCCTCCGCCGTGGCGGTGCGCGATGCTGCGCACGGCCGACAGCCCCAGCCCGCGGCCCGCCTTCTTGGTGGTGAAGAAGGGGTCGAAGACGCGATCGAGGCTGCCGGGTTCGATGCCCACCCCGGAGTCCACCACCTCGAGGCGCGCGTAGTCGCCGGGGGAAAGGCTGGCCGCGTTCTTCGGCTCGAGGTGCACCTCCGAGGTGCGCACCACGATGCCGCCTTCTCGCCCCACCATCGCGTCGGCGGCGTTGTGCACGAGGTTCATCAACACCTGTCGCAGCTGCGTGGGGTCGGTCACCACCACCGGTGAACGGGCGGCCAGCTGAAGCTCGACCCGCACCCGCTTGCCCACCGTCACCACCAGCAGGTCGGCCAACTCGCGCACCAGCTCGTTGATGGTCACCCGCTGGCGGGTGAAGGGCGACTTGGCGGAATAGGTCAGCAGCTGTTTGACCAATTCAGCGGCGCGCAAGGCGGCCAGGGCGGCCAGCTCCACCGGCTCACGCGCGGGTGAGTCGGCGGGCAACCGCAAGAGGCCGAGCTCGGCGTTGCCGACGATCGCGCCCAGCAGGTTGTTGAAGTCGTGGGAGATGCCGCCGACCAGCACGCCCAGGGTCTCCAGCTTCTGGGTCTGCAACATCGCCTGCTCGGTGCGCTTCTGCTCGGTGACGTCGTCGCAGACGATCAACGCCTCTGATTGGCCGGTGGTGCTGATGCCGGTGCGGGCGATCTCACGCACCGAAATGACGGTGCCGTCTTTCCTCACCTTGCGCGCCTCCCAGCGAAAGACCTGGCCGGGGTGGAGGAAACATTCATCGAGCTGACGGTCGATGGTCTCGCGATCCTCCGGCACGAAGACGTCGAGCACGTCGGAGCCCAGCAGGTCGCGTTCGTCGAAGCCGAGGTGCTCGGCAGCGAAGCGGTTGACCGAGCTCACCTTCCGCTCGCGCGTGACGGTGAAGAACATCGAAGGGGTGTAGTCGTACAGCTCGCGGTACCGCGCCTGACTGGCGGCGAGTTCTTCCAGCAGGCCCAGCTTGCCCAGCGCAAGGGTGACGCGTTTGCCCACCGCGGCCATGAACTCCAGCTCTTCGTCGAGCCAGTGGCGGGGCGTGAGCTGGTGAAAGACCAGCAGGTGGTACCCTTGCTCGCGGAAGTAGAACGGGTACCACAACGCGCTGTCCACCTTCATCTCCTGGTGGAGCAAGGTGGTCGCGTCCTTCTCCAGCATGGGGTGCGGGGCCTCGGCGTGGCTCTCCATCCAGTTGCGGCGAGACCAGAGTTCCCAGAGCAGGCCCCGGCTGCGCTCGATGGGGAACATGCCCTCGGGGGGCGGCAGGGCGGCGCTCTCGGGGCGCAACCACTCGGTCAACCGGCCCACGTGGAGTTCATCGACCCGCACGTCGAACACCAGGGCCCGATCGACGCCCAGCGTCTCACCGGCGATGTGCGCCAGGGCGTGCAGGAGAGAAGAAGGCTCGTCGGTACCGAGGATCGTTTCGCCCAGCCTGTTGAGGGCTCGAGAGAACCGCAGTCGGGTCAGGGCGTCTTCGGTCATGGGTCCTTCGATCGAGTGCTGCTCTGATGATTTCGCCGGGCCTCTCCGCTCGCATCCCCAGGAACCATCGGCTCGTGAGGCCGCGCCGCCCTTTCGCGGGGGTCGGGTGACTTGTCGGTGTCTTCCGGTACAAGCCCCGGCATGGCCAAAACGAAGACACACTTCACGTGTCAGAGCTGCGCGTACCAGTCTGCAAAATGGCTGGGGCGCTGCACGGAGTGCGGCACCTGGGGCTCCCTGGTCGAGGAGGTCGAGCTGTCGGCCGCCAGCCAATCGCGGCCGGCGTGGGGCGCCGCGTCAGGGCAGGACAAGCCGGTGCTCTTGCAGCAGGTGGAGTCGGCCAGCGAGTCGCGTCGCCTCACCGGCATCGCGGAGTTGGATCGCGTGCTGGGCGGCGGGGTGGTGTTGGGCAGCCTGGTGCTCATCGGCGGCGATCCCGGCATCGGCAAGTCGACGTTGTTGTTGATGGCGGTCGACCGGCTCTCGCAAGATCGCCCTGCCCTCTATGTCTCGGGTGAAGAGTCGTTGCGGCAGACGCGCATGCGCGCCGAACGGCTGGGGGTGCGCGGCGAGCAGCTGCACGTCTTCGCGGAGACGGATCTGGAGAAGGTGCTGGGGGCCGCGGAGAAGCTGGCGCCCGGGGTGCTGATCATCGACTCCATTCAGACCATGTTCCTCGCTGAGCTGGGCAGCGCGCCGGGCAGCGTGGGGCAGGTGCGCGAGTGTGCCGGGCGGTTGATGTCGTACGCCAAGAAGACCGGCGTGCCGACGTTCATAGTCGGTCACGTCACGAAAGATGGGTCGATCGCAGGCCCGCGCGTGCTCGAGCACATGGTCGACACGGTGCTGTATTTCGAGGGCGAACGCGGTCACCCGTTTCGCATCCTGCGCGCGCACAAGAACCGCTTTGGCAGCACCAATGAGATTGGCGTGTTCGAGATGAAGGGCTCGGGGCTGGCCGAGGTTCCGGATCCCTCTGCGTTGTTTCTCTCGGAGCGGCCCAAAGGCGCGTCGGGCAGCGTGGTGACCTCGACCTTGAATGGCACCCGGCCGATTCTGGTGGAGGTGCAGGCCCTGGTGGCGCCGACGGGGTACGGCACCGCGCGGCGTACGGCGATCGGGGTCGACTCGAACCGGGTGGCGCTGCTGGCGGCGGTGCTGGAGAAGAAGGAAGACGTGCAGCTGATGGGCTGCGACATCTTCGTGAACGTGGCGGGCGGCATGTCGCTCACGGAGCCGGCGAGTGATCTCGCGGTGTGCGCGGCGTTGGTGTCTTCGCTGCAGAACCGGGCGATCGATGCGCACACCTTGATTCTGGGTGAGGTGGGGCTGGCCGGTGAGGTGCGGGCGGTGGCCCAGGTCGATTCGCGGTTGGCTGAGGCCGCGAAGATGGGGTTCAAGCGGGTGATTTTGCCCAAGGCCAGCGCGCGGCGAATGGAGAGCGCCCGGATTGAGTTGTTGCCGGTGGAGTCGTTGAGCGAGGCGCTTGCGCTATTGAGAGAGGGCTGAGGCTCCCTCTCCCACTGGGAGAGGGGTGGGGGTGTGGGTGCTCGTGGAGAGGTGACCA
>JANODF010000914.1:0-9401 GCA_031412555.1 Archangium sp. | reverse complement strand
GCATCATCGACAGCGTGCCGTTCGACGCCTGGTACAACGTCTCGACCGGCCAGTTCATCGCCTTCGCGATGTTCAGCTTCGGCACGTACCTGCTGGCCAGGAACCTGAGGGAAGTGAAGGCCCGCCCGGCCGTCGACCTCACCGCCCTCACGGCAGCCTGACGCCTGCGAGGAGTTCTGGGTAGAGTGGCGACCCCGTGCCGGCAAGAGTCGATAAGGCCATGGCTGACGGCAGCGCCATCAAGGGCTCCGAAGATGCGATGCAGCGCTGCAATGAGCTCGATGCCGAGCTGGCTGAGCTTCGGGCGGCCTACGAGCAGTACTTCATGGGCAACGACCGGTTGCCCCCGCTCAAGAAGCACGAGGGTTTCAAGAAGCAGTACATGAAGCTGAAGAGCTCCTTCGTGCGCCAGACGGCCGCGAAGTTCCGCATCGAGAGCATCGGCCAGAAGCTGCTCACGTTCGAGCGCCTGTGGGAGCGCACGATTCAGCAGATCGAATCGGGCACCTACAAACGCGACCTGATGCGCCTGAAGCGCCATCAGAAGAAGGACGAGAAGAAGCAGACCGCTGATTCCGACTTCGATGTGGATGAGGATCTCGATCTCTCGGATCTCGACGAGGGCGCAGATGATCTCGCTTCGGCGCTGGCGGCGGCAGAGGCCGCGGCTTCGGCTCGGGTGGCGGCGGCGGCTCCGCAGATCAAACCGGTGACGGGTATTGCGCCAGCCATCATGCCGGTCACTCCGGCCGGGGGCGTGAGGCCGGTGGTGACGCCGCCGCTGGGGCTCAAGCCCTTGACCCCTCCCATCGCGCCGCTCACGCCGGCCATTCCCCCGCGGCCCAGCGGCCCGCCGAAGATCAGCGCGCCGCTCGCGACGGGCAGCGTGCCGGCGTTCAAGCCGGCGGTGTCGACGGGGTCGAACCCAGCCCTTCGTGCGCCCGTCACGGGTTCCAATCCCGCGTTGCGGCCCGCGGCGGTCGCGCCTCCGAGGCCTCCGACTGCGGGTGGTGACGGCGGGTTGTCCGACACCAAGGTGAAGGCGATCTACGACGCGTACGTGATGGCCAAGAAGCGGTGCGGGGAAGACACCAGGGCGGTGACCCTCGACTCGGTGGCCAGCTCGTTGCGCAAGCAGGTGCCTGAGCTGATGAAGCAGCACAACGCGAAGACGGTCGAGTTCAAGGTCGTGATCAAAGACGGCAAGGCCGTGCTGCGGGCGCTTCCGAAAGAATGATCACTGTCTCCCTCTCCCCGAGGGGGCCGAACGGAGCCGGTCCAGCGGAACGCTGGGCGCGCGCAGCTGAAGCGAAGCGGAAGATGCGCCGAGGTGAAGTGACCCGGCAAAGAGGGTTGGGGAGAGGGCGGTCGCTGACATGAATCCCGACTACGTCCCCTGGCTCGTTCTGACCGCGGTGATCGCCGCGCTGATGGTGTTCAAACGCCTCGGGCAGATCTCACCCGAGAAAGCCCGCGAGATCGTGAAGTCCGGCGCCAAGCTGATCGACGTGCGCAGCCCGGCCGAGTTCGCCGCAGGTCACCTCGAGGGCGCGGTGAACGTTCCCGTGGGAGCCTTGAGCGACGACAAGCTCGGGGCCAAAGACCAGCCACTCATTCTCTACTGCGCCTCGGGCACACGCAGCGCGATGTCACGCGCGGTGCTCAAGAGCCGCGGCTACACCCAGGTCTTCAACCTCGGCGCGATGAGCCGCTGGTGAATGACGAGTTCAAGAAGGCGCTGCTGCTCTGGCCTGCGCTCCTGGGGGCCTCGCGATCCTTCACGCCACATTAGGGGCCGCGACGCACACTTCACGAGACCCCGTCTGGGGCCAACTTGCAGGCGGCGTCTTTGGGTTTCTCTCCGCAGCGACCTTCCTGGGCGTGCCTCTCTGGCAAACGGCGAGGAGGCGCCGCGCCCTTGCTCAGCTTGCGGCGCTTTACGCGCAGGCGCGCTACCTCGAGACCATCACGCTCGCAGCCACCGCGCGCCGTCTCTGGCCGGGGTGGGAAGAGCCGACTCTGATGGCTGGCATGGCAGAGCTTCTCCTCTGGCGAGTCGACGCCGCCAGGCGGTCATTCGATCGCCTTCTCTCCATCGCGGTGGAGCCCGCGGCAGAACGGCAGGTCTTCCTCCTCGCTTTGATCGCCGCGGAGGTTGCGGGTGATGCCGAACAAGCTCGCGAACGCGTCGTGCGCGCACGATTCCCTGATTCCATGCTCGGCTTGCCGGACTTGATTCGCGCTGCGCGGGAGCGAGACCACCGCCGCGTGCTCGAACTGGAGCAAACCCCTGGAGGTGCCTCGCGAGTTCGCGGCGCTCGCCAGCGTGCTCTCTGCGTGGGCCGTCGAGAATCAATCCCCACGGCCCATCGACAAGATCGCTTTGCTCGGAGAAACCGGCCTCGACCAGCTTCAAAAAGTCTGGCCTGACCTCGCCGACTTCATTCAACGAGCGACGCCGGCGTGAACCGCCGGCGCTGGGCTCGACTCAGAAGCAGCTCTGCACGTACTGAATCTCGAGCGGGATGCCGGGCTGCGGCGTCGCCGTGCTGGCGAACTTGATCGAGTTCGACGCGGCGTCGTACCACCACGTGGTGCAGCCGGCTTCCTGCGCACAACCCATCACCACCTGGCCGTTGACCCGCACCACCACCTGCTGCATCGCCTGGTCAGGCGCGTTGTTCAGGTAGAACTGCGTGCGGTACCCGAACGCGGTGCGCCCGAGGTTCTGCAGCGTCGAGGCCCAGTTGGTGTTGCAGATTTCATCTGCCACGCCGCCGGTGAATTGCACGATGGGGTTGTAGCGCGTCGAGTTGTGGCTCGTGGTCTGCCCCGGCGACAGCTGGTCGTCGTACTGGCAGTTGGCCGGCGTCGCAGACTGGCGCGGCGTGATGGCGCTGAAGGTGAAGTACGAGAGGCGCTGGAAGCCTTTCACGTTGACCAACAGGTCCTGGTAATACGTCACCGGCTGCGTCGACTGGTCGCTCGCGTCGGAGATGATCACCACCGCGAGGTTCGCGTCAGGGCGCACGAAACCAGCGTTCTCGGCCGAGATGACCGGGGGCGTCAGCGCCATCACCGCCGTGGTGAGCGCGACTTCGGTGCCGCCGCCGTTGGTGCCCACGTTCACCAGGCGCGAGAAGACCTGGCTGACCGCGGGCGTGGTGGGCTTGACGAACTTGAGGCCGGTCGGGCCGTCGACGACCAGCTTGCCGCCCCAGCCCTTCGACATGTTCGCGAAGCAGCCGAGGCCCGGCACACACTCCATCTGCGCCTCGGTCGTGGTGGTGACGCCGACCTGGTAGTCGACGTTCGCCGCGACGGCGTACTGGATGAATGAGTTGAAGTTCGCCGCGAGCGCCGCCTGCTTGTCGGCCATCGAGCACGAGTCGTCGACCACCAGCAGGATGTCGGCCTTGGGCTGAAGGTCCTGCGTGTACGTGTCGACCTGAATGCCGGTGGTGTCACCGCGGCCCTGCAGACCCACCAGGTACGTGATGCTCTGACCGTTCTGAATCGCGTCGATCGCCACCGCGCCCGAGTCGCTGCCCACGTCGATGGGGCGGTACGCGGCCTGGAAGGTGACCGGCGCGGTGCCGCCCGGGTTGATGACCAGACCACCGCCGGGAATCATGGGGCTCGAGGTGAGGCGGAACTCGGGGCAAGGCATGTTGCCCGGGCAGTTCGGCCCACCGGGGGGCTGGCCACCGGCGGCCTGCATCGTAAACCTGTTGATGGTCACCGGCGCGGAACACGTGTTGTAGATGTTGAAGTTGCGCGAGGCCGAGCTGCAGCTGACGCGAACGGTGCCGAAGTCCATCGGGTCGGGCGTCACCGTGAGGCAGGCAGGGCCGACCGAAGCGCGCAGCGCAATCGACTCCTGCGGGCGGGCCGACGAGGTGGAGTTGAAGACGAGCTGGCCGGTGAGGGTCTGCAGCATCGTGGGAGTCGCGCCGGTGGGGGCAACCCGCACCACCACCTGGAACGACTCCTGAGGCTGGAGCTCCTTCTCGACGATGTTGCCGCCGACGATGGAGAAGGCGAGGTCGCTGCCTGCGCCCAGCTCGATGCCCGAGAGGTAGCAGGTCTCGCCCGCGGTCACCGAGGTGTTGGTGATGGTGATGGGCAGATCCTTCGTCGTGCCCGGCGTCACCAGGCCGTAGTTCGCCATCGCAGGCGAGGTGATGAAGGTGCAGGGCGGCAGCTGTTGGACGTCAGCGGTGAGGTTCACCGTGATGTTCGGCTCGCTGGCGTCGTTGCTGTGCAGCACGAACGTAGCGGTCTTCATGCCGATCGACTGCGGGCGCAGCTTGACCGTGAAGTCCACGAAGTTCGAACCGGCGATCGCCTGCAGGCCCACCGCGGGGTTGTACGGAGAACCGAGCGAAACCTCGAACTCGTCGGCGGCGGTGCCGGGGCCGGGCGTGAGGTCGAACAGCGGCAGCTGGCCGGGCGTACCATCGCTGGCCACTTCACCCAGATAGAGGTTCGACAAGGGGTCGGGCATCGGCGGGCGGCTGCCCACGTTCTGCACGTTCACCTTGCGCTGCACCGTGAAGGTCGGGTTGCCGGGGAAGAAGCCCACGCGGCCGAACGACAGGGTGGGGCGGGGCGAGACGCGAATGCGGGGGCCACCACCGGTGCACGCCAGCATGATGGTGCCACCCGGCGTCTGCGTGAGACCGGTCTGGAAAGTGACTGTGCCCATGCGCGAACCCAGCTGCGACGGGTTGCACGCGATGCGCATGGGGAAGGGCACGCTGTTGCCGGGGATGCTCAGCCTGGTGGCGTCCGTGCCGGCGGGCACTGCGTGATAAAAGTCGGCCGAGTTGGTCGAGGTGACCGCGGTCAACACGATGGGCACCGAAGCCGGGTTCACGAAGATGACTTCTTTGATGGTCTCCGAGCCGGGGTTCACGAAGCCGTAGTTGAGCGAGGTGGGGCTCCAGGTGAGCGTCTCGTTGCTGCCTTCACCGCGCAGGATGACCGTGGTGACCGGGCACTCGCCGGCGCCGGTCAGCGTCACGGTGGCCTCGTACTGGCGCAGCTCGGTGGGCGTGAAGGTGAGCACCACGTCGGTGCTGGAGCGCGGCGCGACCGGCACCTGGCCCACCGGCGTGTTCATCGCGTAGCCGAAGTTCGCCGCGTCAGGACCGGCGATGGCGCCCGCGTTGCCGAACGCCGGCAGGCTGGTGGGGTTCTGGAAAGGCACGGAGAAAGGCAGCGTCTCGCCGATGGGCGTCTTGCCGAAGTCGATGATGGTGGGGAGATCGCACGCGCCCTTCTCACCCTGACCGATGAGGGTGATGACCGCGGTGGAGTCTTCGAGGCGCGTGCCTTCGGTGCTCAGCAGGAGCTTCGAGAGGTAGTTCCCCTTGAGGCCGCGCGGCGTGAAGCTGACCTCGAGCTCGGTCTGCTCGTTGGGCTGCAGCTCGATGACCGCGAACTGCGACTGGAAGATGCTCGTGTCGCTGGTGACCTGGCCGGGGGGCGGGCCGAAGCTCACCTCGTCGCCTTCGCTCAGCTCGAGGGTGCTCAAGGTGATCTTCGCGGCGCCGGTGTTGCGCAGCGTCATCGTCTGGCTCTTGCGCTCACCGACCAGCGCGAGGCCGAAGTCGTAGGTCGCGTCGCGGTTGGTGATGCGCTCGCCTTCGGCATTGCGCCAGATGACGACGATCTCTCCGTTGGTGCGGCCGATGCCCTGGTCACCGCAACGGCAACCAGAAGCGGCGAGCACGAAGGTGGACAGCACCAGCGCGCTGCGCGCGAAGAACGAGTGAGGCATGTGGGAACTCCGGGGAAAGATGAAGCGCGGCGCATCCTCTATGCTGTGTGCGGAGGAGATCAACCCCCCGACATGTGCGAGCCCATGACGCAGCGTGATGAGCTGACGCACCGGTCCGCACACCGCGCCGTTTCTCAACCATTGAGAACACGAGGGGCGAGCCACTTGTGGGGTCTCCGTGCAATGTGTAGAGGCTGCCGCCTGTAGGCTTCGGGGACTGAGCCGGCCCCTCAGGGAGAAAAACAACATGCGTTCGAACACCACCCAGGCATTGGTCCTCGGGGCCACGATTGGTTTCGTCTTTGCCGTCCTTCCTTCGTCGTGCGGCAATCAGCAGATGATCGTTCGCTGCAACGCGGCCAACTGTGACGGCTGCTGCGATGACACGGCGCAGTGTTTCAAGGGCACCTCCTCGGAGGCCTGCGGCGCGCGCGGCGCGACCTGCTCGGTGTGTGCGGGCGGCCAGGCGTGCGCGAAGCTCGACGTGAACGCTGAGTTCGGCGGCGCGTGCACCGGCGGCACCACGGGCGGTGGCGGCGGCTCGACGGGCGGCGGCACTGGCACCGGCGGCGGCAGCATGGGCGGCGGCACCGGCGGCGGCGCGACGGGCGGCGGCAGCGGCACCGACGGTGGCTCCTGCAACGCGACCAGCTGTGCGACCGGTTGCTGCACCACCGCGGGCGTCTGCATCACCAACACCACGCCTTCCCGCTGCGGCGCCGGCGGCGCGGCGTGCTCGAGCTGCATGATGGGCAACACCTGCGTGAGCGGCGCGTGCGCTCCCTGCACCGGCTGCATCGACATCAACACCGGCACCTGCCAGGGCGGCATGACCAACACCCAGTGCGGCAAGATGGGCGGCTTCTGCCAGACCTGCGACAGCGCGGCCGGCCAGACCTGCCAGGGCGGCACCTGCTTCGGCGGCACCACCTGCAACGCCACCACCTGCCAGGGTTGCTGCGATGGCAACAACTGCCTGCTCCCCGCGAACTTCACCCAGGCGCAGTGCGGCCAGGGCGCGAACGGCGCGGCGTGCGTGAGCTGCCTCGGTGGCGCGACGTGTGACGCGGCGGACGCCGGCGCCTGCGTGGGCGGTGGCGGCACGGGCGGTGGCGGCGGCGGGTTGCCCGGCTTCGATGGCGGCTTCCCCGACCTCTGCGGCCTCCTGGGCATGCCGTGCATGGCGACCGAGTGCTGCGACGTCGACGCGGTGATCGGCATCATCCCCACCTGCTTCTCGCAGGGTTCGACGTGCGGCAGCGGCGGTCGCTGCAGCGCTGGCAACGTCTGCCAGTAAGTTCATCGATCTCCTGAAACACCCCGGGGCGGTGCGGAACTTCTTCCGCGCCGCCCTTCGTGTTTCGTTCGCGCCCGTGAGTTGGCCAATCGATCGCGAGGGCAGCCTGCGCTGGAACGCGAACCCGAGGGGGCTCTCGCTGGACTCTTCGGCCGAGCTCGATGTGCCGCCGCGAACGCTCACCCGGCTGCGCGAGCACGTGACCCTCGACGGCGTTCACGGCGATGCCTCGGGCGTTTTCCTCGGCACGGGAACGCTCGAGTTGGGAGAGACCGAGCTCGCGCGGTGGAACGGCGAGACGCTCACCACCCTCACCCCATTGTGTCCGTTCGAGCTCCGCTACCTGGCGGAGACGGGGTTTCCCCATCCGCGGGCGCACTCCGGCCGCGACGATTCACCGCTGACTGATCTGCACACGCACTTCGCGGGTTGCCCGCGCGGGGAGACGTTGATCGACACGGGCCTCGCACACGGGCTCGGTCTCGACGCGGCGCTGCTGGAGGACGCAGGCATTCGCGGGTTGAGCGGAGAGGTGCGGCTCTCTGCGCTCGAACCCGCGCACCTGCAGAAGCTTCGCGCTGCGCTCTGTTTGCCTGCTGATCGCCAGAGCACCTTCCGCGACATGGAGCGCGCGTACCGGTTGCGCGGGCCCTTCACCAAGTCGCTGAAGCTCTTCCCCGCGCTGCTCGATGCGGTGGCCTCCGACTACGCGGCGATGGGCGTGCGGCACGTCGAGCTCTCCATCGGCGATCTGTACCGCAGCGATTGGCTGGCGGCGGCCATCGAAGGTGCAGCGCGCGCGAAGGCGAAGCACGGGCTCACGCTGCGATTTCTCACCGCGATCTCCCGGCACAATGATCCGGAGTGGGATGACGATCTGCTCGCCCGGCTGGAGACGCTCGGCGACTGCCGCGACCTGGTCGGCGTGGATTGGATGGGCCACGAGACCAACTCGACGCGCTCGTTTCAGGAGCGAATCACGCGCGTCGCGAAGTGGGCGCACGTGCATCGGCCCGGTTTCGTCATCCGCGTGCATGCGGGGGAGAACCCGGCGTTTCCGGAGAACGTGCGGCTGGCGTGCGAGGCGGTGGCGGGCTGCGACGTCACGCTGCGCATCGGGCATGCGCTGTATGGGAGTGATGAGGCGGTCGCGCTGTTGCGGAGCTCGGGTGCGTACGTCGAGGTGAACCTGACCTCGAACTTCACGCTCAACAACATTCACTCGACGAATGAGGTGCCGCTGGTGCAGTTGCTCGAGGCGGGTGTGCGGTGTGTGTTGGGTACGGATGGGCCGGGGCTGTACGGCACCACGCCGGGTGATGAGCTGCGTGCAGCGCGGCTCGCGGGGCTCACGGACGAACACCTGCGGACGCTGCGGCAAACCGAGCGTGCGTATCTCGAGAGGGATCTCGAGGTGACCTCAGCGAAGCCGGCCAGGTTCACCGTGCCGCCAGCGCCGCCGCCCCGCGCGTACACGCCCCAGGTGGCCGCGAGAAACGAGAAGGCGCGGCAGACCCGACGAGCCGAACTCGAGGCCAGACTCAAGGTGTTGAACATTGTCTCCCTCTCCCCCGCAGGGGAGAGGGTCGGGGTGAGGGGCCTTTGCGTCGCCGGAGCCTGGAAACAAAGTTGGTCCAGTGCCTCCGCCGAGAGCCGCGAGAAGATCATCTCAATCCTCGAAGAGCTGATCCCCGCGCTGCCCGCAGACGTCGTGCTGATCACCGGAGGCACCTCCGCCGGGGTCGAAGGTGAAGTGCACCGCCTCGCGCTGCTCCACAAACGCCGCGTGCTGGCCACCATCGTCGAAGCGACCGACCCTGCTGATCTCGGTCCCGGCCCGACGGAAGCGATTCTTCTCGCCGCCACGCCGCACGAGAAGGCCACGAAGCTGTACGGCCTCATGAAAGAACTCGACGCGTTGTGCCTGTTCTTCGGTGGCGGCAACGTGGTGCATGACGAGCTTCGTGCGGCGGCGAACTTGCGGCTGCGATACCTGGCGTTGAGTGGTGTCGATGGCGCGAGTGGGCGGCATGCTTTGCAGGTTCCCGGTCGCGCATTCGAGTCGGCTCACGATGTCTTGCTTCGATTGGATGACCGGGCCTTCTTTCGTTCGGCGTTTGCTCCGTTCTGGCACCCCGGCGTGAATCCCACGGTCGACGTGGTGGTGCTGCGAAGACTTGCCCCGCAACCCGACCCAAAAACCAAAGGGGCGGGGGAAAAGGTGTTGCAGAATAGGCGGCATGACGAAGCGGCCGCCCAACCCCGGCACTGGGGCCACCACGGCGGCATCGTGTACAAACAAACACCGCGGGGGTGAAC
>JANODF010000913.1:0-4031 GCA_031412555.1 Archangium sp. | reverse complement strand
CGCGCCCTTGAGCGGGAAGGCGGGGCTCCGTGCGGCGAGCCCGAGCGTCTTGAGCCGCAGCGCCGCGAGGTCCGAATTGCCCTTCACCACCATTCTCGGGAGGAACCGGCCGTCGAGTGATTGGATCACGAGCGTCGCCTTGCCATCGCCCGTCTTCAGCGCTTCTTCGCGGTCGAACACGTTGACCAGGTCAGGCAGCACCAGCCGAGCTGCGTATTCGGCCTCCAACGCTTCCTGTGAGTCCGGCGCGAGCTCCTCGAAGTCGTCATCACCGTCGAGCACCATGAGCTCTTCGACCTCGGCACGTCGCAGCACGCGCACCGCACCGACCGTGATGACCCACCGCGAGCCACGCACTTCACTCGGCCCGGCCCACCGCGTCTTCTGAACGGAACCTTTGCGCAGCACCTGCCGCGTCTTCGAAGTCCAGGCGGCGACCTTGTCGGCGAGCGTCGTCTCCGGCAACAGCTCGACCGCGATCGGGATCGTGGCGACGGTGAGAATGCTCATCAGAAAGAGCCCGTCGGCGACCGTGTGCGGGGCGCGATAGTCGGTCACGTCGGTGTGCGTGATCAGCCGCGGTCCCTTTTCGTCGCCCAGTTCGAAGAAGGCCGCGTGCGGCTTCACCACCACCTTGAGACGCAACGGAGCGTCGTCGGCGATCGTCCACTTCTCGGCTTTCGCTCCTGCCTGCACCGCTTCGAGCGCCGCCGCGCAGGTGGCTTCTTCGGTGTGGCAATCGACGGAGGTGGAGACGCGCCGCTCCGCTGCGATCGCCGACCAAGCGATCAGGAGAGAAAGCGCGGTGACGAGTCTCATGCGGCCTTCGCGAGCGGCTTCGACTCCGGCTTCACCGCGTTGTGGCGCGCGGCCAGCCACCAGAGCGCAGCGAAGCCCACGTTGAGCGGCACCAGGATCGCGAGGATGTTGCCGTTGGCTTGATCAGCCGATGGCAGCACCTTGATCAACACGCCGAGCATCGAGATCGCCGCGAGCACGGTCCACACCGCGCGGTTCCACTTCGCCGCTCGTTTCGCGCCCCACATCAACATCAGCCCCAGCGGGAACAGCGCGAAGGTCAGCGGGTTCGCCTGGAAGATGTTTTCGTTGCCGAAGGTGACGTCGTGATCCGTCGCGGTCATCAGGAAGCCGAGCGCGAGGCCGAGAATGCCGAGCACCAGGCCGACGAACGACGTGTAGAGCCCCAGCAGGACACGCGGCAGCTTCTTGCCGTCACGACCCCAGTGACCGAGCCCGTGCGCGATGCCCGCGAGGAAGAGACCGACCAGCAGCTCGTAGAGGATCCAGTTCGGTGCGGTCGCAGGCGGCGGCGTGCGATCGCTCTTGAACCAATTGCGCTGCGTCTTCACCAGGGGCCGTGTGGTGCCGTCAGCTCGTTTCACTTGCAGCGACTGCAGCTGCATTTCCAACTCATCCGGCAGATACGCGTCTTGAAGACCCGTGATCGGTTTGTCGAGTGAGTCGGCCTGCAGGTAGTCGAGCACCAACGACATCGGCGGATTCACCATCGAGTACCGCAGCGTGTGCTGCCGCAACGTCATGCGCGATGGACCTGAAGTGGCGGCCTTGAGCTGCCCTCCGATCGCCGCGTCGATGATGTCGCGCGGACGCGTGGAGCAGTTGTCGTTGTAGTGGTGGTACCGGTACATCCGGTTTTCTGGCAGCACGTTGGTGCCCAGGGATTTCGCGACGGCCATCGCTTCGTCGGGCTCGAGATCGAGCTCTTGAAGCCGCACGTCTCGCTTGAGCTGGTTCTTGTAGAAACTGAACGTGCCCTGCGCGGAGTCGTCGGCCACCCAGAAGATCAGCCGCCCCTTCGCGAAGTCCTTCACGAAGCCGACCGTGTCGCCTTCTTTCGGGCCGAACATGCCGAAGTTGTAGAGGCGCGCGTGGTTGAGCCGCTTGTCTTCCACCACGAATGACGTGTGGCCCCACCACTCGACGAGCGAGTCGCCGGGGCTGAAGGTGACGAGCGTGATGGCGAGATCGGCCGGCTGACTCTGTCCCGTCATCCACGGCGGGAGAGACTGTGCGGCGGTGAGGGCGAGGACGAGAGGGAGGACCTGAAGCACGGGACTGGTCTAACTCAGTCCAACGGACTTTTGGCCCTCACCCTGACCCTCTCCCGAAGGGAGAGGGAAACACTTCACTTACTGTTTGAACCAGCGCTGCTCGGAGCTGTCCGGCTCGCCAGGCGCCGCGGCCTTGCGCTGCGTGAGTTCGACCGGATCGACACCCGCTGCCTTCAGCGCGCCAGGGCCTGCGATCACGGCCGTCGCCGGCGGATCGATGATCACCTTGGGCAGTTCCTCAGACGTCGTGCTGGTCGGCATCGCCGCTCGCACGGTCTCTTCACTTCGGGGCTGCTGCGTCAGCTGAACCGGCTGCTGCTGCGAGGCCATCGGGTCTGAGTTCGCGTCCGTAATGTATTGCGTGACCGCTTCACGAATGACGCCGCCGACCGACTGCCCCAACCGGGTGGCCAGCGCGGTGAGCGCATCGGCCAACTCAGGGGTGGAACGGAACGCCATGGTGCGGACGCCCATCATCATCTGGGTGAGCTCTTGAAGCGCCATCGACGGCCGGGCCACGTTGAAGTCACCCGAGTCGAGCATCGCGCGAATGCGCCGCGACAGGTCTTCGCGCGTGTACCAGCCGCCGTCGAGGAAGATGGCTTCTGCATCGACGTCGATCGGGAATTGGCTCATGAACACGAACACTATCGCGGAAGTTCCCTTGCGTCCCCGCGTGTTCTCGGGAAAGTGTCCAGCGCCTTGTTCCGCCTCTGCTCGCTCGTCTGTTTGCTGCTGGCTACCGTGGCTCCCGCCGCGGAGCCGGATGGAGGCGTGTCGCCTCCGGAGCAGCTGCGTGTGCGTGTGACCCCCGACCGGGCCAAACTGGGCGAACCGGTCACGCTCGAGATCGTGGTCACCCACGATTCCGCACAGCGGTACGAACTCAAAACGCCCAGCGATCTCGGTGACTTCGACTATCTCGGCCAGGAGCGGAAACGCGTCGACGGCCCTGATCAATCGACCACCACCATCCAGGTGAAGGTGGCCGCCTTCAAGCTGGGCGAGCTCGACACGCCTGATCTCGAGCTCGAAGTGAGTGCTCCCGAAGGCACCGCCACCCTGCCCGTTCCCCGCGCGCGGGTGAACATCGACTCCGTCTTGCCGCCCGATGCCCAGAGCAAGGGTGAGAACTTGTACGACGTGAAGCCACCCGAGGAGCTGCCCATTCGCAGCTGGATGCTCCTCTACGTGCTGGCCGGCCTGCTCGCGCTCTCGGGCATCGCCTACGCGGTGGTGCGCTACCTGAACCGGCCGAAGGTCGCGGCCGCTGCCTGGGTGCCGCCGCCCGAGCCACTCCACGTGCGCACGACGAAAGCCCTCGATGCGCTCGCGAAAGAGAACCTGCCCGCGAAGGGCGAGTTCAAGGGCTACTACTTCCGGCTCTCGGAGATCGTGCGCGGCTACCTCGGCGAGCTCTACGGTTTCGAGGCGCTCGAGAGCACCACGCCGGAGCTGCTCAACGCGCTCCGTTCACGCGTGACGCCCGGCCTGCCCATGCCGGATCTGACGACCTTCGCTGAAGCGTCCGACTACATCCGCTACGCCCGGCAGCTGCCGACCGTCGAAGACTGCAAGACGCACCTCGAGCTCGCGTACCGGATCATTCACTCGACTCAAGCCGCGATCGTTCCGCCCAGGCCCGCGTAAATGGACCTCTCCATTTTCCACAGCCCGCAGATGCTCTGGCTCCTGGTGCTGGTGCCCGTGTTCCTTGGGTGGACGTACGTCGAGAAGAAGAAGCGCGCGGTGTTGAGGTTCTCGGCGGCAAGTCAGCTCTTCAAGCAGGGCCGGGGGATTCGGCCCTTCATGTTGTGGATCCTCCCCGCGCTGCGCATCGCCGCGTTCGTGCTCGCGGTGATCGCGCTGGCCCGGCCGCAAGAGCGCGACAGCCGCATCAAGGATCTCTCGGTGGAGGGCATCGACATCATGATCGCC
>JANODF010000912.1:0-2463 GCA_031412555.1 Archangium sp. | reverse complement strand
GATGTGATGCAGGTAGCCGGTCTGTTCCACCGACTGCACGGCCTCGCGAACGCACTGCATCTCAGTGCGCTCGGGCTTCCAGAAGAAGTCGGGCAAGGGCAGGGAGGCCTCGAGCTGATTGGCACTGCGCAGCCCGGGCATCAGCTGCCAGTACACGCCGCGAATGAACTCTCTCCAGCCGATCACCTGGCGAATGAAACCTTCTGCGCAGGCGAGGGTGACCTCACCCCGTTCGTAGGCCGCGTTCGCCGCGCGCGCGATCTCTTCGGGCCGGAGCAGCCCCAGGTTGAGCGGCACCGACAACAACGAGTGAAAGAGAAACCGCTCATCGCTGCGAATGGCGTCTTCGTACGGGCCGAACTGCGAGAGCCGTACCTTGATGAAATGATCCAGCCAGCTCAGCGCCTGGGTGCGCGTCACCGGCCAGCCGAAGCTCTCGAGCGTTCCCCACGCGCCGACCTTACCGACCCAGTGCATCACCTTCTTCGTGAGCTCGTCGGGCTTGAACCACGGCACCTTCGGCATGATGACGCCGCGCGCGTGCTCACGATTTTCCGCGTCGAAGCTCCACTTGCCGCCGGTGGGTTTACCGCTCTTGTCGACCAGCAGCCCCAGCCGCTTGCGCATCTCTGGATAGAACCGATCCATGCGCAGCTGGCCCTTCTGGGTGCGCGCCCAATCGGCGAACTGGGACCGGGTGATGAGGAAGTGGCCCCCTTCGCCACCGTCTTCATGCACCGTCACACCTTTCATTTTTCGAACGCGTGCATCGATCGCCCACTCGCGCGGCGCGGTGATGTGAATCGACGACGGCTTGGCCCATTGGGCGAAGGCCTCGATGCCTTGCGCGTAGTCGTCAGCCACCCGGTGCTCGACGTGAAAGCCCGCCGCGCGCCGCTCTTCCACGAAGTGCCGCAACGAGCTCACCACCAGGGTCAGCTTCTGCCGGTGCCAGGGAAGCGCGTGCACCTTTGCCTTCGTCTCCAACACCAGCAGGTCACCGTCTGCGGGCGTCTTGGGAAAGGCGGCGAGCGTCGGATCTTGATCCCACGGGAGCACGACGGTCACCCGTCTTCCTCGGCGCGCGTTGGGCTCAGTCACAGCAAGGGGGGAAGCCACGGCCTTTGGGCTAACGGCGCGGCTTCCAAGCCGCCGGATTAATTGAGGCCACCGTGTAGGCAACTCGGCGACATGGCTGCCGATAATGGGTCATGGCTCGCATCCCCACGACCCCGTCGCCTCGCGTCTTCGCTGAAACCTGGAGCACCGACTTCAAAGAGGCCGTGAAGAAGGCCGCCGGCAAAGACGGGCGCCTGACGATGTCGGAGGCCACCAAGCTCGCCGCGCGGCCCGACGCCGACAAGGTGTTCGCTGACAACGCCATCAACTACCTCAAGGCCACCGGCAAGCAGTCGGTCAGCGTCGAAGTGCTCGCTACCTCGGCGAAGGCCTACGCCCTGCGCGCCGCTGAAGTGGCCGCGGGCAACGACGGCAAGCTCTCGCTGGCTGATGGCGCGAAGTTGCCCAACGACCTCAAGGAAGACTTCTTCATGCTGCGCGGCAAGACGGTGCCGGGCACCACGCCTGCTCCGGCCAGCGCACTCTCCGAAGTGAAGGCGAAGCTCGAGGCGGCCACCGACGGCCTGTTGATGCCCAGCGAGACCGACGCGAAGTTCAAGTTCCTCACCGGCACTCAGCTCAACGGCGCGCCCATCACGGCCGATCTCGTGCGTGCCCAGTTCAGCGCGCAGCACGACGCAGCCATCGCCGACCTGATGTGGATGGATCCGTCGCAGATTCCGCTGAGCACCCACACCAGGGTCGAAGAGCGCAACGCGAACGACTTCTTGAACCGTCTCGCCATCGATCACGATCCGAGCGATCCCGAGTCGACTGCGCGCGCCGCCCGCTTCGCCGCGTTCAAGACCGCCATCGACTCCCAACTGACGGACGTGAAGGTCTTCCGCTTCGGTGACAACTCCCTCTCCACCTTCATCGTCGGCCGCACCCGCACGGGCGAACTGGCGGGCCTGCTCACCGGTCAGGTCGAGACCTGAAGCAGCTCGTCTTCCTCTGCTGGGCGATCTGCGCGGTCGCCTGCGCCGACCTGAAGCTCACCACGCCGCTTCAGCCGCTCGCCATCGGAGAGACATTAGAGGCGCGCTTTCAGTTCGCGAAGTCGTTCACGTGCACCGTCGATCAGACCTGCCGCGAGCAGGGTCTGCCCTTCATCGAGGCGATCGCTTCGGTGGAGGTCGATGACGCCTCCTTGTTCGAAGTGAACGTGCCTCTGCTGGGGGACACCTTCAGCGTGAAGGCGCTGCGCGAGGGGCAGACCTCCATCACCGTCAATGGTATCGACGAGAAAAGCGCGCGCCAATCCGCCGCTGCTCAATTCCGGGCCGCTACTCCCTGATCCGCCGGTTCACGCAAACTCACCATCCCTAACAACAAAAATCTCCA
>JANODF010000911.1:0-20028 GCA_031412555.1 Archangium sp. | reverse complement strand
GGAACTCCAGCACCGCCTGGTTGAACGCGGCCGGCTGCTGAAACATCGCGAAGTGGCTGCTGTCGGGAATGAGCACCAGCCGTGCGCCGGTGATCAACCGCGCGAGCTCCTTCACATGATCCTGCCGGATGATCTCGTCGTGATCTCCATCGAGCACCAACGTCGGCGCCTTGATGCTCGAGATCTGCGCGCTCGTGTAGTTCGGCAAGGTGCGCCACATCGGGCGCAGCGCAACCTGCAGAACCTTGTAGTCACCCGGCGTGGGAGAAATCTTCGCGTAGTCCGCCGCGCACCGGGCGAAGTACGCGGTGAACGCGGGGCCACCGCCCTTCTGTGTGCCCTTGAGGTCGTAGTTGGTGGCGAAGGCGACCAGCTTGCTCACGCGCGCGGGGTGGCGGATGGCGAGGTCGATGGCGGTGGCGCCTCCATCACTCCAACCGACCATCGCGGCCTTCTCGATCTCGAGTTGGTCCATCAGCGCGATCACGTCGTCGGCCATCTGCTCGTAGGTGATGGGCTTGCTGTCGCGCGTGCTGCGGCCGTGACCACGACTATCGACCACGATGACCTGGTACTTCTCAGCGAAGGCCGCCAACTGGTTGACCCAATGGTCTGCGTTGCCCGCGCCGCCGTGGAGCAGGATGAGCGGTTCGCCCGCGCCGTAGATCGCGAAGTACAGCTTGATGCCATTCACCTCGGCGAGACCGTGCCTGGGGGCCGCGGGCATCGGCCCGGGCGGGGGGAAAGTCTTCCAGGCGGGGGTCGCAGCGAGGGTCACTGCCATCAACAGTGAGAACATTCTTCACCGTACCAGCCCCCTCTCCCATCGGGAGAGGGTTGGGGTGAGGGCCGAACCTCATTTCGATCTACACTTTCGAACTCATGCGCTTCCTCCTGCTGCTCCTCCTCGTGGGTTGCGCGAAAGCCCCACCGTCTTCCACGTTGAGCACGGAGCCCATCGACTTCACGCTGCCCACCTTCCCTTCGAAGCAGAACTTCTCGCTCGCCTCCGAGCGCGGCAAGGTGGTGATGCTCGACGTGTGGGCCACCTGGTGCGAGCCATGCCGCGAGTCGTTGCCGCTGTATCAATCGCTCGCCGCCAAACACGCGAGCCGCGGCCTGCGTCTCTACGCGCTCAACGTCGACGGTGACGCGGCGGTGCCCGAGGAGATCCCGAAGTTCATCTCCGAGACGAAGCTCACGTTGCCCGTGCTGCTCGACGCCGACGCGAAGCTCTCCGAGGACTTGCTCAAGGTGAAGGTGATGCCCACCGCGCTGCTCATCGATCGCACAGGCCGCGTGCGGTACGTGCACGAAGGTTTTGAGGCCAGGAGCCTGCAAGAAGTCGAGGGCCACCTCGAAGCCTTGTTGAGCGAGCCGTAGGCAAGCAATGTCTCTTCGCAGTCTGTGGAATCAGCTCGTCCTCTCGCTGAAGTGGGCGTGGGAAGCGAGCCGCTCGGGTGTGGTGGCGTTGTGCTTCTCGCAGTTGGTGATGGCGTTGCTCCCTGCCGCGATGGCGTGGGTCGGCAAGTTGATCATCGACGGGGTGGTGAAGGCTTCCGCCAGCGGCACCGAAGAAGATCGCCGCGCGGCGCTCGCAGCCATGGCCCTGGAGTTCGCGCTGGCCCTCGTGCTGCTCGGCGGCCGTCGCTCGCAGACGTACCTGCGCAACATGCTCAAGGCGACGATGAGCCACCTGCTCAACCGCCGAATCCTCGAGCGCGCGCAAGGCCTGGAGCTGGCTCAGTTCGAAGACAGCAAGACCTACGACCTGCTGCAGAACGCGCAGCGTGACGCGGCGTCACGGCCTCACTCACTGGCGTTGGCGACCTTGATGCTGGCTCGCAGCGCGATCACCCTGATCAGCCTCGCGGCGCTTCTCTGGGACATCGCCTGGTGGAGCGTCATCCCCCTCGCGCTCTCCGCGGTGCCCGAGTTCTTCATCGAGACCAGACTCTCGGGCGAGGCCTTCGCGCTCTCCAGCGGCCGCACGCAAGACAGCCGGCGGCTCACGTATCTGGAGTGGGCGCTCACCCGCGACACGCACGTCAAAGAGGTGAAGCTCTACGGCCTGGCGCCGCTGCTGCTCGAGCGGCATCGTGCGTTGTTCAGCCGCTTCCTCGAAGAAGACCGCGCGCTGGCCCGCAGGCAGCTGGTGTTGATGAGCCTCTTCACCGGGCTCTCTTCGCTCTCGTTCTACGTCTGCTACGCGGCGGTCGGATATCGCGCGGCGCTGGGCCTCATCACGGTGGGCGCGCTCACGCTCTCCATCTCGGCGTTCCGGCAAGGTCAGGGCGCACTGGAGGACGTGCTCGCCTCGGTCGCCTCGATGTACGAAGACGCGCTCTACGTCTCGAACCTGGGCGCGTTCTTCTCGTTGCCGGTGCATGCCGCGCCGCAGAAGGCCCTGCCAGCACGCGTGTTGCCGCCGGGCCGCTTCGTCATCGAGCTCGACCGGGTGTCTTTCCGCTATCCGGGCCGAGAGGGGTGGGCGCTGCGCGAGCTCAGCCTGACGCTTCAACCCGGAGAGAAGCTGGCCATCGTGGGGGAGAACGGGGCGGGCAAGTCGACGTTGATCAAGTTGCTGCTGCGCTTGTACGAGCCCACGGAAGGCACCATTCGTTTCGGCGGCATCGGCGTGCGTGAGCTCGATGCCGACGCGGTGCGCTTGCGCATGGGCGCGGTGTTTCAGGACTTCGTGCGGTACCAATTGAGCGCGAGCGAGAACATCGGGCTGGGTGACGTGTCACGGCTGGGCGCCAGCGACATCATCGAGCAAGCCGCGAAGGATGGCGGCGCCTCCGAGGTGCTGGCGGGGTTGCCGCAACGCAGTCAGACGCTGCTGGGCACCTGGTTCGAGGGCGCGCAGGAACTGTCGGGTGGGCAATGGCAAAAGCTGGCCATCGCGCGCAGCTTCATGCGGCTCTCGGGGGGTGATGGCTCGGGGGCGGATCTGCTGATTCTCGACGAGCCCACCGCGGCCATCGATGCACAGGCGGAGTTCGAGTTGTTCGAGCGCGTGCAGCGGCTGACGGTCGGTCGGAGCGCCATCATCATCTCGCACCGCTTCTCCACCGTGCGGCTGGCCGACCGCATCGCGGTGCTCGAACACGGCCGGTTGAAAGAGCTGGGAAGCCACGAAACCCTGCTCGCCGCGGGTGGCCGGTACGCGGAGCTCTTCAAGCTTCAAGCGCGCGGCTACCAATAGTCGAAGCGCGGCCCCTCACCCCGACCTCTCCCCGCTTCGCAGGGCGAGGGGGACAGGATGTCGTGATAGGTCGCGCCGCATGCACGAGACGTTGACCTGTGCCCCGACGAAAGATCCAAAGCAGGTGCGCGCACCCGATGGCCGCGTGCTGCAGATTCCGCCTGCGTGGGGCTGCCTTCCTCCGGGCGATGCGGGGCTGACCCGGCGCGTGAAGGCAGCGGGCCCGAGCTGGACCGTGGTGGAGAAGGTCGGCCGCAAGACGTTCTCCAAGGGCGTGTGGGCGCCGACAGAGAACATCGAAGCGGCGAAGACGCAGCTCGAGGGTGAACGCGCCACGCCCGCGTACGCGAAGCGCCGCGCTGCCGATCTCAAACGCAGAGAGACCGAGCAAGCCGAGTACGTGGTCGACTTCGAAGCGAGCGTGCGCACGTTCTTGCGCTTCCTGCCGCAGTTCAAAGAGCTCGAGGCCCGCATCGCGAAGGCGGTGGCGGTGCATGCGACTCCGGTGGGCAGCGGCACGGTGGCGCGCACCGAGCGCATTCCCATCGAACAGCGCGCAGAGTCCGCGGTCATCGCGTGGATGCGTCATCAGACGACGGCGTACGACTCGATGAAGGTGGCGCGCGTGAAGGGGGCCCGGCGTGAAGTGCGCCGTCAGCTGGCCGAGGTCTCGCGTGCGGTGCTCGATCTGCATCGCGGCCGGGTGAATCACCCGCCCGGAAGCTGCCCGCTGTGCGCCGTGAAGGAACCATGAAGTTCGCGACGCTGCAGTTCACGTAGCGTCGCGGTCATGAAAACGCCCATTCTGCTGGTAGCGGTGCTGCTCGGCTTCGGCGTGGCGTGTGGAAGGCAGACTCCCGACACGAGCACTGCGCGGCTTGTGGTGCGTGGCGCCACGGTGCGCGCGCTCGTCGAGACGCTCGATGGGCTGGAGGCCGCGATCACCCGGAAGGTGACAGCGCTCGGTGGCTTCACCACCGCCTCGGAGCTGAGCGGTACCGGCAACAACGCAGCACTCACCGTCGTCTTCCGCGTTCCGGCCGAAAGACTCGACGTGGCGATGACCACACTGGAGTCGCTCGCCAAGCGCGTGGACTCCCGACAAATGAAGGGCGAGGACTTCACCGAGGAGTACGTCGACCTCGAAGCCCAGCGCACCAACCTCACCGCCACCCGTGATCGCCTCCTCGTCCTGCTCGGCAAGGCGACGAAGGTCGAAGACGCGCTCGAGGTGAACAAGGGCCTCACCGAAGTGCAGGGCCAGCTCGAGAAGATCGCCGGCAGAACGAAGTACCTTCAGCAGGCGTCTGCACTCTCGACCGTGACCGCCACCTTCTATCCAGAGAGCAACACCACCGTGCGCTCCGGCGAGTGGCGGCCGCTCGAGGTGGCACGCGTTGCCCTGAACAGCCTGCTGGCGGTACTCCAATTTCTGGGGAGCGCGCTCATCGTGATGGGTGTCTTCGTGCCGTTGTGGGGCCCGCCGGTCTGGTTCCTTCGCCGCCGTCGCGCGAGTGCTCGAGCCACCTGATGGAGATCAACGATGAAAACAGGTCCGCCGCCCAGGGCGATCTTCCGCGCTGCGTGACACGCGAACCGGAGCCGTGGGGTGCACGACGAGATTGTTGCCGTGGGTTTGCGGCGGACTCATCCAACAGCACGCTCGGGTCGCGCGAGTGCGAGTGGGACTATGCGCTTTTGCAGGTCAGCTGCTCGCGCACTGCTCGCAGGGAGGCGTCCCGAGGGCGGATGCGCTGACCTGCAGAAACGCATAGTGGCCTTCAGCCGTCCCCCAACCCAGCTCCAGCGCGAAGCTTCAGCGCGGAGGGTCCAGGAGCGAGGCCGTCCTGTGGCCCATTGCATCAGAGGCCTTGATCCTGCGGTAGAAGACGGCACGGACCATTCAGCGGGCCTCGGCGCGTGACCTCTCGCAGCAAGTCGGCGTCGCTGAGGCATCCGAGCGGGGTCCTCGGAATTGCGGGACTGCCTCAATCTCGTCGTGCACCCGGAGCCGTGCTCTTCCTCGGCCCGAAGTAGTGTGGCAGGCATGCCCCCCTCTCTCGTGAAGGTCGGATTGATGGTGCTGGCGGCAGCGGCCGGGTTCGCCCTGGCGTTCTCGGTGTTGCACGAGAAGCCTGCTGAAACGCCTGACCCCGCTGCGTTGGTCGAGCAGATCCGCGAGGTCGCACGATTGGAGACACTGCAGGTGCGGCTCTACAAGCGGGTGTCGTTTGCTCCCGAGCCGGGGCCTGCCGCGACCGTCTGGGGCGATGTACTCAATTGGGTCAAGCAGTCGGTGGCGGCGAAGGCGGGGCGCGCGCTCGTGTTCGCAGACGTCAGCCTGGGCCTCGACTTGAGCAAGCTCACCGCGGAGCAAATGCGGGTGACCGGTTCGCGCATCGAGTTGGCGCTGCCTCCGCTCAGGGCCCAGGTGGCACTGCGGCCGGAAGACACGGAGATCATCGACAGCAACCTCGATTCGGCTCAGACCGCGAAGCTGTTCGAGCTCGCGAAGAGTGCGTTCGAGCGGGAGGTCGAGGGCGATGCGGCGTTGCAGAGCAAGGCGCGCGCTTCGGCCGAGCGACAGGTGCGGGCGTTGTTGCTCACGGTCGGGTTCAAAGAGGTGGTGTTCGTACCGTGGCCTCTGAGCGCTCGGGCCGGCTAGGCGACGGGCCCACTCGGGGGGGCGGGAGCGAGTTGGTGTACGCTTGGAGTCCCCATGCTCATCGCTTCCGGTCGCTCGCTGCTCCGGCTCGGTTTCCTGTCGTTGGTGGTGCTCTCTGGTTGTTCCGGAAAGCCTGCCGTCGGAGCGCTCGAGGTGCAGGTCAACCTCGAGGCGGGGCTGATCAGCAAGTGCGTCAAGGTCACCGCAACCGACGGCACTTCGCCGCGCGAGACCATGCCCATTCTGCTCGCCGGAAAGACCTCTCCCCTGCGGGTGGGCATCGTGGCCGAAGGGCTCTCGCAATCCGTCAACGTGCAGGCGCTGGGCTACTCCGATGACGGCTGCACCACGCGCGTCGCCACCGAGTTCAGCGAGAAGGCCGACGGCACGTTCAGCTCACCGCGCGGCACGGTCAGCGTCACCTTGCGCGCCAACCCCGTGAGCTCCACCGATGGGGGCACCGACGCGGGAAACGACGCTGGTGTGGACGCCGGCATCGACAACGACGGTGATGGTTTTCCGCAGGGTGATGACTGCGATGACGGCAACCCGGCCATCAACCGCAACGCGACCGAGCTCTGCAACAACGGCATCGACGACGACTGCGACAGCGCGGCGGATTGCCAGGACACCGCTGCGTGCAACGCCCAGCCCTGTGGTGCCGGCAGCACCTGCGTGAGCGGCGTCTGCATGGGCGCCACCGAGTTCCCCTGCAACGACGGCCTCGACAACAACGGCAATGGGCGCATCGACTGCGCCGACCCCGGGTGTATGCCGGGCACCATCTGCAGCGACTTCAACGAGTGCACCCTGGGCGATCGCTGCGTGAGTGATGGCGGCTGCGAGAAGGTGGGCGACTTCAACTGCACCAACCCGCCCAACATGCAGTGCTACGGGGGCGGCGGCACCTGCACGTCGGACGGAGGCGCGATCTGCTCGTACACCCCGGTCGCCGGCAACTGCGTCGACGGGCTCGCCTGCACCGACATGGACACGTGCACCGGAGGGACCTGCGCCGGTACGGAGCGCACGTGCAACACGCCTCCCAACGTCTGCTTCAGCAGCACCGGCGCCTGCCAGGAACCGTCGGGCACCTGCGTCTACACGCCCCGCCCCGTGGGCGCGCGCACCTGTGATGACGGGGTGAACTGCACCATCAACGACACCTGCGATGGAGACGGCGGCTGCGTGGGAACGGCGGTGACCTGCCCTGCCCCCACGCAATGCCAGGTGAGCAATGGCTGCAGCGTGGCCGGTGCGTGTCTGTTCAACGCGCGCGGTGGCGCCTGCGATGCGGGTACCGGCGCGGGCACCTGCGACAACTCGTTCAACTGCATCGCGAACCCGACCTCGCTCTTCCCTTTCGCCCCGAGCAACTTCGCCGAGGCGCAGCTGCCTGCCGATGCGGGTACCGCCTTCACGATCTCCTGCGCGACCACGATCAACACCTCGGACACTCCGGCCATCACCAACGGCGCGTGCGTGACCATGCCGCCGTTCGCCATCATCACGCAGGGCGGCGAGTCGACGCTCTTGATCAGAGTGCGCAGCCTGACGGTCAACTCATCGCAGACTCTGAGCATCGTGGGCACGAGGCCCGTCATCTTCGCGGTGACGGGCGACGTGGTCATCGACGGCACGATTCGCGCGCGCAACGGCTCCGGGCTTTCCTCCTGTGGAAACGGCGGTAATGGGGACGGCTCCGGGAGCGGCAACGGCCTGGGTGGCGGCGCAGGTGGCGCCTTCGGCAGCGCGGGAGCTCAAGGCGGCAATGCGGGAGGTGCAGGCGGTGGAACGGCGCCTGCCCCCAACGGCACAGCGACGCTCATCCCGCTGCGCGGAGGCTGCAACGGCGGCGAGGGCGCCGCGACCGGGAGTGGAGGCGTGGGTGGAGGCGCAGTCCAGGTGACGTCGAGCGGATCCATCACCGTGGCGGGCCTCATCAGCGCCCCGGGGCGCGGCGGCCTGGGTGCGATCGCCAGCATGGGAAACAGCGGAGGCGGGGCTGGTAGCGGCGGCGCGATCCTGCTCGAGGCAGCCACCCTCTTCCTGAACTCCTCGGCGCGCGTGACGGCGAACGGCGGCGCGGGCGGTGAAGGCAGCGGCGGTGGTGTAGGGGCCGACGGCAATGATGGCAATGAGCTGTCGGGCAACCCGACTCCGAACGGAGGGAACAACAGCCCCAACGGCGGCAATGGCGGCGTCGGTGCCGGGCTGGCCAATGCAGCAGGAGCCGGGCTGAGCGGTTCCAGTCAGAATGACGGCGCTGGCGGAGGTGGGGGTGGTGTCGGGCGAATTCGAATCAACGCCTCGACGTCGTGTACCGTCGCGACCAGCGGCCTCGTCGTCAGTCCGGCTGCGACCGGCAGTGGAGCGCCTGGCTGCCCTGGCCCCTGATCACGTTCGCTGCTGGAGAGTGGTTCAAGCGCCCAGCTTGTGGAGCCACTCCATCACGTCGTCCTTCACGGCAGCCTCAGCACGAATCGGTGCTTTCCCCGCTTCAATCCGCACGGGCTTGCCGCCGTTCAACGCGACCATCTCGCCGTCGTCGAGAAACACGCCGTGACACCTGGTGCAGAACTCGACCCGCAAGCCGACGACTTCCGCGGCCTGCATCGAGAGGTTGTCTGCGGGGCACTTGCGCGAGGTGATCACGTCGGGGTCGAGCTTGGCCGGCAGCTTCTTGCCCAGCAGCGTTTCGAGCTCACCGCCGTCGAACCACAGCCCGCTGCAGAAGGTGCAGCGATCGAGTTCGACTTTGCCCGCGGGGAACGGGCGCATCTGAGCGGAACAACCGGGGCAGGTGCGTGAGGACATGAGGCGAAGCCTAATCTGAAAGCCCTCTCCCCGACCCTCTCCCCCTTCTGGGTCGCTTCGCCTCGGCGCATCTTCCGCTTCGCTTCAGCTGCGCTCGCCCAGCGTTCCGCTGGACCGGCTTCTCTCCGGGGGGAGAGGGAGCCACTTGAGTCAGTTGTCTCTGACTTCTCTCAGAACAAGAACTCGCCGCCCTGGGCTCGCACCGCGGTCACCGCGGCCAGGTTGACGATGTCCTGAACCGACGCGTTGTTCTGCATCACGTTGACGGCCTGGTTCATGCCCAGCAGCAGCGGCCCAATCACTTCGGCGCCGCCAAAACGCCAGAGCACCTTGTACGCCGTGTTCGCCGCATCGAGCGACGGGAAGATGAGCACGTTCGCATCCCCGGTCAGCCGGCAGAACGGCGCCCTGCTGCGGCGCTCCTCCTCCACCAACGCGGTATCGACCTGCATCTCACCATCCATCTCCAGCTCTGGCCTGCGCGCGTGAGCCAGCTCCATCGCCGCGCGCATGCGGGCCGGTGACGGCCCACCCGCGGCCGAACCGAAGTTCGAATACGACAAGAACGCGATGCGCGGCGTCACGTCGAAGCTGCGCGCGAGATCGGCCGTGGCGATGGCGATGTCGGCCAGGTACTCCGGCGTGGGCACCGGGTTCATCGTGCAGTCCGCGAAGAACTTGAACTCGTTGCGCTGCACCATGATGTACACGCCGCCGGCCCGCCGGCCTTCGCGCGTACCGATCACCTCGAGCAACGGCCGCACCGCTTCGGGGTACGTCTGGGTCAGCCCGGTGACGAACCCATCGGCCGCGCCATCTTTCACCAGCATCGAGCCGAAATAATTCCGCCGCGCCATGTTCACCAGCGCCTGCTCCGAGCTCACGCCGTGCCGCTGCTTGAGGCTCAGGTACTCCTTCGCGTACCGCTCGAAGTTCGCGTGCTTCGTGGGGTCGATGATGGTGATGCCCTTCAGCTCGTCCTCCAGCCGCGTCTCCACGATGGCCTGCGCGATGCGCTCGGCGTTGCCCAGCAGCACCGGCTCGCACAGCCCCTCTTCCTTCAAGATGCGAGCGGCCTGCAGCACGCGTGGGTGTTCACCGTCGTTGAGCGCGATGCGCTGCGGCTTGCTCTTCGCGCGCTCGAACACCGACGACATCACCTGGTGGCTGCGCGACTGCATGCGCTGGAGCCGTTCGCGGTACGGGCCCATCTCCACCTGCAGGCGCGCCACGCCGGTGTCCATCGCGGCCTTGGCCACGGCAGGCGCCACCCACAGCAGCACCCGCGCATCGAACGGCTTGGGGATGATGTAGTCGGGGCCGTAGTGGAACCGTTCGCCGCCGTACGCGTGGCTGACCGCGTCGGGCACGTCTTCCCGGGCGAGCAGCGCCAGCGCATGTGCCGCCGCGAGCTTCATGTCTTCGTTGATCCGCCGCGCGCGCACGTCGAGCGCCCCGCGAAAGATGAAGGGGAAGCCCAGCACGGTGTTCACCTGGTTGGGGAAGGCGCTGCGCCCGGTGGCCACGATGGCGTCGGGGCGGGCGGCTTTCGCTTCGTGGTAGTCGATCTCGGGATCGGGGTTGGCCAGCGCGAAGATGATGGGCTTCTTCGCCATCGGCTCGAGCATCTTCCCGGTGACCAGGCCCTTCACCGACGCGCCGAGGAACACGTCGGCGTTGATCAACGCATCGGCCAGGGTGCGCGCGCTGGTGTCACGCACGAACGGCCTCTTCCACTCGTTCATCGCGTCGGTGCGGCCGGTGTGCAGCACGCCCTTGGTGTCCACCATCAGCACGTGCTCCAGCTTCACGCCCAGGCGGATCCAGAAATTGATGCAGGCGATCGCCGCCGCGCCCGCGCCGGAGACCACCACGCGCACTTGATCCATCTTCTTCCCGACCAACTCGACGGCGTTGATCATCGCGGCGCCCGAGATGATGGCGGTGCCGTGTTGATCGTCGTGGAAGACCGGAATGTTCATCTGCTCCTGCAGGCGCTTCTCGATGACGAAGCACTCGGGGGCCTTGATGTCTTCCAGGTTGATGCCGCCGAAGGTGGGCTCGAGCGCCTTCACCACCGCGCAGAACGCGTCGACCTCCCGGGCGTCGACGTTGATGTCGAACACGTCGATGTCGGCGAACTTCTTGAACAGCACGCCCTTGCCCTCCATCACCGGCTTGGCGGCGTACGGCCCGATGTCGCCCAGGCCCAAGACGGCGGTGCCGTTGGTCACCACGCCGACCAGGTTGCCGCGCGCGGTGTACGTGTACGAGAGGTCGGGGTTCTTCTGAATCTCCAGGCAGGGCTCGGCGACGCCCGGGGTGTAGGCCAGGGCGAGATCGCGCGCGGTGGCGGTCGGCTTGGTGGGAACCACTTCGATTTTTCCGGGGCGGCCCTGCGAGTGGTACTCCAGCGCGTCTTCGCGGCGGACCTTCTTGGACATCGGCGTGAATGAAGTGGCCATGCCGGAGGGCATCCTCCACCGATGGAGCGGGGTCGAGGGAATTCCCCCTGCGCCGCGTCAGGGTCGATGACGCCAGACGCCGGAGGCGACCATCAGAATGATGACGATCCCCTCATCCTGATGAACCAGGTTCGATGCAACAGCCTGCTTCCAGACAGATCGCGAGTGGCTCGAACGATGCGTAGTGAATCGTCTGGAAAGATCTTCCCAGCCGGGCGACCTACCCAATACCAGCGCATTCGGATCCTCCCATCTCGCGGTATCTGATCAGGTGGGGAGCAGTAGACATGGCCCGAACGAAGAAGAAGCAGGCAGGAGAACATGAGCCGAACACGACCTTCCCCTTCGCAGGGGCAGATGCCGAGGAGCGGCTGCGGCGCGAAGCGGGGGTGCGAATGAGCGCCGCGGTTCCTGAAGAACTGCCTGCTCCCGAGACGCTCCAGCGCGCGCTCCAGGAGCTGCGCATTCACCAGATCGAGCTCGAGATGCAGAACGAAGAGCTGCGCCGGGCGCAGGTCGAGCTCGACATCACGCGGGCCCGCTACTTCGACCTCTACGACCTGGCGCCCATCGGCTACTGCACACTGAGCCTGTCGGGGGTGATCGTTCAGATCAACCTCACTGCGGTCACCATGCTGGGTGTGAGCCGGGCCTCGGCCAACGGCCGTGCGTTCGCCCGCTTCATTCATCCGCAGGATCAAAGCGTGCTGCACACCCTGCTCACGAACGCCTCGGCGCACGGTCCCCGCTCAGCCGAGCTGCGCATGATCCGGTACGACGGCTGGCAGCTCTGGGCGCACCTGTCGGTCAGCGTGGCGCAGAACGAAACAGGCGGCATCGAACGGCGCGTGGTGATGAGCGACGTCAGTGCCCGCCGCCAGGCCGAGAATGGCCGGCACGAGATCGAGGCCCGCTACCGCGAGCTGTTCTCCCGCGCCATCGATGGAATCGTGGTCTGCGGGGCCGATGGGGGGTTCGAGAACGTCAACCCCGCCTTCTGCCTGATGCACGGCTGGGAGGCCGCTGAGAGCCCGGGGAAGAACCTGCGCGAGTTCGATACGAATGGGCTCGCGCTCGCACCGGATCGCATGGGCCGCATGCTCTCGGGCCAGGTCTCGACCTTTCAGGTCGAACACCGGCACCGCGACGGTCACGCGCTTTTGCTCGACGCCTCCACCAGCCTCATCTTCGTCTCGGGCACGCCGCGCCTGCTCGCTTACTACCGGCCCCGGCCCGGTCAATCGGCCTCCCCGTGAAGCGTGGTCTTCCACTCCCGACGGGAGTAGCAACGAAGGTGATTGGGGCGGGACATGACGGTTGGAAAGATGACGAAGAAGCCTGCAAAGTCGAAGGTGGCGAAGAACGAAGCACCTCGTTTTCCCATCGTCGGTGTCGGCGCTTCGGCGGGCGGGCTGGGGGCCTTCGAGAGCTTCTTCTCAGGTTTCCCCGCGGGTACGGACCCGGGCATGGCTTTCGTGCTGGTGCAGCACCTCGCGCCTGATCACAAGAGCATCCTCGCCGAGCTGATCAGAAAGCTGACGCACCTCGAGGTCTTCGAGGTGGAAGAAGGCATGCAGGTTCGCATCAACTGCGTCTACGTCATCCCCCCTGCGCGCGATCTGGCGCTGCTCAACGGCAAGCTGCAGCTGCTCGAGCCCGCAGCGCCCCGCGGCCTGCGCCTGCCCATCGACTTCTTCTTCCGCTCGCTGGCCGAAGATCAAAATGAGCTGGCCATCGCCGTGGTGCTCTCCGGTACGGGGAGCGACGGCTCGGTCGGCGTGCGGGCGATCAAAGGCGAAGGCGGCCTGGTGATGGCGCAGCTCCCGGCCTCCACCGAGTTCGAAGGCATGCCGCGCAGCGCGATCGCCACGGGGGCGGTCGCCTACGAGCTGACGCCCACCGAGATGGCCGCGCAGCTGATCAAATACACCTCGCATCGGGGGCCGCGCCTGACCGTGCCCCCCGCGCCCGGCCTCGAGAACACGCTGGGCAGCATCTTCGTGCTGCTGCGCGCGCAGACCGGCCACGACTTCTCGCACTACAAACCGAACACGGTGAACCGCCGCATCGAGCGGCGCATGGCGGTGCATCAGATCGCCCGGCTCGAGGAGTACCTCAAGTACATGCAACAGACGCCCGACGAGGTCGAGGCGCTGTTCCGCGATCTGTTGATCGGCGTCACCAACTTCTTCCGCGACCCGTGGGCCTTCAAGGCCCTCGAAGAGTCGATCCCTTCTCTGTTCGTGGGCAAAGCGCCCGGCAGCGTCGTTCGGGTCTGGTCGGCGGGCTGCTCCACCGGTGAAGAGGCGTACTCGCTGGCCATTCTGCTGGCGGAGTACGCCCACGGGCTCAAGCAGCACTTCATCATCCAGGTCTTCGCCACCGACATCGACAGCCGGGCCATCGCCACTGCGCGCGCGGGCATCTACCCGGCCAACGCGCTGGCCGACATCACCCCCGAGCGCCTGAGCCGCTTCTTCACGCCTGAGGCGGGGGGCGGCTTTCGCATCAACAAGGCCATTCGCGACCTGCTCATCTTCTCGGAGCAGGACGTGCTCAAAGACCCGCCCTTCTCCCGGCTGGATCTCCTCAGCTGCCGCAACCTGCTCATCTACCTCGGGCCCGAGCTGCAGCGCAGGCTGATTCCCCTGTTCTTCTACGCGCTCAAGTCGGAGGGCGTGCTCTTCCTGGGTTCTTCGGAAGGCGTGGGCGACTTCGACACCTCGTTCTCGGCGATCGATCGCAAGGCGAAGCTGTACCGGCGCAAGGCCGACCCGCAGTCGACGCGGCTGGTTCACGCGCGGCCGGTCTCGCCCATTCCCGACGTCGAGACGCAGCGGATCAAGCGAGGCCAGACATCGAAGGTCTCGGCCCGCGAGCTGACCGAACGGGCGTTGATCAACCACCTCGCGCCCCCCAGCGCCCTGGTCACCGCGCAGGGCGACGTCGTCTACCTGCACGGCCGCACCGGCATGTTCCTCGAGCCGGCCCCGGGTGAGGCGGGCGTGGCCAACATCCTCAAGATGGCGCGGGAGGGCCTGCGCACCGGCCTGTCCACCACGCTGCACCGCGCGGCCGCGATTCGCGAGTCGGTGCGATGTGAAGGGCTGCAGGTCAAGACCAACGGCCACCACACCCTGACCAACGTGACCGTGCACCCGGTGACCGTCACGCACGGCGAGCCGCTCTACCTGGTGCTCCTGCAGGAGGCGCCTGCCGCGACCGAGACCGTCCTGCCTGCCGAGGCGACCGCTGAAGCGAACGACGCGCGCATCGCCGCGCTCAAGAAGGAGCTGCAGGCCAAAGAGGAATACCTGCAGAGCACCAACGAAGAGCTGGAGAGCTCGGCCGAGGAGCTCAAGTCTTCCAACGAAGAGATGCAGTCGGTCAACGAAGAGCTGCAGTCGACCAACGAAGAATTGGAGACCTCGAAAGAAGAGCTGCAGTCCGTCAATGAAGAGCTCGCCACGGTGAACACCGAGCTGCAGACCAAGGTGATCGATCTCTCGCGCGCCAACAGCGACATGAACAACCTGCTCGCCGGCACCGGCATCGGCACCGTGTTCGTCGATCAGCAGCTCAAGATTCTGCGCTTCACGCCGGCGGCCAGCGCCATCACCAACCTCATTGCGAGCGACGTGGGCCGGCCGGTGGGTCACATCGTCTCGAACCTGGTGGGCTACACCACCCTGGTGGCCGACGCGCAGCGCGTGCTCGACACCCTGCACTCGTACGAGATCGACGTGCAGACCGCCGCGGGCCGTTGGTACACCCTGCGCATTCAGCCGTACCGCACCATCGAGAACGTCATCGAAGGCGTGGTGATGTCGTTCACCGACATCACTGAAACGGTGCAGACCCGCGAGGCGCTGCGCAAGGTCAACGAGGTGTTGCGGCTGGCGGTGGTGGTGCGTGATGCGCACGACGCCATCACGGTGCACGCGCTCGATGGCCGCACCCTGGCGTGGAACCCCGCAGCCATCCGGCTCTATGGCTGGACCGAGGCGGAGGCGCTCCAGCTCAACGTGCGCGAACGCATTCCCCTGCCGGAACGTGCGGTCGAACAAGCCCGAACGGACCGCCTTCGCCGCCGCGAGCAGATCTCACCGTACAAAACTGAACGCTGCACCAAACAGGGCGGCCTGATCACCGTGAACGTGGTCACCACAGCGCTGCTCAATGAAACCGGAGAAGTCTATGGCATCGCCACCACCGAACGAGCCGACGACGTCGAGCCGACCGTCGTCCCCCCGGCGACAGGAAGCTGAAGCCCAGGCGAACCGGGAGCCCGAGCTGGCCTCCCTGCCCGACCCCGCCACCGCGCTGCACGAGCTGCGGGTGCATCAGATCGAGCTCGAGATGCAGAACGACGAGCTGCGGCGGACGCAGGTCGAGCTCGACATGGTGCGGGCGCGGTACTTCGATCTCTACGATCTCGCCCCCGTCGGCTACTGCACGGTCAACGAGGCCGGGCTGATCGTCGAAGCCAACCTCACCGCGGTCACCATGCTGGGCATGACGCGCGCGCAGATGATGAACCGGGCCTTCTTCCGCTTCGTGGCGGAGGACGATCAGGCCGCCCTGCATTCCCTCTTCAAGCGCGTGCAGGAGACCGGCGATCGCCGCTCGGCAGAGCTGAGGGTGGTGCGCAACGACCGCAGCGGGTTCTGGGCGCACCTGGTGGTCAGTACCCAGACCACGGAAGCAGGTGGTTCAGAACGCCGGGTGGTGATCAGCGACGTCACGCCGCGAAAGACCGCTGAAGAAGAACGCCGCCAGGGCGACGCCCGCTACGCCGATCTCTTTTCACGCGCGAGCGACGGCATCATCCTCTGTGCGCTCAACGGCACGGTGGTCGAGGCCAACGAATCGTTCGCGCGGCTGCACAAGACCCAGCCCGCCGAGCTCACCGGCTCGAACCTGGCGGCGCTCGACACCGGCTCGGTGGCGTTTGCGCCCGAACACACCCGGCGCATGGAGCGCGGTGAGGTGCTCACCTTCGAGGTCGAACATCGCGATCGGGAGGGCCACCCGGTCTTCCTCGAGGCCTCGCTCAGCCGGGTGCTGGTGGGCGGGTTGCCCCGGGTGCTGGGCTTCTACCGCGACATCACCGAGCGCAAGCGCCTGCAGGCCGGGTTGGCGCAGACCGATCGCCTGGCCAGCATGGGCATGCTCGCAGCCGGCGTGGCGCACGAAATCAACAACCCGCTCGCCTACGTGCTGGCGAGCCTAGAGGGTGTGATCAGCGACCTGCCGCGCGCGCGCACCGACCCCGCGTCGATCCCCGAACTCATCGAACGCGCGGAATCAGCCTTCGAAGGTGCCGCTCGCATCAAGACCATCTCGCGTTCGTTGGGCGCCTTCAGCCGCGTCGAGCGCACCGAACTGCAGAACGTCGACGTCAACCAGGCCCTCTCGCGCGCCGCCACCATGGCGAACAACGAGATCAAATACCGCGCGAAGCTGATCACCCACTTCGGCGAGATCCCCACCGTGCAAGCCTCGGAGGGCCGGCTGACCCAGGTGTTCCTGAACCTGATCATGAACGCGGCGCAGGCCATCGGCGAAGGCCACGTCGCCGAACACACCATCACGCTGCGCACCTGGGCCACCTCACACGACGTGTTCGCCGAAGTCCGCGACACCGGGCCGGGCATGTCGCCTTCGACGCTCGCGCGCATCTTCGAGCCCTTCTTCACCACCAAGGCGGCGGGCGCGGGCTCGGGGTTGGGCCTCGCCATCTGCAAGACCATCATGACCGAGCTGAAGGGCGACCTTCGAGTGGAGAGCACGCCCGGCCAGGGAAGCCGCTTCGTGGTGCGGCTCCCGTCTCACCAGGCGATGCCGCTCGCGCGAACCACGGCGCCCACGGGCCTGGCGCACGCGGAAGCTGCGGTCGCTGGAGCGCGCATTCTGGTCGTCGACGACGAACCGGCGATTCGCCGCATGATGCAGCGCCTGCTCGGCACCGATCATCAGGTGATCACCGCGTCGTCAGGCCTCGAAGCCAGGCGGTTGCTGGAAAACGACCCGGACTTCGATGTCATCTTGTGCGACCTGATGATGCCCGAGATGACCGGCATGGAGCTGCATGCCTGGCTGGCGGGACATCTGCCCGCGCTGGCCCGCACCATGGTGTTCGTGTCGGGCGGCGCGTTCACCCCCAACGCCGCGGCCTACCTGGAGAGCCTCGACAACTTCGAGCTCGCCAAGCCCTTCGAGGCTGCCGAGCTGCACCATCTGGTGGCGCTGGTGCTGGGCAAGAAGGGCAGCGTGTGAACGCCCGGGTCAACAACACGTGAGTGGCTAGAGTTTTCCCTGCCACCTTCCCCCGGCCTCGACGATTCTGATCAGCTCGCCGATGGTCCGGGTCTCGAGCCCGGTGAATTCGACCCGGGCTCCCAGACACCTGGCCGCCGTCGCGATACCCACCAACTCCTCGGTCGGCCGGCGTCCAGCCTCCACACAGAGATGTTTCGAATCTTCGGTTGCACCCGAACCACCCCAAAGCTGGGTCTTCGCACTCATGATCCCCCCCTGAATCCACGTTGATTCGCTGTTCATCCTTTGTCTAACCATGGCGGCTTACGCAGAACTGGCCTCCTGAGCCAGCTGATCGGTTCAGAGGGGAAACACGTACCCGACTCCGTTGCGCGGCCTCGAAGCACGACGCGTGTAGTTCATGGCTATGCGTGCACTGCTGCTCGTGACGGTTTCCCTGTTTTGCGCCTGCTCGAAGTCAGATGCCCCGCGGCCCCTCGCGGCGCCTGCGCCTGATAGACCCTTCTTCGACCGCCTGGTCGAAGAAGCAGGCCGCCGTGACGAAGCAGACCCCTCTACGAAGCAGGTGCTGGCGGCCTTGCAAGCTGCGGGGCTCCCGATCGAGTCGGAGCGCCAACACCTGGGTCAGGCCATTGGCGCGCGTCACTGCGTGATGATGAACACCCTCCATCACGTGACGCTCAGCGTCTGCGAGTTCGCCGACGAGCGCAGCGCCGCTGCGGGCGCCCAGACTTCCCGCGAGGCGCTGGCGCAGATCGCCGGTCGCACCGTTCACGTCAAACGTTCGACCGTGCTGTCCGTCATCGACAGCCAGGCCGACGACACGAGCCGCGCGACTGCGCGCAAGGCCCTCGAGGCATTCGACACCCTGTAGCCCGCCGTTCAACGCACACACTGGAGAAACCATGAGAATTGTCACCTCGCTCACCACTTGCGCCCTCATCGCGCTGGCGGGAACCGCCGTTGCTTCCAGCCACCGGGAAGCGCCGTTTCTCACCAAGAACCCGAAGGTCGATGGCACCGACGTCTACTTCTTCCGCAGCTACGAGCCGGGCCGCGCCAACTACGTCACCTTCATCGCCAACTACCAGCCGCTCCAGGAGCCGGGTGGTGGCCCCAACTACTTCTCGCTCGACCCCGAGGCGCTCTACGAGCTTCACCTCGACAACAATGCCGATGGCGCTGAAGACCTGACGTTTCAGTTCCGGTTCTCCAACACCCTCAACAACAGCGGGGCTGGCATCGCGCTCCCCATCGGGCCCAGCGATGGCGGCGTGAAACCCAACGTGTCCGTGGCGTTCGCCAACGTGGGCGACCCGCGCGATCGCACGCAGCTCTCGGTGCTGGAGACGTACTCGGTGACGCTCGTGCGCGGCAATCGCCGCACCGGCACCGTTCAGCCCATTCTCTCGGCCGACGGCGGGACCTCCTTCGTCAAGCCGTTCGACTACGTGGGCCGCAAGTCGTTCGGCAACGCCGATGGCGGCGACGGCAACTACAACGCGTACGCCGACGGCTTCATCCAGACCATCGACATTCCGGGGTGCACCACGCCCGCCCGCATGTTCGTGGGCCAACGCGCCGAAGGCTTCGCCGTCAACGTGGGGCCGATCTTCGATCTGGTCAACGCACCCGCCTCGGTCATCACCAACGCGAGCAACCGCGGCGCCGTCACCAACCCGCTCTACACCAAGAACGTCACCAGCCTCGCGCTGGAGCTGCCCATCTCGTGCATCACCGCGGGCACGCAGACCATCGTCGGGGCCTGGAGCACCGCCAGCGTGCGGCAGGCGCGGGTGATCAACCCGGCTGCGACCTACACCCGGCCCTCGCGTGAAGGCGGCGCGTGGACGCAGGTCTCACGCCTGGGCATGCCGCTGGTGAACGAAGTGGTGATCGGCATCAAGGACAAGGACCGCTTCAATTCTTCCGAGCCGAAGGACGACGCTCAGTTCCTGCCCTACGTCACCAATCCCACCCTGCCGGCGATCCTCGAGCTGCTCTTCGGAACGCCGGCGCCCACCCTGGTCCCCCGCACAGATCTGGTCGCGGCTTTTCTCACGGGTGTGACCGGCGTCAACGCGAACGGCGCGACCTGCGAGTATCAGCGACTGAACACGGCGCTCCCGGCGACTCCCGCCGCGATGCAGAACAACCTGGGGGCCGCCGCCTGCTTCGTCAACGGCGTGCTGACGTTGAGCAATACGGGCTGCGACCCCGCTGGTTTTCCCAACGGGCGACGACCTGGCGACGACACGGTGGACATCGAGCTGCGCGTGTCGATGGGCTACCTGCTGGGGAACAACGTCGATGCACCTTCGCGCGCGGTTCCTTTTCATGACGCCGTTCTCCAGACCGCATCTCAGTTCGACACCACCTTCCCGTACTTGAAGGCTCCGCTGCCGGGCGCCAAAGGCGATGGGACCTGATCATGAGGAAGCTTCTTCTGGGCGCCCTCGTGGCGATCGCAGTGAGCAGCCTCGGCTGTCCGGGTGAGATGACGGGCCCGACAGGCGGTGGCAATGGAAACACGGGTGGTGGCGGCAGCACCACTGGCGGTGGCGGCGGCAGCACCACTGGCGGTGGTGGCG
>JANODF010000910.1:0-3978 GCA_031412555.1 Archangium sp. | reverse complement strand
CAGAGAGCAGCCCTCCCAGAATCACCACGCCCATCGGCGCCTGGATCTCGTTGCCCGGCCGATCTCCAGCGAGCACGAGTGGCACCAGCGCAAGACCAGCCGAGAGCGCCGTCATCAAGATCGGAGACAGGCGCTCCAGCGACCCGCGCTCGATCGCCTCCTCGAAGGACGCTCCCTCATGACGCTGCAGGTGCTCGTAGTGCGAAATCATCATGATGCCGTTGCGCGTGGCGATGCCGAACAGGGTGATGAAGCCCACGAGCGACGCGATGCTGAGCACGCCGCCGCCCAGCCACACGGCGAGCACGCCGCCGATGAGCGCCAGCGGCAGGTTCACCATGACGACCAACGCGATGCGCACCGAGTCGAACGCGAGGTACAGCAGCAGGAAGATGCCCGCGATCACGAACAGGCCGAGAAGGGTAATGGTGCGGCTGGCTTCGCGTTCGCTCTCGAACTGGCCGCCGTACACCACGTAGTAGCCGGCAGGCAGCTTCACCTCTCGATCGATGCCCGCGCGGATGTCGTCGATGACGCTGCGCAGGTCGCGGCCTCCCACGTTGGCCATCACCACGATCTTCCGCTGTGCGTTTTCGCGCGTGATGGAGTTGGGCCCCACGTCGTCGCGGATGGAAGAGAGCATCTTGAGGGGCACCTTCGTGCCCACGGGCGTGTCGAAGAGCGTGTTGCCGATCGCCTCGGCGTTCTCCCACGCCTCGTCATGAAGGCGCACCACCACCGGGTAGGTGCGCTGGTTCTCCAGCAGGGTCGTCACCTTGTTCCCTGCGAAGGCGGTCTCGACGAGCTCCGCCAGCTTCCCCGCCTGCATCCCGTAGCGGGCGAGACGATCCCTGTCGAACTCGACCTTGAGCTGGGGAATGTCGACCTGCTGCTCCACCGAGACGTCCACCGCGCCCTCGACCTTCGCCATCACCTTCCTGATGTCCTCGGCCGAGGTGCGCAGCTGCTGCAGGTCGTCGCCGAAGAGCTTGATGGCGATGTTGGCGCGCGTGCCCGAGAGCATGTGGTCGATGCGATGCGAGAGCGGCTGGCCGATGACCACCACCAGCCCCGAGAGCGTGGTGAGTTCCGCACGGAGCGCCGCGAGGAACTCGCCCTTGCTCCGGTCCTTCATGCGCAGTCTCACGTCGAGTTCCGCCGCGTTGACGTCTTGCGCGTGCTCGTCGAGCTCGGCGCGGCCCTGACGCCGAGCGGTGGAGACCACCTCGGGATAGCTGAGGAGCAGCTGCTCGAGCCTGCGGTTGAGCCGGTCCGACTCCTCCAGCGAAGTGCCCGGCAGCGTGACGGAGCTGAGCGTCAGCGAACCCTCGTTGAAGTCCGGCAGGAAGGTGCGCCCGAGAAAGGGCATCACCACCAGCGCGGCGGCGAGGAGCGCGACAGAGGCGGAGAACACGGTGGTCGAGTGCTTCAGCGAAGCGCGCAGGAGTGGCTGGTAGCCGCGCTTGAGCCAGCGAACCACAAAGCTGTCAGCGTGGGTCCCCGACGACATGCCACGTGGCAGCACGAAGGCACACAGCGCCGGCGTGAGCGTGAGTGCCACCACGAGCGAGGCGAAGATGGCCACCAGGTAGGCGAAGCCGAGCGGCGCCAGCAGCCGACCTTCCACGCCCGAGAGGAAGAAGAGCGGCACGAACACGAGCATGACGATGAGGGTGGCAAAGACGATGGAGCCGCGCACCTCACGCGAGGCCTCGAAGATCACGTCCAGCGCCGGCCGCCGTGTGACCTCGGGCTGGCCCAGGCTCTCGCGTAAACGACGAAACACGTTCTCAACGTCGATGATGGCGTCGTCCACAAGCGCCCCAATCGCGATGGTGAGCCCGCCCAGGGTCATCGTGTTGATGGTGACGCCAGCGGCCTTCATCGCGAGCACCGCCACGATCAGCGAGACGGGCAGGGCGGCGAGCGAGATGAGCGTGGTGCGCACGTTCAAGAGAAAGAGGAAGAGGATGATCGCCACCAGGATCGCGCCGTCGCGCAGCGCGTGAGACACGTTGCGCACCGCGGTCTGAATGAAGTCGGCCTGACGGAAGACCTCGCGGTCGATCTTCATGCCCTCCGGGAGCGACTTCTGAAGCTCGTCGAGCTCGCGGTCGATGCGCACAGTGAGCTCGAGGGTGTTGGCCCCGGGCTGCTTGAGCACGCCCATGACGACGGCGGGCTCGCCGTTCGAGGAGCCCTCGCCGCGCTTGAGGCCTGGGCCAACTCGGAGCTCTGCGAGCTGGCTGACGATGATCGGCACGCCGCCTCTGACTGCCACCACCGTCTTCTCGAGATCTTCTTTCGAGGTGACCCGGCCCACGCCTCGAATGAGCTGCTCTTGAGGGCCGCGCACGAGGAAGCCGCCCGTGGAGTTCTCGTTCGAGTTCCTGAGCGCCTCCAGCACCTCGTCGAGGCTCACGTCGAAGGCCTGCAACTTCTCGGGCTGCACCAGCACCTGGTACTGCTTTGCGCCCCCGCCGATGGGGATCACCTGCGCCACGCCAGGCAACGAGAGGAGCCGCTTGCGGAGCACCCAGTCTGCCGTGTCACGCACCTCCATCGGCGCGTGGCGGTCGCTCTTGAGCGTGAGGAAGAGGATCTCGCCCATGATCGACGAGATGGGGGCCAGTGTCGGAGGCCCCAGGCCCTGCGGAATCTGGGCGCTCACCAACTGGAGCTTCTCGTTGACGATCTGCCGGGCCACGTAGATGTCCGTGCCCCACTCGAACTCCACCCACACGACCGAGATGCCGACCCCCGACGACGAGCGCACGCGCCGCACGCCGGTCGCGCCGTTGACAGCGGTCTCAAGGGGGAAAGTAATGAGCGCCTCGACTTCTTGCGGTGCCAGGCCATGCGCCTCGGTGATGATTGTGACGGTCGGCGCTGTGAGATCGGGGAAGACGTCGACGGGCATCTGCCAGGCAGTGAAGGCGCCGTAGATGCTGATCGCGATCGCGGCCACCACCACGAAGAGCCGGTTCTTGAGCGACCAATGGATGATCCGATCCATCAGTGCACGTGCCCATGTTGAGGAATGACGCCCGAGGAGGCCGCGAGCTTGAGCTCGTACGCGCCGCGAGTGACGACGCGCTCGCCTTCGGTCAGACCCTCTTTGACGCCCACCAGGCCTCGTGAGCGGGTGCTCAGCACGAGCGCACGCCGCTCGAAACGCTCACCTTCGGCCTGCACGAAGGCGAAAGGCTTGCCGCCTTCTTCGACGACCGCCGACTCGGGGATGGCGAGCATGCGGGTGGTGGGGCCGGTCGCGACGAACACCTTGGCGAACTGGCCGATGCGCAAGCGGCCCTCGGGGTTCTTCAGCTCGAAGATGATGGGCACGGTGCGGCTGTGCGGGTCGATCACCCGGCCCAGCGTGATGCGCTTGCCGTTGGTTTGGTCGACCACGAACGGCTCCTCGTAGCCCTCGACCGTGAACCAGGCGCCGTGAGAGGTCTCCACGCGACGAATGTCGGGCTCGAAGATGCGCGCCGTCAGCCACACCTGATCCAGGTCGATGACTGTGAACAGCAGCTTCCCTTCTTCGACGCTCTCACCGGAGGTCGGCGTGGCGAGCACCAGCGTCCCCGACAGCGGCGCGCGAATCTGAAAGACGTTGAGACCCGCGCTCGCGCTGCCTGATGCTCCGGCGGTGTACTGTGCGAGCCGCCCCTGGGCGGCGCCCAGCCGAGCGGTGGTGATCGACACACGCGCGCGCGCCTCCTCGACTTGACGCTCCGGCACGGCTTGCTCGGCGAACAGCCTCTCGGCTCGCGCCTGCTGCTGACGGGCGGCCTCCAGCTCCACTCTTGCCGAGGTGAGCTCAGACTCGAGCGTGGAGCGATCGCCCCCTGCCGACAGGCGCGGAGCGATGGAGGCCAGCACCTGCCCCGCCTTCACCGTCATGCCCACCACCGGAGCGGGCGTGGCCAGCGTCACCCGCCCGGTGGCGGGTGCGGTCAGGCGCGCTTCCTT
>JANODF010000909.1:0-7666 GCA_031412555.1 Archangium sp. | reverse complement strand
GCGGCGGCTGCGTTGCAGGCCGTTTCCAGCGTCACTTCCTTTCTCAGCCAGGGCACGGACTTCGCGCATGCGCTGAACCAGCACGATCTTGTGAAATGCCTGCAGGAGTCGTGACTGAGGCTTCTTGGCGGGGAGCACGGTCGCGTAGAAGTCGCTGCCGAGCTTGTCGTCACCCAGCTCATCCTCCACGGACAGCAGCGTCTCGATCTCGGCCTGCTTCAGCTTTTTCGCTGGCGTCGGTGTGGGGGACTTCCTGCGCTGAATCTCGGCGAAGACCTGCGCATCAGTGAGGGTCCCCAAAGCCGCCTGCACCTTCGGCTTCTTCCTCTCATGCTTGACGTCCGCTTGGCTCTCGCACTGCACCATGAAGTCGGTCCACAGGTGTTCCACCGCCTCCCGGACCTTGCGATCCTTCTCCGGAATCGAGATCGCGCTGACCACGCGCGCGAAGTAGGCGTTGCTGGCGGTACGCACGAGGAGCTTGTTGGGGGAGTGCTTGCCGCCGTCACTCAGGCAGGGGTTGGGGTCTCGGCTGTTGGGGCCCAGCCAGGGCCGATGGCCTTTGCAGAGCCCCAGCGGTGACATGCCGTCCTCACCGAAGCGGGTCGCCTCGAACACCGAACGCATCGGCACGCCGCAGTCGCACTGAATGAAGAGGTCGAGGAAGTCGCCGCTGGTGCCCTTCTCGAGCAACCACAGTTGCTGCTGACAACTCGAGTTTCCTCGATGGGCGAAGGTGGGCCAATCAATGTCACTGACGTGACCATTCCGACAGGCCTGCACGAAACGAATCGGTACCACCGGCTTCGGCTTCTTGTCGTCCGCGAGAAAGCGGCCCGATACGAGCCGACGTTCATGCACCAGCGGCCGCTTGCCAGGCGAGTCGCTGGGCGCCCACTGCGCGACGAACCACTGGGGAAACTCCCACACCGTGATGCCCTGGGGCGCCTCGTCACCGAACGTGTCGAGGTCGATGGGCGGAGAGAAGAAGCGCAACCCCTGGAGCTCGAGTGCCTGTTCCAGGTTGGCCTTGAGCCGATCTTCGAACACGGGAGGAAACCCGTTCTTCTCGGGATCTCCCCATTGCTCCAGCCCACCCACGATGACGGAGTGCCGAGGCATGTCGATGAGTGAGCCGGGCCCGAACTGCCCTACCAGCTGACTTCGACGGATCTGACCATGGGGCCTTGCGCGGCGACGAGCGGCCATCACTCCACCTCCCCATCGTCAACGACGACATCCTGGTGCACGAGACTGCGCACGTAGAGGTTCACCGAGGGCTCGACGTCTCGGAGCGATCGGTTTGCCTTGAAGCGCTTCTGGCGTTCACCCAGGGTGTCGAGAGCCGGGTCGAGAGGCGTGTGCAGCAGCGGCGGCTCGTTGCCGACCTCTCGCTGATACTGAAGCCCTGCCTGCACCTTGCGCTGCTCCGTGGCGATGATGCTCCAGTCGTCCAGCAGCGACTTGGCGCGATCTTCCACCTTCTTTGCGGTCGTTTCGTCGCCCGTGACGAACGCAGCACGGCGGCCGAGTGCAGCCGCAACCCACGCTGTCTTGCTGACGAGCTTGTCCATCTCGACGGCGCTCCGAGGCGCGGTCAGTTCCGGTTGGCCATGGCGCGCAAGCGCGACCACCACGCCGGCCAGGCCGCGATCGATGGCCCGCGCAGAGAAAGGGGTCACGCTCGTCGCCTCGACGCTCCGGTAGAAAGACTGGTGGTAGGCCTCGAACCGTTCGTAGTGCGAGCGATCACGGGGGCGATGAACGTTGAGCAGCGTCACCACCAGCCCGGGCTTTCGGGCGTCACGGCCAACTCGACTCGAGGCCTGAATGTATTCGGCCGTCGTCTTGGGCTGGCCGAGCACGACCATCAAGCCCAGGCGGGTAATGTCGAGGCCGACGGAGATCATGTTCGTTGCGATCGCCACGTCGACTGCGTCCTTCTCGTTCATGGTCAGTTCGAGCCGACGCTTGGCCTTGGCCACGTTGCTGTTCGACTCGCGGCTGGTCAGCTCGACGACGTCGTACTGAATCTGTCGACGGGCGAACGGCGTGGCCTTCTCGTCTTCGCCGACGCGGCGTCGATCACCGTACCGGGAGACCTTTCCCTGCACCTCGTCCTCGACGATGCGGCGTGCCCCACCCAACTCGCGGAGGCTGTTGAAGTAGCCCAGCAGCGTCATGTACGGGTCGGCCGGGTTGTCGGCTCGTTTGCCGCCATTCGCCAGATAGAGCTTCTGCGCGGCCGACAGCAGCGCCACATAGGTCCGGAGCAGGATGACCTTGAGGCTGCGACCTGCAGAGGCCACTCCAAGGTAAAGGCGCGGGGGATCCTCGGACGAAGGCGCGACCGTCTTCGCAAAGAAGGAGTCGCGCCGGTTTGGCCCAGGAGGAGGGAAGATCTCCACCCGAGTGCGCGCGAAGAGAGCCCGAATCTGGGTGCCCGCGCGTCGCACCGTCGCGGTCGATGCGACCACCTTGGGCTTGATGAGCTTCTCTCCAACTTTTCGGCAACACAGTTGCTCGATCGCCGACTCGTACAGCCCAGCCATCGTCCCGAGAGGCCCCGAGATGAGGTGGAGTTCGTCTTGAATGATGAGGTCAGGCGGGGCGAGCTTCGCGGGCAACGCCTTCCCGACGCCGGCGTCGGTCGGCCCGTAGAATCCGCCGGCATCAAAGCGGTCCACCTTGCCCAGCAGCGCGCCAGAGCGACCTTCCCAGGGCAGGCCGGCAAACTTGTCCACAGTGGCGATGAGAAAGCACGGGAGGCGGCGGTAGATCGGTTCATCGACCGCGAGAATGGGCAGCGGCTTCCCGGAGAATTTACAGGCGCGGTTGAGACACAGAATGCGCAGCTCGTCAGGGTGGTCTTCGTTGGCTGCGCCGTCCTTCATCAGCCTGAAAGCGGTGGGCCTGAACTTCTCGCCACACCAGGGGCAGACCTCGAGCGGGATGGGGAGCGGCTTCTTGTCGTCATTCTTGTAGGCGATCACTCGGGCGCGGGCAGAGTCCTTATCGTTGTCGCCCTTGCGCCCCATCTTGTTCGGCGTCGCCGCCTTGCCAACCCACAGGCCGATCTCAAAGGGCCAACTGCCCAGGTCTGTCTCTTCGCTCCGCATCAGCTCGAGCGCGCAGACCAGGGCCGCGGCACGCTGCAGCTGATCGAGCGTCAGAAGGCGCAGGGTGTACCGCATCAAGACCGCCAAACCTGCCGAGCTGATGCCGGGGTTCATCAACCGGCGGTAGATGAGCGTGAAGGCGGCCAGCCCGAGGTAGGCCTCCGTTTTGCCGCCGCCGGTTGGGAAGAACAGCAAATCGACGACCTCTCGATCGTCGTGGGCCGGGTCGACGATGGAGCGCAGGTTGATCAGCACGAAGGCCAACTGAAAGGGGCGCCACTGCGGGTCCCTGCGATCGGGCGTGGGCCGAAGGCTATTCCGCTGCCGCGCCTGCAGATCCATCGCCTTGTTGGCGAGACAGAAGGCGCGAAGCACGTTGGGCTGGGACAAAAGTGCGATGCCGTCGGAGAGGCGCTTCTGTGAGAACGCCGCTTGAGCCAGCAGGTCGGTGAGCACCTCTTTGCGTCTGGGGTGATCGACGCTGACCTTGGCCTGCTCAGTCAGCCACAGCTTCCACTCTGAGACGAAGGCCCCCAGCTTGGCGGCGGTGTCGCCCGTCGTGAGCTTCGCCAACTCGATCATGCGCAGCTCCACCCCCTTCACATCGGCGGGCACGACGCGCTCCACCTCGGCAGACGGAATCCAGCACGTGTGGATTTCCTTGCAGGCGTCGTCGGCCACCACGGCATCGGTGGCCACTCCATGGCCCACGCCGTACTCATACGCGTCGCGGTACTGGAGGTCGGCAGTTCGCTCGTCGACATCGCTGGTGGTGAGGCCCCGCCAATTGGGCCTGGGAACGAAGCCCTCGGCGCAGCGGGCGTGCAGCTGCGCTTGAAACACGTAGGCCTCATCTCGATTCTGCTCGGGTTGCGGCTGGCGGTCGTTCACGAAGAAGAGCGAGACGGCCCGGGTCCCCTTCGGCAGCGCGATGCCGTCATCGACGGTCACCTTTCGTACGGTCCACACGACGGACAACCCGGCGAAGCCCTCCAACGCTTTGGTCGCTCGGCGCTTGACCAGGGGAAGGCTGACCTCGACCTTGCACTGCTTCCTCTTCCAGTTGGCGCGCTGCGGGCCGTCATGCTTGCCCGCTTCTTCGGGTGTGTAGTCGCCCCACTCCACAGTCAATTCGATGCTCTTCGCAGCTGACGGCACCAGCACCGACATGCCCATGGATGAAGAGAACATCGCCTTGCGCCCCGAGGTGCGCTCCGGCGTCTTCTCGTCGTCACCTCCTCCGCCTCCGTCGGCAGCGGAGTCGACCTCGCCCTCGCCTTCGAAACCGGTCTTCTCTTCAGCCTTCGTCTCACGCGGGACCAGGAAGCCCGCGAGGTACCAGCGCGAGGGCGCCTGATCGATGAGCTCGCTCTCGTGCAGGTGACCGGGCCCCGGACCCACCAGGTCCAATGAGAGCGCCTCCACCAACTTCCCCCTCGCCTCCAGTGACGTCGTCATCGGAGGAGAAATCTACCAGAGCCTATTTTGGGAGCGCCCCGAGTTTCTTGACGAACTCAGGAACGACCTTGCGGAGGTAGGAGTTCTTGGCGGCCATCTTCTCAACCAACTCGAGCGCCTCCTTCTTTCGAAGCTTCCCCAGACTCACCAATTGCAGAAGAGGAGCAAGTCCGCGAACAGCATCGATTCCGTGGCTTCGGCAGGCTTTGATGAGCGCGCCATCGTTGGTCAGACACGCGCCGCCGCGCTCCTTGGCCTCGAGCAAAACGAGCCAGTCATAAAAGGACAGGAGGCGGCCTGTGGATTCATGCTCAGCCGCTCGAACCAGGGTCTCAACGCTGGAATCGACGACCTGCAAGCCAGCCTTCGCACAGCCAGCCAGAGTCAGACCCTCGACTTCATCTCGGAGGATGACGCGCAACACCAGCACCGGACCGATGAACTCGGAAACGAGCCCGAGCACCTTGAGGTCAGCGTTCAGGAAGTCGATGAGCACGTTCGCGTCAGCGATGTAGAGGGGAGCGCCTACCCGGTGAGGTTCCATTCCGACGCCCGCTCCCTGAACTGCTTGAGCTCCACCCCAAGAAGTTCTGCCGCCCGTGCCTGGCTGAGAATCTCCCGTTCCACGCCCTGCCGCACCATCGAAGGCAGGAGATCGGCCTCGAAGTCCGATTCATCGAGCGGGCTCGGCTCCTCGCGCTTGGTGAGGCTGCGTCCGAAGCGCTTCTTGAACATGCCGAAGAACCGCGGGTAGAGGTTCTCGTCGCCCTGATCCTGCAAGCGCCGAAGCACGGTCTTGTAGCTGACCCGAAAGATGCGCTTCACCTTGAGGACACGCTCGATGAAGGGGAGCCCGTACGCCCCTTCCCACTCCTTGTCGAAGCGGGCTCGAGGCATGAGGAAGTGTGATGCGAAGAGGTCAGCCTCCAGCTCTTCCTTCTCTCTCTCGTCGGTCTCGGCTGCGGTGTACGAATCGCGGTGGAGATGCACGTGCCCGAGTTCGTGGGCGACCGTGAAGATGCGACGCTCGATCGAGATGCGTTCGAAGTCATTCACGACGATGGCGGGAACATCGTCCTCAGAGAACACGGACAGACCAAAGAAGCCCTCCGCGCGGTCAGTCGCGTCTTCTCCTTCGAGAAACGTCGAGCTGAGGCGCACCTTGAGCAGCCGATAGCCCGCGCTCTCGACGAGCCCGCAGATGTCGTGAATCGGTTCATCCGGGGTTCGCTTGAGGGCGAGCCGAACTGCCTGCGCCGCCTTCTCAATGTCCTTCCGGGGAAACTCGACTGCGGCGGGTCTGCGCTGATCGCCGAGGGCCTGCGCGAGCGCCTGGTACGCGTCGAGCCGGCTCTTCACCTCAACCAGCAATTCTTCCCTTGAGTTGATGCGCTTCTTTGACCGGAAGCGCACGTGCTGCAGCTGGTCGGGAGCCCTCATCAGCTCGGCAATCTTGACGCCGAGCGCAGAAGCGAGCCGCTCGAGCGTGTCAGAGCGAGGCGTCGATTCACCGCTTTCGATCTTCAAGTAGCCCGCGCGCGACAGGCCCACCTTCTCGGCCATCTCGATCTGGCTCAGGCCACGAGCGTTGCGGAGCATCCGGCAGTTCGACGCAATGGCGTTTTCTGAGGGCACCTTGCCTCCCATTCTGGGTCATGTATACTTCTCGTCGACATCGGAAGCAATGTCTACTCCGGTAGCCAATTGCTCCGGGGTCGAAGCGATGTACCAAACCACGAAAGGAATAACGACATGGCACTGAGGAATCGCAACACGAACACGAACGGTGGTGGTTTCGACTTTGAAACGCGGGCGGCAGTCTGGGTCAAAGCGGCAACCATTCCGGGCTATGCGCCCGCTGAATGGCGCCGAGATGGATGTGGCGCCCCGATCCGCTGGGCTGACTACGGCAAGATCGAGAAGTTCGGCTGGGAGATCGACCACATCAAGCCCGTCGCCGCTGGAGGGAGCGATGTGCTCAGCAACCTCCAGGCGCTGCAGTGGGCGAACAACCGGGCGAAGTCCGACAACCCGCCCGACAGGTGGGCGTGCGAGGTGAGGTTCTAATGGGTGCCTGGGACGAAGGCCGGAAGCGGCAGATCTTCGACCGCTCCTCCGGCCATTGCCACCTGTGCACCAGCAAGCTCTCCTTCCGGAACTACGCGCAGGAGGGTCAGTCGGGGGCTTGGCACGTTGACCACTCGATTCCGAGGTCGCGTGGCGGCAGTGATCGCCTGTCGAACCTCTATCCGGCGTGCATCGACTGCAACCGGGACAAGAGTGACGGCTCGACTCGCGCAGCGCGGGCTCGCAACGGAGTGACGCGCGCGCCGCTCTCGCGACGCCAGGCGGAGGAAGCACGGCAGGAGAACACGTTGTTCGGCGCAGGCCTGCTGGGCATTCCCATCTTGATGATGGGTGGACCGGTGGCTGGTGCGCTCGCAGCGGTTGTCGGGGGAATCCTCGGCGGCTCGTCGCGCCCGAAGTGAGGCCAGAGATGGGGGAGGACGCGCAGCGCCCTTCCCCGTCTTCTTGGCGGCGATCTCAGCAGGCGCTATCGGGGGAGGATCGCTGGCGGGCAGAGGAGGAACAATTCGTCTCCTTCGGCTGCTCGGACGATGCGGGCGTATTCGAGCGGCTCGATGGCCCATCGCCTCCACTGTCGCGCCATGGAGCGCAGCCAACCGCAACTCGCGTTCCTTTCTTCCGGCAAGAGCCAACAACTTCTCGAGCATGCACAGCTCGGCCTCAGTTCCGTGACGAAGGCGATCGAGAAGTTCGTCCATCGGACTTTCCTTTCGAGATCCATCAACCGCTGCGCGCAGGCTTCTTCGAGGAATCGACCTGCAGGCCGAGCGCGGGCTGGTCCGTCTTCGTCTTTCGCGGAGCCTTCGGTTTGGCCGGCTTGGCCTTCACGGGAGGGGCTGGGAGCGCGCTTGCTTCTTCGGCGGCGCGGGTGGCGTTGAGGGCGAAGAGGCGATCGAGCACTTCGTCTTCGAAGCGGGTCTGAGCGGCACGCTCGTCGTCTGTTTCGGGCGTGGTGTACGGCGGCACCGTGAGGTCGGTCCAGCCGTAGGCTTCGAGTACCG
>JANODF010000908.1:0-13362 GCA_031412555.1 Archangium sp. | reverse complement strand
CGTACTCGGCCGCGTTGAGCACCTGCAGCCCGGGGGGAATCAGTACCTGCGCGCCGCGCCGCGTGGCGAGGAAGCCGCCGCCGCCCAGCGCCAGGAGCATGCCACCGAACAAGCCCTTCTTCAGGAAGCCACGGCGCGAATTCGGCGCGCCTCTCGGGGGGAGGTACATCTTCATAGGCGGGGAAGCTAACCCACTTACCGAGGGCCGGCCGCCTCGACGATGAGGCTCTTCCACTGGGCTTTGGCGAACTCGATGAACGGCCTGGGCGCCTGCTCGAACGATGGATCGACGGTGAACTCGCCACCCGCGTACTCGGTCTCGCCCACCCGCTCCCGGCTGGTGCCGCGCAGCGCGTACTTGGCCGAGCCTTCGTACAGCAGCAGCTTCGCGGTCAACGGCGACACGTCGCTGCGGCACGCGGAGCGATAGACGAACGAGACCTCGGGCTCACCGTCGTCGTCGAGATCGGTCAGGCGGATGGAGCCTTCGACCACCTCGAGGGTGAGATCGAACTCACAGCGCTCCACGAAGTCCTTCGCGCGGAAGATCTCTTTCTTCCCCACGGAGTGCGTCACCGTCAGGTAACGGCTGCGCTCCAGCCCGTCGTCCGGCAGCTTCTTCTGCTTCTCCGCGCTCAGCTCGAAACGAACCACGTGCGGGCCCGCTTTGTCGGTGAAGCGGAGCTCCCGCGAGTCGACACCTTTCGACGAGGTCCACTCCGATACCGAACTCTGGGGAGCAACGGCCAACAAGACAAGCAATCGCCAAGTCATGCGGCTGGTCCTAGCATCACCTGCATGACTGCTCGAACGCTCGCGATGGTCCTCGCTGGTGGCGCCGGAACGCGCCTCGAACCACTCACCCGGGAACGCGCCAAACCCGCCGTGCCCTTCGGGGGCCGCTACCGCATCATCGATTTCTGTCTCTCGAACTTCGTCAACTCGGGCGTCTACAAGGTGAAGGTGTTGACGCAGTACAAGTCAGACTCGCTCAACAATCACATCTCGCGCACCTGGCGCATGACCGCGTTCCTGGGTCACTTCTGCGAGACGGTGCCCGCGCAGATGAGAACGGGCGGCGATTGGTACAAGGGCTCGGTCGACGCGATCTTCCAGAACCTGAACCTGATCACCGACGAGAACCCCGACACGGTCTTCGTCTTCGGCGCCGATCACGTCTACCAGATGGACGTCGCGCAGATGCTCGAGTTCCACAAGCAGCGCAACGCCGACGCCACGGTGGCGGTGTTGCCGGTGCCCATCGAGCAGGGCAGCGAGTTCGGCATTCTCGACGTCGGCCCTGACGGTGAAGTGCGCAGCTTCCTCGAGAAGCCGAAGAACCCGCCCCCGATGCCCGGCGATCCGACCCGTTGCCTGGCGTCGATGGGCAACTACATCTTCAACACCGAGACGCTGGTGCGTGAGGTGGTCAACGACGCGAAGCAGGAGAACTCGGCGCACGACTTCGGCAAGTCGATCCTCGCCTCGCTCAACAAGCGCGCGCGCGTGTTCGCCTACGACTTCCAGACGAACATGGTGCCGGGCCTCGGCAAGCGTGAGCGCGGCTACTGGCGCGACGTGGGAACCCTCGACGCGTACTTCCAGGCGAACATGGATCTGATCGCCGTCGAGCCGATCTTCAATCTCTACAACTCGCAGTGGCCGATCGTGACGGCGAACACTTCGCTGCCGCCGGCGAAGTTCGTGTTCAACGACCTGCCGCAGAAGCGCGTGGGCCGGGCGCTCGACTCGTTGGTGAGCGAAGGCTGCATCATCTCGGGCGGTCTGGTGGAGCGCTCGGTGCTCTCACCGCGCGTGCGAGTGAACTCGTGGTCGACGGTGACCGACTCGATCCTGATGGAGAACGTGGAGATCGGCCGCCACTGCGACATCCGCAAGGCGATCATCGACAAGAACGTGACCATTCCGCCGGGCACGAAGATCGGCGTCGACCTCGAAGAAGACCGCAAACGGTTCCACGTGACCGAGAGCGGCATCGTGGTGATCCCCAAGGGCGCTCACGTGCCCGCCGAAGCGACGTGAGCGAAGTCCCCTCTCCCTTGGGAGAGGGTCAGGGTGAGGGCCTCAAAGACACTTCAAATTGGTGTTCAGCGCCTCACGCAGATTCGACGGAGGCGGCATGCCCACCTGGTTCGCCGCCATCGCATCGGAGAACTCCTGAGCGCTCTTCGGCTGCAGGCGGGGGTTCTGCTTCTTCTCCCGCCCCAGGGTGCTCGCCTGCCGGCCTTCGTAGTCATGCGCCGGCAGCACGATCGTGTCGTCGGGCAACGCCGCGAGCAGCTTCTGCAGGCTCTCGAACAGCGAAGTCGAATTCCCGGTGGGCAAGTCGGTGCGGCCGACCGCGCCGATCAACAAGGTGTCACCGGTGAGCACCCGCCCCGGCAGCACCAGACAGATCGCGTCGTGCGTGTGACCGGGCGTGGCGACCACGCCGATCTTCAGCGAGCCCACGGCGATCTCATCACCATCCACCAGGCCGCGATCGACACACGGCGCGGGTGAGTTGGCGTGCATCAACATCTTCGCGCCCGTCAGATCCTTCAAGCGCACGGAGCCGGACAGGTGATCCGCGTGGGTGTGCGTCTCGATGGTGTAGCGCAGCGTGTAGCGGCGCTCGGTGAGCAGGTCGATGTACGACTCCACGTGCCCTCGGATGGGGTCGACCAGCACTGCCTCGCGGGTGGTGCGATCGGCGATCAGATAGCTGCGGCAGGGCTCGTTGCCGTTGAGCACCTCGAAGTCGTAGCCGAGCTCGGTCGCGTCGGTGGCCACGCTGGTCTCCGCCTCCTGATGCGAGGCCTCCATCCAGCGGTCCGCGCAACGCCCGGCGAACTCCGCGCTCACCGTGTCGCCCTTCACGCGGTACTGGCCCTTCCACTTGCGATCGCGCACCCGCTCGACGAACTCGAGCAGGCGATCGACGTCGGTCTCGTCGTTGTAGAGACCCACGCTGCACCGCACCGCACCGGTGGGGCCGCCCTTGGCCGTTCCGCGGCCCAGCAGGCGATCCACATAGATGTGCGCGCAGAAGCGGCCGTTGCGCACGGCGATGGCGCCCTCTTCGGACAACACCGCGGCGGTGAGCAGATCGGAGACGCCGTCGATGTTGAACGCGGCCACGCCGAGCCGCTTCTCCGCGTCACCCGGCCCGTACACCTTCACGCCGTCGAGGTTCTGCATGCCGGTGAGCAGCCGCTTCATCAGCTTCACCTCGTGCGCGCGCACCTCGGGCAGCCCAATCGACTGGAGGAACTGGAGCGCCTTCGCCATGCCCACCACGCCCGCGATGTTCGGGGTGCCGCCGTGGTGGCGATCGGGGGCCGGCAGGTACTCCGCGCTGCGCGGGGTGACCTGGGTGGCCGTGCCACCACCTGCAATGTACGGAGCCGCCTCGTTCATCAGCGCGCGCGGGCCATAGAGGAAGCCGGCGCCGAACGGGGCATAGGCCTTGTGACCTGCGCCCGCGAGGAAGTCGATGTGCTCGGGGTGATCGAACGGCTTCACGTCGATCGGCATGCGCGCCAGGGCCTGCGCCGCATCGACCAGAATCAACGCGCCCTGCTCGTGCGCCATGCGCGCAATCTTCGCGATGTCAGGCATGAAGCCGGTGACGTTGGAGCCCGCGGTGACGGCGACCAGCTTCACCTCGTTGTTCCGCAGCAGCTCCTCGACGTGATTGAGGTCGAGCTCGCCCTGATCGTTCACCCGGGCGCGCAGCACCGAGCCGCGGCTGCGATGCGGCAGCTCGTTGCTGTGGTGCTCCATCTCGGTGGTGAGCACCTTGCCCGGATGTTCGGCCATCACGTGGCTGGCGAGATCGATCGCCTGGGTGGTGTTGTTGGTGAAGCACACCGCGCCGCGCTTGAGCTCGGCTCCGATGAAGTCGGCGACGATGTAATAGGCCTCGTCGAACCGCTCGGTGGCCTTGCGCGAGAGGTGGTGGTTCGCCCGGTGAATGTTGGCGTACTCGCGCGAGACGAACTCCGTGTACGCGTTGAGCACCGAAGCCGGCGCGTGCGTGCTGGCGGCGTGATCCATGTAGACCAGCGGCCGCTCGCCCGAACCGAGCACGGGCACCCGGCGACCCACGATGGCGAACTCTTCGCGCACGGCCTGCCAGTCGAGCTTGGCGCCGGGGATCCGGCAGACCGCGCTCGAACCGGCGATGGGCAGACCGAGGTGACGCCACCGCTCGATGCCACCGGCGAGGTTCTTCACCTGCGAGTAGCCCATCTTCATCAGCGTGTCGGCCACCAGCGCCGAGCGGTTGCCGGTCGCGCAGTACACCACCACCGGCGTGTCGCGATTGGCGATGTGTTCGTGCACGTGTTTCTCGACCAGACCGCGGGGCAGCAGCACCGCGCCGTTGAGGGTCTCGTTGCCGATCTCGTCGGCCTCGCGCACGTCGAGCAGCACAGGGGCGCTCTTCGCGGTGTCCTCGCAGGAGATCTCGGGAACGCGGGAAAGCGCGTCTTTGACGAAGTCTTTGTAGGACCAGGGCTGGCTCATACGCTTGCCTTACTTGTTTCCCTCTCCCTTTGGGAGAGGGTCAGGGTGAGGGCATCGGACACAGCACGCTGCCCATTCTTGGAGTAAGCGCCCGCCGGTGCAGCCCTCCCCCACGTCCCGTCTCGCGCTCCCGATCTTGATCGGCGGGCTCGTCACCGGGCTGGTGGCGCGGCTGGTGTTCGCCTTTCACGACGACGGGCTGTTGTGGCCCGACGAGTATTACCAGTCGTTGGAACCCGCTCACCGCGCGGTCTTCGGCTACGGGTGGCAAGCGTGGGAGTTTCTCGACGGCGCTCGGCACTGGACCCTGCCCGGCTTCATCGCCGCCTTGATGAAGCTGAGCACCGCGCTGGGCTGGGACTACCTCGCCACCATCGAGGTGACCTTCTGCCTCACCGGCGTCGCCACTGCCTTCGCGACCTATCGCCTCGCGCGTGCACAAGACGCCTCAGCTTTTTCTGCCGCCGTGGGAGCCGCCACTTTCGCGTTGATGGGGCTGGCCGTGTACGTGGCGCCGCGCGCGATGGGCGAGAGCCTCTCCGCCCTGCCGATCACCTTCGCCTTCGCGGCGCTCTGCCAACCCTCGACGCGTTGGCGGCTGGTGTTGGCCGGTCTTCTCTTGAGCCTCGCCGTCGGCCTGCGTCTCCAGAACGGGCTCTTTTGTCTGGGAGCGCTCGCGATGCTGCTCGCGGATCGCAGGCGAGCCGATGCCGGAATCCTGCTGGGCGTGTTGCTGCTCGGGGCCGTCGCGTACGGCGCGGTCGATCACCTCACCTGGGGCTCGCCTTTTCACTCCGCGCGGCAGTACCTGCGCTTCAACGTGATCGAAGGCCGTTCGTCCGCGTTCGGTACAGCACCGTTTCTCCACTACGTGGGCGCGTTGGTGACCGCGGAGGGGTTGACCCTGGTGCCACTCGTCGCGCTGGCCGCGATCGGCGCGCGCACCCGGCGCGCCATTCCGCTCATCGTGCTCGGCTTCTTCCTGGTGCACTCCTTCATCCCGCACAAGGAACTGCGCTTTCTCTTCCCGATCATTCCGCTGCTCTGCGCGCAGGCTGCGCTCGGGCTCGACCGCCTCACCTCGCCCCGCCCCGCCTTCGCGTTGTTGCTCCTGTCGGTGGTCTCACTCGCCACCTTGCCCACGTTGACCTTCTGGCGCCTGGGCATCTGGAACCCGCGCGGCTCGATCTCCGCGATCGACTACGCGGGCCCGGAGAACAGGCTGCTGCGCCGGGCCAGCAAGCTCACCGATCTCTGCGGCCTCAAGATCGCCAGCATCGAGAACTGGCGCACCGGTGGCTACGCCTACCTGCACCAGCGCGTGCCGATGTACCGCTTTCAACCACCCGAGGCCGGAGAGGGTCACTTCAACTACGTCATCGCGCGACGCGGCACGCTGACCGGCACCGAAGTCGCAGTCGAAGGCGAAGTCGCGCTGATCAAGCTGCCCACCGGCTGCTCACCGGATCTCACCTATGACTGGCACCTCGAGTAGCCGCCGCTTTCAGGTGGCGCTCGGCGTGATCGCGTTCGGCGCGTTCCTGCTGCGCGTCTTTCCGTTCTTCGGGCCCGACGGCGCGTGGAGCTACCGCGTCGACTACGACGAAGGTGTCTACTTCAGCTCGGCCTCGCTGTTGCTCGACGGCCTCTTCCCCTACCGCGATGCCGTCTTCGTTCACCCGCCGGGGTTGCTCGTCTTCTTGTCGTTGACCTCGTGGACACGATCGTTCCTCGGCGTCGACGGAGCCTTCGCGCTCAGCCGGTGGATCGCCGCGCTGCTCGGAACGATCAACGTGCTGTTGGTGGCGAGACTGCTGCTGCGCTGGCCGCTCTCCTGGTGGGCGGCGTTGTGCGGCGCGGCGTTCTACGCGACGTATCCAGAGCTCGTGCAGGTCGAGCGCGGCCCTTTTCTCGAGCCGCTGCTCAACCTGGTCTGCTTGTCGCTGGCCTGTGCGGTGGTGAACGCCTCTCGCAATCGGCGATGGATCTGGGTGGCCGGGGCACTCGCGGGCGCCGCGGTCTCCATCAAATTGTGGGCGGTGATCTGGGTCGCGGGCGCGTTGTGGGGGCTGAGCACCTTCGCGACCCGCCGAGAGCTGCTTCAGTTCATCGGAGCCGCCGCATTGAGCTGGGCGGTCATCGTGCTGCCCTTCGCGCTGCAAGCCCCTGCTGCGTTCGTCACCCAGACCGGCCTCTTCCACGCCTGGCGCCCGCCCGATGGGATGACGGAACGTCTTCCGCGCGTGGAGCAGATCATCGCGCTCCGGCATCTCGCATCACCGCTGTTCTCGTTGCTGATGGTGATCTTCCTGGTGGTGCGTCGAGGCGCCGCGTTGACCGTCGCCGCTCGCGTGGTCGCGTTGGCCTGGCTGCTCACCCTCGCCGCCTTCTTCAGCTCGCCTTCCTACTGGGCACAATACAACGCGCACCTGATCGCCTCGGAGGCGGTGCTCGCCGGCGCCCTGCTCGGCTCGCTGACCCCGCGTTGGCGTTGGGGTGCGCTGACGCTGATCACCCTGAGCCTCTGCATCTCGGTCTACCAATGCGTGCAACGTGCGGGCGGCGACGACGAGCATCTGCTGCTGGCGCGCTCGCCCCTGCGCATCACCACCGACTGCGTGTTCACCTTCGAACCCGGTTGGTCACTGGCCGCGGGCCGGCTCCCGCCACGAACCTCGCCGATGATCGTCGACAGCTACGCGCACCAGCTCCTCGACGCAGTCCAGGGTGGGCGCCGCTTCGCCAGTTCTCAGGCCGCCTTCGCGTCGAGCGACCAGCCGCTGTCGAACCTGGAGCAATGTGAAAACGTCGTGCTGGGTGAACGGGGCCATCGTCAGTTGTCGGCAGCGCAGTTCGAGCGGCTCCAGATCACGCACGCACGGGCAGAGCTGTCAGGGTTCGAGGTGTGGCAGCGGCGTCCTGTCAGTCCCTGATCGAACACGCGCACGCTCGTCCATCGTCGTGCAGTCACGGGGTTATACAGGCACACGGCTTGCTGACTGGCGCGCCACCATGAGATCGGCGGCGGTGGCGGTGGCGGTCTTCATCTCGAGCGGCTGTGCCGCCCCGATGACGACCACGAGGACGATGCAGACACGCCGGGTGGCCTTCGTGACGCAGCCCAGCGCGCCCCCCGCACTCGCCGGCACCACCGGCGTTGGTTTGCGAATGGGTTTGTTCACAGGCGTGCCGGAAGCCAAGGGCCCCGAAGGCGCCGTCTCCTTCCCCATGTTCCAGCCGGACCTCAGCGCGATGGTCAAACTCGGCACGCGCTCGTATCTGGGTGGCCGTCTGGCGATGGCCTTTCCAGCCTTCGGAGCGCAATCACCCGAGGGAATCCTCGCAGCACCGCAAGACGCCGTGGCCGTCGATCTCGCGGTCGGCGGCGGTCACGATGTGCCCTTCACCTCAATCTTCGGCATGACCGTCTCGGCAGAACTGGGCCTCGCGGGGGGCACCCTCACCGCCGTCGGCTTCGACCGAACCACCCGGGTGATCCTGCTGCCCTCGGCCCGCGCCGCGTTGGGGCTCTCCGTGTCGCCGGGCCCGTTTCGGTTCTACGCAGGCGGCACGGTCGGAACGTCGGTGATGAACGAGCCCAACGGCACGCAGACCCAGACCTGCACGATCACCTGCACAGTCAACGAGACCGGATCCTTCCGAATCGCTGGCGTCACCATGGTGGGCGGCGGCGTGCGGTGGCAGGCGAACGGGATGACCTCCGTGACGGTCGAAGCCTGGGTTCCCCTGAGTGACAACACGCGTTTCCCGTTGATGGTCGCGCTCACCGTCCGGCTGGGCGACTTCGGCACCACGCCTCCGGCACCGATGCCGCTGAGCGCGCCCCCGCCCCCGCCCGACGTCACGCCCGAGCCGGAAGAGGCGCCTCAGCTTTGACGGGTGCAGCCAGCCCCAACCCGATCGCCAGCATCAAGGCCATGCTCACCGGCGCTTGAAAGAGCGGATCGTGGGCGAGTGAAAGAATGGCGAAGAGCGCGATCGAGCCCTGCGTCAGCGCGCCGTAAGGCCGACGCCGCGCGATCGCCACGAGCCAGCCCAACAAGGCGATGAAGCCGATGGCGCCGGGGATGCCGATCTCAGCCGCCATCGAGAGGTACTGGTTGTGCGCCTTGCCCGGGTTGTCCTTCACGTGCTCGGCCATGTTCGGATCGCTGAACTTCGAAGGGCGGAACTGGCCGGGGCCGATGCCCACGAAGGGATGCTGTCTCACCGCTTCCACGCCCGCGGCCATGTGCTGCGTGCGCTGACCGCTGCCTTGATCAGTCAGGGCAGAGAGAAACCGATTTCGAAGCGGCGCGATGCTGACGATGGCGAGCACCCCCACCAGGCCGAGCGCGGCGCAGATCATCAACGCACGCAGCGGGGACGCAGAGACGAGCGCGACGGTGATCCCGACCGCGAAGGTCATGGAGACCGCGCCCATGCGCGCGTACGGGAAGACCCAGACGGCGATGAAGCCCACCGCGCCGAGCACCATCGCAGCGATGCGCGCGCGGCCGGTCAGGTGACGTGAGGCGACCACGGCGCCCACCACCGCCATGCCGGAGACGTGACCGAACTTGAGCCGGTGAAAGAGCAGCCCACCGCCCATGAAGCGGCCGGAGTCGGCGATCGGCTCGTACACCCGCGCGAACGGAATCCGCATCCAGTCGAGCGAGGCGAAGGTGCTCATCGGCGGCCAGATGCCGAAGTGCTGCAGCCCCGCCACGATGCTGGAGAGACCGAGCGTGCCCAGCGTGACGAGGGTGAGAATGCGCCACCGGCGCGGGGTGAGCTGCGTGGCCGTCGCGGCAATCAGCGGAATGGTGCCCCAGTCGAGCGTGCGTGCCAGCCCGGTCCCATCGGGGAACTGACCGGCGATGGTCGGCGCGAGCAGCGACCACGCGATGAAGGCGAGCACCGGGCGCCACGGACGAGCGGTGGCCTCGAGCGTGCCCGCGCGCAGCTCGGCGAGCAGCGAAGGAATGAAGAGCAGCACCAGCAGCACGAAGGCGGCGGTGCTGGCCAGCTCGTGCGTTTGAACGCCCACCGCCCAGAAGACGAGCGCTCCGAATCGCCAGGTCGACAGACGCCCGTTCGTCCCGGGCGAAGTCGAGGGACCACCGCTCGTTCGCATCGGAGGTGCCCCCTCGACTCCGCTCGGGGAGACCGGGGGCGTCACTTCGCGAGGCTCTTCTTTTCGAACGCTCTGAGCGTGGTGTCGATCTCGGTGTTCACCGCCCTGAGCAGATCCTGCTTCTCGCGGAACGGCAGGAATGCGCTCTTGAACCCGGAGACCATGATGGTGGTGAGATCTTCCAACGAGAGCCCCAGTTGCTGGTGCGCGATCAGGTACTCGCGAGAGACCGTGGTGTCCGTGATCAAACGGTTGTCCGTGTTGATGGTCACGCGCAGGCCATTGTCGAAATAGAACTTCAGCGGGTGGGTCTTCATGTCGTCGACCGCGCGCGTCTGAACGTTCGATGACGGGCAGCACTCGAGCGGGATGCGGTGATCGTTGACGTAGTTGAGCAGGTCGCCGTCTTCGCGCAGCCGCACGCCGTGACCGATGCGATGTGCCCCCAGATAGTGGAGCGCCTGGCCGATCGACTCCGGGCCGTACGCTTCACCTGCGTGGGCCGTGCAGTTGACGTTGTTCTTGAGGATCAGCTGGAACGCCTGGCGGTGCTCCTTGGCCGGGAAGTTGGCTTCCGCGCCCGCGAGATCGAAGCCGACCACGCCGCGATTCTTGTAGGCCACGCACAGCTCGGCCAACCGCAGGCTGGTCTCCGGGCTCATGTGGCGGATGCCGCAGAGGATCACGCCGTACTTGATGCGCGTCTCGTGCTTCGCCGCACGCAACCCTTCGAGCACCGAATCGATGATGTGCGTCAGCTTGAGCCCACGCGCCTGGTGCAGCACTGGCGCGTACCGCACCTCGAGGTACCTCACGCCTTCCGCCGAAGCGTCGACGCCCAGCTCGTAAGCCGCGCGGTAGAGCGCTTCTTCGGTCTGCAGCACGCTGCAGGTCACGTCGAAGGCGACCAGGTAGTCCTCGAGGTCCTTGCAGATCTCGCCCTTGTGGATCGCCTTGCCCAGGCCTTCTTCGGTGTCGGCCGGCAGCTTCACGCCCTGCTTCTGGGCGAGCTCGAGGATCGTCTTGAGCCGCATGCTGCCGTCGAGGTGGCAGTGGAGATCGGTCTTGGGGAGCGCGCGCAGCAGCTCTTCGGTCACTTCGATCTTCGGCACCACGATCGACGGAGGCGGGGGCGGATGCCAGGCCGTGCTGCTGATGCCGGCGTTGGGAGCATCCTCATCGTGAAAGGAGGGCATGGCTGATCGTATATGCACTCTTGGTGCGCGCGTACCACTTGGTGATGGTCCTGGTCGTCAGCAGCTGCCGCTGTGCCGAACCTGCGCGCGCAGAGGACCTGGTGTTCCTCGATGGCGGCACGTTCGTGATGGGCAGCGAGGAGGAGCCGCAGGAGCGCCCTCCCCATCGCGTCGTGGTCAGCGCCTTCTCGATTTCCCGCAGCGAGGTGACCAACACGCAGTTCGGCCGCTTCGTCGGGGCGACGAAGTGGGTCACCACGGCGGAGCGTGCACCTGACTGGGCGGTGCTGCAGAAGCAGCTGCCGCCGGGAACGCCGAAGCCGGATGACGCGCTGCTGGTGCCGGGGTCGATGGTGTTCGGCGATCGCGTGTGGTCGTGGACCGCGGGCGCGGATTGGCGGCATCCCGAAGGGCCCCGGAGCTCACTCGTCGACCGGGAAGAACATCCTGTGGTGCACGTGAGCTGGGATGACGCGGCCGCCTACGCGAAGTGGGCGGGTGGCCGGTTGCCGACGGAAGCCGAGTGGGAGTTCGCCGCTCGCGCAGGCACGAGTGGGCACCGGTTTACCTGGGGTGATTCGTGGCCCGAGAAGCCGCTCGCCAACACGTGGGAGGGCGCGTTTCCGGTGAGCAACTCAGTGGCTGATGGGTTTGCCGGCACGGCTCCGGTGAAGACCTATCCGCCGAATGCGGCGGGGTTGTTCGACCTCGCGGGGAACGTCTGGGAGTGGACGGCGGATCGGTATCGCGAGGACACGTACTCGGCTCGCGCGGATGGGGGTGTGATCAAGAACCCAACCGGCCCCGACGACGCCGATGAACTTCGCCGGGTGATTCGCGGCGGGTCGTTTCTGTGTGCTCCGAATTACTGCGCCAGCTTTCGCACCAGCGCACGGCGAAGCACGAGTCAGGACTCGAGTCTGTCGCATCTGGGCTTTCGGATTGTGAAGTGAAAACCCCTCACCCCAACCCTCTCCCCGGAGGGGAGAGGGAGCACTAGGCCGGCTGAAGGAACCTTGCGATCACCGTCTTCACGCCGAAGTTGTCGAACCTGATCGTCAGCTTCGCGTTCGGCCCCTTGCCCACCACCTCGAGCACCTGCCCGCGCCCGAACTGCGTGTGCGACACCCGCATGCCTTTCACCTCGGTGTCTTCGCCCCCCTGGTGAAAGTCCGTCGATTGGTCATAGGTCCGATCGACCTGCACGCCATCATCACCCTCGCCCCGCCGTCGAATCATCGGAGGCCGGTGACTGGGCCGCTCGATCTCCGGCACCTGGTGGAAGCCGAACAACTCCTGCGGCACCTCAGCCAGGAAACGTGAAGGTGCGTTGAATTTGAGTTCACCGAACAGCGCGCGACACTGCGCCAGTGAGCAGAACAACCGCCTGCGAGCGCGCGTGAAGCCGACGTAACAAAGCCGGCGCTCCTCGCTCATCTCCTCTTCGGTCGCCTCGGGTTTCGTCGCGCGCCGGTTGGGGAAGACTTCTTCTTCCATGCCGGTGATGAACACCGCGTCGAACTCGAGCCCCTTCGCCGCGTGCATGGTCATCAACGACACACGTTGCTTGCCGACACCCGTCTCGCCATCGGCATCACCCACCAGGCTCAGCTGCTCGAGGAAACCCTGCAGCGGCGGCACCTCCAGCTCCAACGGCGCATCATCGGCCAGAGGAGGAGGCGGCGGCGGCGGCGGGGCCACCTCGATCGGCGCAGGCGTCGGCAACGGCAAGGGAGGAGGCGGCGGTGGCCGATGAAACGCAGCGAACAGATCGCCCTGCGGCGAAGGCTGAACCTCGGGCTCCGGCTCGGGCGTGCCGGGCATCTCGGGGCCTTCGGGCAGCGGCACCACCGTGGGCAACGGCTGGCCGGAAGCCGCGAGCCGCTCCTCGCGCTGGCGATCGAACTCGCCGGTCGCGGTGAGGAGTTCCTTCAAGTTCTCCGCGCGGCCCATCGCTTCATCGGTGCCTTCGGCCATGTACGTGGCCACCAGCCCGGTCTGCTCGAGCATGTACCGCGCAGCGCTCGTCGCATCGGGCGTGTGTCGCGCGAAAGTCACCAGCCGCTCGGCCAGCTCGCGGAACGCCTTGAGCCGCTTCACCGCGGCGCTACCCAACGAGTCGATGCGCTCCGGCACTTCGAGCGCCTCGTAGAGACTGATGCCCTTCTCCGCGGCGTATTCCCGCACGCGCTCGACCGTGGTGTCGCCGATGCCGCGCGCAGGCACGTTGATCACCCGCTCGAGATCCGCGTCGGATCTGGGGTTCGCCATCAGCCGCAGGTAGCTCGCGGCGTCCTTCACTTCTGCGCGCTCGTAGAAGCTGCGACCCGAGACGAGCACGTACGGCACGCGCATCAAGCGGAAGGTCTCTTCGAGCACACGGCTCTGCGCGTTGGCCCGGAAGAAGACCGCCATCTGGTCGTAGTCGGTGACGCCGTCGCGCCGCAGCTCGTGAATCTTCGCGGCGACCTCCTGCGCTTCGCCGCGTTCATCCCGCGC
>JANODF010000907.1:0-4922 GCA_031412555.1 Archangium sp. | reverse complement strand
GTAGCGAACGAAGTTCCACACGAACGCCGCGATGCCGGCGGTGAAGAGGGTGGCCGCGAGGATCAACCCGACGAAGTGAACCTCGACCTCCTTCTGCACCGTCAGGAAGTCCATGCCGGCGCGGCGCTCGAGCACCACCTGCGACACACCGGCCACGGCGAAGGCCAGGGTCATGGCGGTCATGCCCACGTTCGAGCTCCAGAAGGCGAAGCTTGCGGTGGGATGATCGTAGAGCTTGCGGCCGGTGAGCAGCGGCATCGCGTAGGTGATGATGCCGAGCACCAGCATCGCGTAGGCACCCCAGAAGGCCATGTGGCCGTGCATCGCGGTGACCAGCGTGCCGTGCGTGTACATGTTCACCTGCGGCAGCGTGTGCGCGAAGCCCAGGAAACCCGCCCCGACGAAGCTCATGAAGGAGCAGCCCACCGTCCACAACAACGCGACGCGGTTGGGGTGCGTGCGGCCACCCTTCTTCGCCATGCTGAAGGCGTAGATGGCCATGCCGAGGAACGCGAGGGGCTCGAGCGCGCTGAAGAGGCCGCCCACCATCAGCCAGTAGCGGGGCAGCCCGATGTAATAATAGTGGTGGCCCGTTCCCAGGATTCCGCTGAGGAAGGTGAAGCCGACGATCACGTAGAGCCACTTCTCGATGATCTCGCGATCGACGCCGGTCAGCTTGATCAGCAGGTACGAGAGAATGGCGCCCATGATCAGCTCCCACACGCCCTCCACCCACAGGTGCACCACCCACCAACGCCAGTAGCTGTCGATCGTCTGGTTGTCGGTGGGGATCATGCCGGGCAGGTAGAGCAGCGCCGCGGTGAGCAGGCCGAAGAAGAGCACCATCGAGGTGGTCGACTTGCGTTCGCTCTTCCACACCGTCCAACCGATGTTGGCGATGAAGAGCAACACGTCGATCACCACCAGGTAGTCGAGCGGCCGGGGGATCTCGAGGAACTTACGGCCCTCCCACCAGCCGAAGTGGAAGCCGATGATCGCGGCGACGCCGGTGAGCACGAAGGCGATCAGCTGCACCCACGCCAAGCGGGGCCAGGCGAGCTCACGATTGCACTCGTCGGGAATGATCCAATACGCCGAGCCCATGAAGCCGGCGAGCAACCACATCACCAGCAGGTTGGTGTGCGTGGCGCGCGCGACGTTGAAGGGAATCCAGTCGTGCAGCCCGTCGAAGCCGGCGTGCGCGAACGCCATGATGAAGCCGTAGATCAACTGGAGCGAGAACAGCAGCATGCACGTCGCGAAGAAGCCCCACGCGACCTTCTGACTGTGGAACTTCATCGAGGCATCTCCTTCTGAGCGGAAAGGAACGTGACGAGCTCGGAAATCTGAGCGTCGTCGAGGGGGAGTTTCGGCATGCGAGCATCGGCCTTCACGGCGAGCGGATCCTTGAGCCAACGCTCGAAGTACGCGGCGTCGAGACGGCTGCCCACGCCGTCGAGCGCGGGGCCCACGGTGCCGCCGGTGCCTTCGAGTGAATGGCAGGTGACGCACAGCTGAGAGAAGATCTGCGGCTTCTTCTGAGCCGACGCCGACGCGGCACGCTGAGCGGGAGCACCGAGCGAGGGCTTCGCGGGGAAGCCGTTCAAGTCGACCGTCTGCGCCCACTCGAAGAACGCCACCAGGTCGGTCACTTCGCCGTCGGTGAGGTGGTAGTTCGTCATGCGCCGCTGCCCGGGAAACATGGCGTCGGGATCCTTGAGCTGCGCGGCGATGAAGGCGGGGCCGCGGCGCTCGTACACCCGGGTCAGCTCGGGTGCGTAGTAGGCGCCTTCACCGAACAGCGTGTGGCACCCCATGCAGTTCTTGTCTTCCCAGAGGTGTTTGCCGCGAATGACCGACGCGGTGAGCCCGGCCGCGTTGGTGCGCGCGGGCATCTGTTGAAAGGTGTCGTACGAGAGCCCGAGAAAGACGGTCGAACACAGCGCCGTCCCTCCCAGGAAGAAGGCCTTGGCGGCCGATTTGGAGAGCATGGGGCGGGCGCTCTTCAGCTGGCGTGCCACCCCGCCGTCCGAGCGGGGACGCAGCGAGCGTGGCGCGAGAACGTTCCACCCAGTTCTCTTTTGAAACACAGTTCCCTCTCCCTCTGGGCCCTCTGGGAGAGGGTCAGGGTGAGGGCCGAGCATCAGTGGACGCACCTGACCTGGATCAAGGCGAGCCCAACTCACCGGTGATGAGAGGCCGTGGTGATGCGCCCCACGCCCCTCTCCACCGAGCTGCCACCGACGCTCTGGGCTGCGCTCCACGAAGGTGACCGCACCGCGCCCTGGCTCACCTTTCACCTCGGCAGCCAGCGCAGCGTGCTCACCCGAGGCGCAGCCCTCTCGCAGGCGTTGAGCTGGGCCACAGCGCTCCGGGCCGTGGGCGTCGGGCCAGGCGGTCGCGTGGGAATACTGCTCCCCAACGGCCCCGACTTCGTGGCCGCCTTCTTCGCAGCGCAGGCGTTGGGTGCGGCGGCCGTGCCCTTGCCGTGGCCGGTGATCGACTGCGGGCCCGAGCGCATGGTCGAGCAGCTGGGCCCGGTGCTGCGGCGCTCGCGCCTCCACGCGTTGATCACCACTCGAGCCGGAGAAGCGGTGAGCTGGGGAACGCCGGTCGTCACCACGCCGAGCCAACCGCTCGACTTCCCCACGCCGGGTGAAGGCACCGCGTTCCTGCAGTTCACCTCAGGCTCCACCGGAGATCCCCGAGGGGCGATCATCTCGCAACGCGCCGCGCTCGCATCCGCCACCGCGATGGTCAGCGCGCTCCAGCTCGGCCCCTCCGACCTCGGCGTGTCGTGGCTGCCCTTCTTCCACGACATGGGACTCGTCGGCGTGCTGCTCACCTCATTGATGGGGCGCTTCCCGGTGCACGTGCTGCGGCCCGGCGACTTCTTGATGCGCCCGCGTCGCTGGCTCGAGCTGGTGAGCTCGGAGCGCGCCACGCTCACCGTCGGCCCGAACTTCGCCTGGGAGCTGCTGGTGCGTCGGGTGGCCGCCGAGGGACTCGAGCTCTCGTCGCTGCGCTGCGCGCTCAATGGCAGCGAGCCGATTCACCGCAGCACGCTCGATCGCTTCACGAACAAGTTCGCGCCGGTGGGCTTCGCCGCGAGCGCGTGGGTGCCCGTCTACGGATTGGCGGAGGCGACCCTGGGCGTGGCTTTTACGAACCCACGCGCGCCGCGCGCTGATCTGGAACTCGAGGGGCGGCAGGTGCCTTCGGTCGGCTCGGTCTTGCCGGGCCTGGAGCTGGTGGTGACCGACGCCTCGGGAGCCGTGAAGCCCGAAGGCGAAGAGGGCGAGCTGTGCGTGCGCGGGCCCACGTTGATGGATGGCTACTTCGATCACCCCGAAGCCACGGCCAGCGCATTGCGTGACGGTTGGCTGCGCACCGGGGATCTCGGCGTGGTGCGAGACGGGGCCGTCTACGTCACCGGGCGCGAGAAGGAGCTCGTGATTCAGGCGGGGCGCAAGTTCCACCCGTACGACATCGAGCGCGTGGTGGGGGCGATGGTCGACGCGACGCCCAACGGCGTGGCGGCGATCTCCCGGCCCGACCCGACGCATGGCAGCGAGGCGCTGATCGTGGTGGTGGAACTTCGCCGGGCGTCGGGCGCCATCGACCCGATGTTGATCAAAGGCGAGCTGCTGCGCGCGCTGGGGGTGCGGGCGGACGAGATCGTCTTCGTCTCCGCCGGCTCGATGCCGCGCACCACCAGCGGCAAGGTGAAACGGCGCGCCCTGGCCCAGGTTCGAGGTGAAGCATGAGCACGCCTCAGCCCGCGATGGAGAGAGAAGCACGCAGCCCGCTCCGTCCGGCCGAACGAGGCAACGTGAAAGGGGAAGCATGAACACGTCGTTGGGGGGAGCAACGAGGAGCCCCCGTGTCTTGATCCTCGGCGCAGGCGGCTTCCTCGGCCTCAACACGGTGCGCGCCTTTCTCGACGCGGGCCTCACTCCGCAGTGCGGCCGGCGTCCTCGAGGCAACGTGCTGGGCCTGCGTGGGTTGGGCGTTCCGCTCGTGGTGACGGACTTCGGAGAACCGCGTTCGTTGCGCGAAGCCTTCAGCGGTGTGGAGGTGCTGGTGCACGCCGCCGCGCACTATCCCCGCCTCTCGCTCGAGCCGCAGCAGACGCTGGCCCGGGGACTCTCCGAGCTCGAAGCGGTGCTCGACGCGGCGGCCGATGCGGGCGTGCGCCGGCTGGTGTTCGTCTCCAGCACCGCCACCGTGGCGCCGCGCGAAGACGGTCTCTCCACGGAAGACGACGTCTTCACCACGTGCCCGGACTGGGGCACCTACCACGCGCTCAAGTGGCATCTGGAGCGCCGCGTCCGGGCCGAGCACCGCATGGAGATCGTGGTGGCCTGCCCCGCAGCGTGCCTCGGGCCCTTCGACTGGAAGGTGGGCACTTCGGCGCTGCTGGTCGCCACCGCGCGTGGCGCCCCGCCCGCGCATCCCACCGGCAGAATCACCACCGTCGACGCGCGCGACGTGGCGCAGGCGTTGGTGTTGCTGGCGACCGCGCCGCACCCGCCTTCGCGGCTCTTGCTGGCCGACGAGACCACCGACGCGCATGAACTGCTGTGCGGGCTCGCGCGCCGGTATGGAGCACCTCCTCCGCCGCCGGCGCTCTCTGCCGACCGCGCCCGCACGCTCTCGAATCTTCAGGAAGAAAATGCCGCGCGCTTCGGTGGCCGGCCCGCCCTCGCGCGCGAGCTGGTCGACCTCATCGTGCATGGGCCGCGCATCGACGCCTCCCGATCTCGCGCGCTGGGCATCCGCTATCGGCCGCTGAACGACACCCTCGACGCCTGGGACTCGTGGGCCCAGCGCATGGGCCTCCTCCCCACCTCACGACTCGAGCTCCGCACATGACCGACGACCTTCTCACTCAACGCATCTTCTCCATGATGGCCGAGCTC
>JANODF010000906.1:0-1738 GCA_031412555.1 Archangium sp. | reverse complement strand
GATGAGAGACCCGGGTGGGGAACAACAACCGGTTCAGATCGACATTGGTCTCGAGCTCAACCTCACCGCCACCTTCTTGGCGCCGCTGCGCGCGGGCGTTGCCTCGGCCGCGCTCGATGCGGAGCGCTGGAAAGCAGCAGGCGCCCTGCTCGACCTCACCTGGTCGACTCGCGTTGCCTACTACGAGGCGCAAGCGCTCCAGCAGAAGCTCGACTTGCGACTGCGGGCGTTTGCCTCGCAACAGGCCTCCTACGAAACGGCGCTCGAGCTCTCCAGGGTCGGAAACCTGCCCGCGCTTGCGCTGGCAAACGAGCTCGCGGCGGTCGAACTGTCGCGCGTTCAAGTTGCCGAAGCGGAGAACGCGCTCCTCGATGGGCGCGAAGCCCTCACCCGAAAGCTGGGCCTCACCGGCTCTCGCACCCGGTGGACCTTCGCGGATCAGTTGCCGGTGCCGAAAGAGGTCCCCACTGGAGACGCGCTCGAAGCGAAGGCCATCGAGGCCAGTTTGGAGCTCGCAGAGCTGTTCAGCCGCGCCGAAGCGGCGAGCCGCAAGGTCGGCATGGCGAAGACCGAATCCTGGCTGCCGCACCTCTCCGCGGGCTTTCACGGTGAACGCGACGCCAACCTCTGGGAGCTCGGCGGTCACGTCACCGTTGGTTTGCCCATCTTCGATCGCGCTCAGGGACGTCAGCTGTCGGCGCGCAGCGAGTATGACGGGCTCCGAGCACGGGCCGAGGGGCAAGCGCTGCAGGTGCGCTCCGCCGTGCGCATGACGCTCAACCGGGTGGAGTCGGCCGGCCGCCGCGCGCGCCACTACGCAGAGCGATTGGTACCCGCCCGCCAACAACAGTTGGAGCAGACGGTGCTGCAGTACAACGCGATGCAGGTCGGCGTGTTTCAGGTGCTCTCCGCGCAGCGCGAAGTGACGGAGGCGGCCATCTCGCAAGTCGACGCGACGCTCGACGCGTGGAAGGCACGTGCGGCTCTGGATCTGCTGCTTGCCGGCCGCTCGACCCCGCTGGTGCTGGGCGCAGTGCCAGGCAGCAGCTCCATGGCTGTCGACTCTTCAGGAGGACATTGAAATGAACCGTCGTGAATTGTTGCAGCTGGGCATGGTCGCGGGCGGTGCGTTGGGAGCGAAGGATGTGTTCGCCAAGACCGTCGCGGCGCCTTCAGTGGTGGTGGCTCCCGGGGGCCAAAAGGGAGTGATCACCCCCAACGGCTCGACGCTTCCCCTCAAGTTGGTGGGTGGAGTCAAAGTGGGCCAACTGGTGGCTCACGAGTTCGATCACGAGCTCGCGCCAGGCTTGAAGATCAAGGCGTGGGGGTACAACGGCTCGACGCCGGGCCCGACCATCGAAGTGACGCAGGGCGATCGGGTGCGGCTCTACGTCACGAACCGACTCCCCGAAGCGACCACGATGCACTGGCACGGCGTGATTCTTCCGAACGGCATGGACGGCGTCTCAGGCCTCACCCAGAAGCCGATCGAGCCGGGGGAGACCTTCCTCTACGAGTTCACGTTCAAAGACGCGGGCACGTTCATGTACCACCCGCACTTCGACGAGATGACCCAGATGGCCCTGGGCATGAACGGGATGATCGTGGTGCACCCCAAGGTGCCCCGCGGGCCCCGCGTCGATCGCGACTTCGCGTTGATGGCGCACGAGTGGCTCATTCATCCTGGCGCTGCACGGCCTGACCCGAACGCGATGCAGGACTTCAACGTGCTCACCTT
>JANODF010000905.1:0-11424 GCA_031412555.1 Archangium sp. | reverse complement strand
CGTGTTTCACGTCGAGTCGACGCCCATGGGCGCGGATGTGGTGGTCGAGGGGAAGAAGCTGGGCGTGACGCCGATCGATCTCGAGCAGGTGCTCGGTCAGGGCAATCGCGCGTCGCTCGAGTTGCGGCTGGAGAAAGAAGGGTTTGCTCCGGCCAACGTGCGGCTCACCGGTGGTGGTGGGCGGCTCGAGGTGTCTCAGACGTTGAGTGCGCTTCCGGCGCCGGTGGTCCCGGTTGCTCCGGTTGCCAAGGTGGTGCCGACGCCCCTTCCTGTTCCGGTTCCGGTTGTCGCTCCGGTTCCCGTTTCGGCTCCGGTGGTGACCAGCCCCTCACCCCGACCCGCTCCCGAAGGGAGAGGGAGCAAGAAGAAGAAGGTTTCGGCTCCGGCTCCCGTGCCGGCCGTCGATCCCGCCGCACCCCGCCCTGCTTCCAAGCTCGACGAGGAAGACGAGGCGGGGCCGGCCCGGAGTGAGCTGAAGCGGCCGACCGCTCAGCCCTGACTGAAACTCAGGTGCACGAGCCGGTGCTGCTGGTGCAGCAGTACTCGGAGCAGCTCGACGGGCGGCTCGCGAAGGCCGAACACGACTGGGTCTTCTGATCGGCGATGCACTGATCGTGTTTGCCAGCCGAGTACGTCGAGCTGGTGCCACCCGGGCACGAGTTCTGTTCGCTGACCTGCTCACAGGTCTTCGACTCCTTGGTGTTGCAGTCGTTCTCGTTCTCGAAGTTCACCTGCACGTTGAGGCCACCGAGCGCGACGCAGGCGTAGAGGCGGCTGCAGTACGACTTCTTCTCCTCGACGCAGCGTGTGTAGACCGGGTCAGGGGCGCAGGCAGACAGGCAGGCAGCAGCGGCGATCGACGCGAAGAGACGGTTCATGGGGAACTCCTTGGAGTGGGGGAAAATGCGGCAGGGAGTAATTGCATGAGAGGTCCACACTCGGATCGCGCATCTGGGAGTGTGGTGATTCCGTTACGTGTTTCAGGGCTTCGAGTTCCAGCCGTACACTGGAGCGTGTTCATGAGTGCCAGAGTCGTTCTCTTCTGCTCGGTGCTGGCGTTGGCTGCGCGAGGCCAATCACTCCGCGTTCAGGGGGCTCCGACGACGTTGCGCCTGGGCGGGAGAACCCAGGCATTGACCGTTCAGCGGCTCGACGCGGCGGGCCTTCCCGTGACGGGCGGCAACACCATGGCGGTGATCACCGCGCCGCAAGGTGGCCAGGTCTCGCTGGGTCCCGAACCGTTCTCCGCGTGGGGCCCGATGGTGACGGCCAGCATTCTGCCGGGCGGCTCGCAGAGCGCGCCTTTCTACTTGCGGGGCGGAGTGCGCGGCCTCTCGAGTTGGAGCGTGACGGCCCCGGGCTACACGTCAGCCGTGGCGACGGTGTTGGTGCGCGACGACGCACTGACCTGCAGTTTCGAGAGTGGAACGTTGCTCGATACCGACGTTCCGCCGGGTTGTTTCAACGTCTCCATCACCCCCTATGCCCAGTCCTCGATGACGAGCGCGATGAGCGCTGCACACCGTGGGCGTCTCGGGCTGCGGTTGATCGACGGCGAGGCGTCGATGGGCAACGCCGCAGATACCTCGCTCTTCGATGACACGGCGCCGACGTTCGGCGACTTCAGCGCGCGCAGCTGGGTTCGTGTGGTGGCGACCAATGGCCTGGGCGCGCCGATCATCGCTCAGCTCACCAACGCTTCGGGCCAGAGCCCCTCGCTCATCGACATCAAGCTTCGCCCGAATCTCGATCTGGTCATGGGCGGGTTCGCTGCAGACGCCGGCTACAGCGAGTTCGGCGCAGACTCTGGGCTGAGCGTGGGCGCATGGCACTTGCTGGAGTTCGCAGTCACCGGCGCTGGCACCAGCGATGGCGGCCGCGCGGTCTGGCTCGATGGGCGACTGATGGTCGAGCAGCGCTCAGTGGATTTTTCAGGCCCACGCATGTCGGTCGGCCGGCTGGCGCTGGGTGAACCGTACGCGGATGATCGAAGGTGGTTGGGCACGATCGACTTCGACGATGTTCGCAGCGCCGGGGTGCCTCTGGCGAGCCGGCTCGAGCTGCAGGTGAGTGATGGAGGCGCGCTGGGCGAGTGCCTGCCGCTCGAGGTGCAGCTGCGTTCGAGCCTCGGCGGCGCGTTGACCGCATCCGGCGAGGTGGTTCCCATTCAGTTGGATGCCGGCGGTGCGGCGGGCCTGTTCGTCGACCCTTCATGCGCGGTGCCCGGCGAACAGGTGCTGATGCCGCCGGATGCCTCGGTCACCACGCTTTCCTTCCGGGCCTCTCAGCTCAGCTTCGTCATCGTGGCGACCACGCCCGACTTTCTCACCACGTACCGCGCGGTCACGGTGCGCGCGCCGGCACTCGATGCGGGCGAACCAGACGCAGGAGGAACCGACGCGGGCGAACCCGACGCGGGCGAACCCGACGCGGGCGAACCCGACGCGGGCGAACCCGACGCGGGCGGAACCGACGCGGGCGAACCCGACGCGGGCGAACTGGATGCGGGTTTGGATCAGCCGCGCGCGCTGGGGGTTGGCTGCGGTTGCTCGACCAGCGGCGTGCCTTCACTCGCGATGCTCTTGTTGGCCCTGCGCGCCGCCAGAAGACGGCCGACGGGCTGAGCAAGATTCATTCGTCAGCGCGCGCAATCGGGGCAGAGTTCTCACATGCGCAGTGCCCTGATCCTCTTGCTCCTCGCCACGCTGGGTTGTGCCACCACGAAACGCGCTTCACGTGCCGCCGAGTTCGCCCCGACGCCCGGCCGCACGGGCCCGCTCGCCGAGCTCGAGAAGAACCTGCAAGACGCCCTCGGCGCAGATCGTTCGGGCTTCAAGCTGCTCGACGTGAACGAAGACGCGCTGCGCTGGCGGCTTGCCCTCATCGACTCCGCGCAGCACTCGCTCGACCTGATGACCTTTCTCTGGTGGGGCGACGAAGCGGGCGACCTCATCCTCATGCGTGTCATCGCAGCGGCTGATCGTGGCGTGAAAGTGCGGCTGATCGTCGACGACATGACCACCATCGACGACGGCAAGCAGACCACCTTGCGCGACGTGCCCAACGCCGCCGTGAACGCGCACCCCAACATCGAGCTGCGCGTCTTCAACCCGTGGACGAACCGCGGCGCCGTCGGCCGTGCAGTGGAGTTCGTCGGTGACTTCACCAAGCTCAATCAGCGCATGCACAACAAGGCGCTCATCGCCGACAACCACGCGGCCATCATGGGCGGCCGCAACCTCGGCAACGAGTACATGGGGCTCAACCCCACCTTCAACTTTCGCGACCTCGACGTGCTCACCGTCGGGCATGCCTCCCGCCAGATCTCCAGCGTGTTCGATCGGTACTGGAACAGCGACTGGGTGCGGCCTCAAGCCGAGCTCGACGCCAACGGCACCGTCGAGACGCTCCGGGTGCGCCGCGAGGAGCTCCTGAAACAACTCCAGGCAGCGACGACGCTGGAGCGTTTCCCGCTCCCGGTGCAGGACTGGTCGAAGCAGCTGGGCGCGCTGGAGAAAGAACTCCACCCGGGTACCAGCCGCGTCATCACCGACACGCCCGACGCCGACAAGGTGACGCACTACCTGCCAGAAGAAGTCGCGAAGCTCTGGTCGAGCGCGCAGACCGAGGTGCTCGTCACCAACGCCTACCTCATCCCCGACGAGATCTCGTTCTCGCGCACGCAGACGGACCTCCAGAAAGACGTGCGCTTCGTGATGCTCACCAACTCGTTGGCCTCCACCGATGCCGCGGGCGTGCACGCGCACTACACGCAGTGGAGGCCTCGCATGGTGGCGGGTGGCGTCGAGCTGTACGAGCTCAAGCAAGACGCCGCGATGAGATCGCAGATCGCCGACACGCACCCGGTCAAGTCGCGCTTCGTGGGCCTGCACGCCAAGGCGATGGTGATCGATCGCAAACGCGTGCTCATCGGTTCGATGAACCTCGACCCGCGCAGCTGGGTGCACAACAGCGAGATGGTGATTCTGGTCGAGTGCCCTGAGCTGGGCGCCGAGCTGGCGCAGGTCATCGAGCGCGACTTGAAGCCCGAGAACGCCTGGAAGATAGAGCTCGATGCGAAGGGCGCCGTGAAGTGGGTGTCGGGCACCGAAACGCGCCACCAAGCGCCAGCGCGCGAAGAGGGTCAGCGCTTCGAGGAGAGCCTCAACCTGCTGCTGCCCGCCGACCTCTTCTGAGGCTCAACGTCGATCGAACATCGGCACGGGGTGCATCGCCTGCACCACTTCGTCCATCACGGGTGACGCGCCTGCAGCGATCACCAGATGGCCCGTGAAGACCGCGTTCAACACGAGCGCTCCATCACCCGGCGCAAGCAGGGTCGCGTCGAACACGAACGCATCGGGGTCAGCCCGCATCGCCCGCCGCAACGAGGTGGCGAGCACCGGGCCCTCACAGTGAACGGCGTGCCAGTCGTGGAGCAGACCCGCGAGCTCCTCGAGGGCGTTGACGCGGATCACCGCCGGGAGCGGCACCGCAGCCACGCCGAGCCACTGTGCGAGCTTCGAGACCGGGCGAAGTGACTGCCGGAGTGCTGCCTTTCGCTCAGCGTCACCACCATCGCCATCGAACGAAACGAAGCGGCACACCACCTCGACCTCGTCTGCGCCTGCCTCAAAATAGGCGCGGTGGAAATCGGCGATGAGCGCATCGTTCGCACCGGCCCGCCACAGCGCATCGAGCACCACGCGAAAGACGCCTTCACGGTGCTGCTCCGAGACGGGACATGGGGTGGCGCACGCGGCGCCCACGGCAGTGAAGCCGACCCCCAGCGTGCCCTCGAGCTCGGGACGCACGAATGGCGCAGCCGCGGGGAGTGAATCGGGGTCGAGCGCTTCAGGCCAGCGCGCCGCCACGTCGAAGAGAAAGCGCCGCGCTGCTGCCTGGTGCACTGCCCAGAGCTCGGGGACCACGCTGACCATTCCGACGCCCTGCGTGGTCACCCACCGCGCGGTCCAACGCAGCAAATCGGCGATGAGGGGATCGCTCTCGCGTGCGGCCTCAGCGATGGCCGCGATGGTTCGAGGGCCGTCGGGGTTACGCTGATCCCAGAGGTGAAGGCTGAACTCGAAGAGGCTGCCCAGCAGCTGCTCGAGCGACCAGACGACCGACTCAACGGGGTTGAGCTGCTCGCCCCGCTTCAGCTCGATGGCTTCACGAACGGCCTGGTAGCTGCGAACGGGTTCCGTTTCGAGCATCGCGCCTCAGACGCGGTTCTCGGTGCGCTTGAAGATGCGCTCGAGGTTTCCGCGGTGGGTCCACAACATCGCCAGCAGCAGGCCCACGCCGAGCAGCGAGTACTCCAGCGGCCGGCCCAGGAAGAAGCTGCTGATGATCGCGAGCAGCGCGCCGAGCAGGGAGCCGATCGAGCTGATGCGGGTGGCCGCGAGGATGATCACCCAGGTCGCAAAACCGATGAGCGCGGAGATCGGCAACAACACGAGCAGCACACCCAGCGCCGTGGCCACACCCTTCCCGCCTTTGAACTCGAGCCAGACCGGGAAGACGTGACCCAGGAACGCGGCCGCGCCGATGGCCACGTGCAGCAGCGCGTTCTGGGGTGCGAGCCAGAGCCCCAACACCACCGGCAACGAGCCCTTCGCGGCGTCGAGCAACAGCACCAGCGCGCCCAGCTTCTTGCCCGCCACCCGCGCGACGTTGGTCGCTCCGATGTTGCCGCTGCCGGCCGCGCGCACGTCTTTGCCGGCGAAGAGCGAGGTGATGATCACCCCGAAAGGAATGGAGCCCGCGAGGTAACCGAGCGCGACCAGAAGCCAGAGCATGTCAGCGCAGGCCCAGCACGCTGTACGCGAAGACCACCCACACGTAGTTGAGCGCGAAGATCGCCACCATGCCCCACCGCACGCGGCGCCATTCTTTCTGATCGAGCACGAACTCCGGCACCGGCACGCGGAAGATCAGGTGCAGCGCGCTGTAGACGATGGCGATCGCGAAGAGAGACGCGGCCACGGTGCCCAGGGGGTTCGCCTTGAGCGCGCCCAGCACGTTGAAGTGCGCGAAGCGGTCTGCCACCCGGGTCAGGCCACAACCGGGGCACGGGATGCCGGTCATCTTGCGAAAGCCGCAGCCCCAGAACGGGATCAACCGGGCCACCGGGATCCAGCGGGCGATGGCGAAGCCCAACACGCCGATCAAGGCCAGGGCGTCGAGCGGGCCGAACGAACGATTCCTGGCAGGCATGATGAGCTGCAAAGCGAGGGGCACCGTACACCGTTGCGCACGTGCTGGGGCACCCCGACTTCGACGGCAGAAACAACCGAGACTTTGTCCCTCCCCGCTTTTACTGGAGGGCACACCATGAATGCCTTTCTGATCGTCGCGCTCGTCGTGCTGGGGCAAGCAGAGAAACCCGAGACGACGCCCGTTGCGGCTCCCCCGGTGCCGTCACCCTTGTTCGACTCGTTGATCGTCGATCTCGAGGTGGGCGCTGCCTACTTGTTTCAGAACGACGGCCGGTACGGCGCCAACGGCACGCTGTACTCCGCGAAGGAGGTGGGCCAGCAGAACAACCTCGCGATCGCCCTTCGCCTGGCGATCGAAGCCCGAATTGCGCGGCACACCGTCATCGCCACCTATGCGCCGCTCGACCTCACCACGCGCACCACGCTGACGCGCGACCTGACGTTCAAGGGCACCACCTTCGCCGACACGTCGGTGGTCGATCACCGGTACCTCTTCGACGGCTACCGGCTCAGCTACCTGTTCGATCTCGTGAAGGTCTCGCGCTTCACGCTCGGGGTCGGGGCCTCGGTGCAGATCCGCAACGCGTCCGTCGAGTTCCGCACGGTCGACACCTCGCCCGCGGTGTTTGCCGTCGAGCGCGACATCGGGGTCGTCGGTGCGCTGAAGGCGCGCGCGCGGTTCGATGCGGGAATTCTGTATGCACAGGCCGACGTCGACTTCTTCAACACCTTCGGCATCGGCTTGCGCGGGGGCATTCACGACGTCGCGCTCACCCTGGGCGTCCCCGTCATTTCGGGCCTCGATCTCCTGCTTCGGGTGAGGCTCGTCGGGGGCGGGGCCGACGTGCCGACCCGTGACATCTACAATTGGGGAAACTTCGGGTTTGCGCTCGTGGGGCTGCGGGTCGACCTGCCGCTGTTGTGGAGCCAACGCTGAGGTAGAGGCGCCGTGTGCACCCCCTGATGGCCTGGCCGACGATGGACGAGTTCATGCGCGCCGCTGCGCTGCCCGAGGGCGTGACGCTGCGCGCGTGGACAGAGGCTGAGTTGTCGACGCTGCCCGAGCGCCTGCGCAGCTGGTACCCCACCATCGGTGTCGGCGCGGAGTCGGTCTTCCTCGAGCCCGAAGTGCTCCAGACCCAGCTCGCCTCTGCGCACCACCCTGAGCGCGACCTCTTCGCGTTCGCCATCTGCCGCGACGGTGAGGTGGTCGGCTTTCAGGCCTTCGAGCGCGAGGTCGCCGCGCGCACGCTGCATGCCAGGCTCGGTGTCCTTGCACCGGAAGCACGGGCCGGGTTTCTCGGGGCGCTCGGCTTCATGTTGTTCGAGACGCTCGGCGCGTTGATGGGTGCCGAGCTGTTGCTGGTCTGGGTCACGCTGGCGTCGAGGGGCCAACAGCTGTTCGCCGAGCGCCGGGGCTTCTCGTTGTGCGGGCTGGTGCCAGCGTTCGATCGCGACCAACAGCCCGACGGCCGCGTGATGCGCGTGATGGAGGCGCTGTTCTCGAAGAGCCTCGTCGATTCAGCGCAGGTGCAGTGGCCCACCGAGGCGCAGCTCACCCCACGTTCACGAGCGGCGCTGGCGGTGTTGTTCCCTCGCTGAGACAATCGTGCAGATGACGGCTCCGTTGCGCCCCGCTGAGAGTCTGGCCGCGTTCCAGCGTGCTCCTGCGGGCAGGTACCTCCACGGCGAGCACTTCCTCTCGACCCGCACGCTGCGCGGGGTTGGCTTTGGGCCGGGTCCCGAGGGGAGAGGGAGTCACAGGCTTGCTCAGAACTCCACCCTTCGGCTACGTGAGCGGCATGAACACCCTGCTCGTCGCGCTGCTGCTGACCGCCGCCCCTGAAGTGACTGCTCCCACGATGACCCGCGGTGAGAAGCTCAAAGGCGCCGAAGCGGTCGAGCTGAGCAAGCTGCTCGCCGCCCCCACCGAATACGAAGGCAAGACGGTCGCGGTCGAAGCGAAGATCCGCAAGGCCTGCGAGAAGAAGGGCTGCTGGATGGAGCTGGCCGGCACCGAGAAGGGCCCCGGCGTGCGCGTCACCTTCAAGGACTACGGCTTCTTCGTGCCCCTCGACTCGGCCGGCAGCACCGCCAAGGTCGAAGGCGTGGTGAAGGTCGCCCTGCTCGAAGAAGCGCGCGCCAAGCACTACGAGGCCGAAGGCGCCACGGTGCCCAAGGGCAAAGACGGCAAGTACCGCGAGGAGCAGCTCGTCGCCGTCGGTGTCGAGCTCCGCAAGTAATTGAGCCGCGCCTATTCGATGCGCGGCGTGATGGGCGCCGCGGACCGCGCGGTGTCACTCGCGCGCGAGGTGATGATGAACCAGGTGCCCGGCAGTCTCGTGCACGACGTGCAGAATGATCCGCGGTTCCAGCACCGCGGCGTCGACCTCCTCTGGGAGCGGCCGGGCCAGCAGGTGCTCGGTGTCGAGGTGAAGGGCGATCGCCAGGGCTTCCGGCGCGGCACCTATTTCTTCGAGCTGATCAGCAACGCCGAGAAAGATTCGCCGGGCTGCTTTCTCTATTCGATCGCGGATCTGCTCGTGTACGTGTTCGTCGACGTTCAGGAGGTGCACGTGCTCGAGCTCAAGCCCGTGCGTGAGTGGTTCGTCGCGCGCGCCAAGGAGTTCCCCCTCAAGACCGCGAAGACGCGCACGGGCGCGAATCTGTACACCACCGTCGGCGCCAGCGTGCCCTTTCGCGTGGTGCGGAAGGCCGTGCCCAGCGCGGTCGCCGTTCACCGGCCTGCCGAGCGCTGAAGTGCGTCTCTCTCTGCTCTTCTTGTTGCTCACCGGCTGCAGCCTGGCCGCGCCCACCTCGGGCAAACCCATCAGCGAAGGCGTGAGCCGGGCCGAGTTCGAGGTGCGCACCAACGGCACCGATCTCGTGCGCATGACCGTGCTCTTCCCCTCGACGGCGGTGGGCAGCCCGCTGGGCGCGCCGCTCCCCGGAGTGGTCTTCATTCAAGGCGGGTTCGTCGGCACGAAGCGCTACGAGTGGCAGGCCGAAGCGCTGGCGCGTGCGGGCTACGTGGTGGTGATCCCCGAGAACCAGTTGGAGCTCGCGTTCTTCTCGGTCGACTACGGGCAGGCGGCGCGTGGGCTGCTGGTCTCTCCGCCGAGCGGCTCGTTGCTCGAGGACCTGGTGAACCCCGATCGCATCGCGGTCGCGGGGCACTCGCTGGGCAGCGTGGTGGCCATGAAGCTCGCGCTCGGCGGAGGCTTCGCTGCCGTCGTACTCGAGGCGGGTTTCCCGGACAGCGCGGACACCGCGGCGGCGATGGCGTTCACCAAGCCCTCCTTGAGCCTTGCGGGTGAACTCGACTGCTCCGCCCAGCTCGACAAGGTGCGAGCGGGTTGGAACACCATCGGTGCCCCGACTGCGCTCACGGTGCTCGAGGGCGTCACGCACTACCAATTCACCGACGCCGACACGGAAGATCGAGAACGCGACTGCCCGCCGTCCGCTGAGCTGAACGACGCGCACGAACGCATCGAGCAGGCGCTCATCGGCTTCCTCGACGCGGCGATGAGTGACGGCACCGTAGGCGAAGCGGGACTGCGGCTCATTCCACGCGCGACGGTGGAGGTGCGATGAAACGCGCCCTCTTCTTCGTTGCCTTGTTGAGCGCCACGTTCGCGGACGCCGAAGGCGGTTGGCTCAGCGCGCGCGGTCGTTTGCAGCCCGACCTTCGACTCGAAGCGTGGGCAGGCACTCGCACCGCGGGCCTGGGCGTCGTCTTCCCCGATGCACCGGGCGCGATGGCCGGCATCGGCGCAGAGGTGCTCTATGCCTTCTTCGATCGCACCCTCGAGCTGCGTGGCGCGCGGGTGTGGCAGCTCACGAAGAATCGACTGGCGACCGCTTCCACCACCGTGGGCGCTTCCGCTCACGTCGTGCCTTCAGCGTTCGACCTCGGGCTGGGTCCCCACGCCGGACTCAATCTCGCGCTCGGCGGCGAGAGGTTCACCTTCGACTTCGGCCTGCAAACGGGTGTCGAGGTCTTCGTCACTTCGCAGGTGGTGCGGCTGCCACAGCGGTTGTTGCTGGGCGCTGATTTGCGGCTCGGTCAATTCGGCGTGGGACTGCATCTGCGCGGCGGTGTGGATCTGGTGCCGGGTCACGGTTTCGTCGGGCGGGGTGAGGCCACCCTTTCGTTTTCGTGGTTCCTGGCGCAGCTGAGCCCACCTCCGCCCACTCTTCGGGGTTGAGGCTCACCCGGGGCGACTGGCAGGGTTCCCCCTCATGAAGACCTTTCTCGCGCTGACCCTGTTTGCCGTTCTGGGCTCGAGCTGCATCGTCGTTCCCCGCCATCACCGCGGGTTTCATGGGGCAGCAGCGGTGAGGCGGGTGGATTGCCCTCCCGCGCATCACTGGGATGGGTACGCCTGCCGCCACAACGGGCACGGCCATGGGAATGGGAAGGGGCGGCGTTAAGCCCCGACTCAATTGATCACTTGTTCAGCTGTTGAGGTGCCGCGGGCACGACCTTCGCCATCGCCTTCTTCACCTGCGCCAGGAAGGTGACCAGCCCCTTCGGCGCCTTCTTCACGCCCACCTTCAGCTCGTAACGCCCTCCCGCCAGCGGCTCGCCGTTGGTGGACCGCATCACCGTCACCACCACCTTGCTCTTCGTCTCGGAGAGCTCCTCGGCGTCGAGCGTGACGATCGCCAGCGCACCCTTCTCGCGGGCGGCGACGCCCAGGCAGGGCCCCAGGCGGCAGCCTTCCGGCGGCAAGTCGGACTCGTCGATGCGAACGGCGGTGACGCCTTCTTTCGTCAGCGCCTCGACCAACGACTCCGCGTAGCGCCTCGAGATGTCCTCGTAGATCGCGTCTTCCGACGAGATGTCGATCACCGCCACCATCGGTGCAGACTGACCCAGCAGCGTGGCAAGGGCGAACGCGAGCACCGAGCCACAGGAGAACCGGGCGCGAACCCATCGTCAACAGGCCTGTTTCACCTATCCGAACAGTGTGCGGGGGCACGCACAGCCAGGGTGCACGCCGCAAATCGTCTGTTACTTTCAGGCCGCCATGGCAACCAAACATCGCCCCAGCAAGGACGACGGCGATACCGGTGTAGCCACTGCTACCAAACGAAAGGAACAGCTCAAGAAGCCGCCGCTCTTCAAGGTGCTGTTTCACAACGACAACTACACGACCATGGAGTTCGTGGTCTTCGTTCTGCAGTCGGTCTTCCA
>JANODF010000904.1:0-5651 GCA_031412555.1 Archangium sp. | reverse complement strand
AGCCAGGATCAAACTCTCCAAGATTGAATTAGAGTGTATTGACTGGCGATTGACTTCCAAACCATTGCTGATTCGGTTGTCCGCTAGCGTCCTGTCGGTGTGTGTTCCGACAGAACTTATATTTGTTGCACTGCGTATACTTGCAGTACTTCTTGGGCTTGCTATCCGGTTTTCAAAGAGCGACCTGCATTTTGTAACTGCGCTGCGTGTTGCCGGCGCCTTCTACATCCTCAACCGTCTGCTCTGCAACTTCTTTTTTGCTGCTCGACTTCAGCTTTTCTGCTTTGCTGCCCGACCCTTTTTCCGGGTCGGCGTGGGCGGCTTCTACATCCACCGCCTGAAGTTCGTCAAGGTCTTGTTCTCTTCAGTTTCCGGCGAACCGGCTGAGGAGAGACCCTGCATCCCAGGCCGATTTACCGGCTCTGGAGCATCCTTTAGTCTCTCGTTTCCGAGGTGTCGTCAAGGATGCTGATCAGGTGATCATCATCGTATTCTTGCTGTGGTGCTGCGGTCCGACGGACCTTCAGTTTCGACCCTGACTTCGTTCTTCGAACGACTCGCCCACCACCGAACAACCCGCCCGCCAGACCCGCCTCAAACAGCGCGGGGGGGCGGCATATACAGATCGGTTGGCCCATCGTCAACACCCCGCCCAACAATTTTCGAATCCCGTAATTCTCTAATCAATCTGGGCTGTTGAGCCGAAGTCCGGTGATGTCCACCCGACCCCGCCGAGTGCGTTCTGCGATCAGGACTGATCGGAGCTGGAGGAAAGCGTCCTCCAGGCGGTCGTTGATCACCAGGTAGTCGTAGCTCTGCGCGCCCTTCTCGCATTCGGCGCGCGCGGCGAGCATGCGGCGCTGGATCACGTCGTCGCTGTCGGTGCCGCGGGAACGCAGGCGGCGCTCGAGCTCCTCCATGCTGGGCGGGAGGATGAAGATGGTCACGGCGTCGGGGTACTTCCGCTTGATGGAGGTGCCGCCCTGCACGTCGATGTCGAACAGGGCCATGCCCTGGGCGCGGTAGCTGTGACCGATCACTTCTTTGGACGAACCGTAGAAGTTGCCGTGCACCTCGGCCCACTCCACGAACTCGTTGCGGTCGATCATCTGCTTGAACGTGAGCGGATCGACGAAGTGGTAGTCCTTCCCGTTCACTTCGGCGCCCCGGGGAGAACGGGTGGTGTAGCTCACCGAGATCTCCGCCTCGGGGAACTCCTTCTTGAGCATGTGAGCGAGCGTGGTCTTGCCCGCGCCCGAAGGCGCCGAGAGGACCACGAGGAGTCCCGGTGAGAGGCTCACCGGCATCTGGGGATTGGTATTCATTCGACGTTCTGGACCTGTTCGCGGATGCGCTCGAGCTCGGCCTTGAGCTGCATGATTCGGCTGCTGATGTCGGCGTGCTGGCTCTTGGAGCCGGTGGTGTTCACCTCGCGGTGCATTTCCTGAACGAGGAAATCCATCTTCCGGCCCGAGGGCTCGGCCGAGCGGAGCAGCTCGTTGAACTGCTCCAGGTGAGAGGCCAGGCGGGTCATCTCTTCCGCCACGTCGGTGCGCTCGGCGAAGAAGGCCACTTCCTGGGCCAGTCGCTGGGGCTCGACCGCCAGCCCCTTGGAGAGCTCGGCGATGCGCTCCGAGAGACGGGTGCGGTAGAGATCGATGGCCTTGGGCGCCAACACGCGTACCTCTTCAACCCATTGAGTGACGAGGCCCAGCCGGGAGGACAGGTCGGCCGCGAGCGCCACCCCTTCTTTCTCCCTCATCTTCTGCAGGGCCTCGAGGGCCAGGGCGAGCGCGCTCTCGGCGGCTTTGCCCGCGTCTTCGAGGCCCACCTGGGGCTCCTCGAGGCGGATCACGTTCATCTGGGTGGCGATGTCCTTCACCGTGACGGTGTCGGGCAGCTCCAGCGCCTTGGCGAGCTCGCCCCAGGCGCGGCGGTACTCGCGGGCCAGCGCCACGTCGACCTGGGGCACCACGCCCAGCGCGGTGCGGCTGGCCCGTCGCACGGAGACATCGACCGCCCCGCGGGCCAGTTTGTCCTTCACCAGCTTCTGGAGCGCTCCTTCGAGGGCGGCGAGCTCCCGGGGGAGCCTCACCTTCACCTCGCAGAACTTGTGGTTAACCGACTTCAGCTCAACCGTGAGGGACTCGTTGCCGGCCGTGGCAGTACCAGTGCCAAAGCCCGTCATGCTTCGGAGCATGTCCTCTCGTAGTGGGCTTCCCCCGGGGAATCAATTTTCAGTCGGGAGCCGGGCGAGCAGGGCCGTGGTGCTGTGGTCCTTGGGATCTCCGGCCACGGCGACCCGGCCTCCGTAGGCCTCGACCTCCGCCCGCTCGGGGATGCTCTCGGGCGTGTAGTCGGTGCCCTTCACGTGCACGTCGGGTTTGAGCGCCCGGATCACCACTCGAACGTCCGGTTCTTCGAAGATCAGCACCAGATCGGTGCAGCGCAGGGCCCGGAGCAGCTCGGCCCGCTCCCCTTCGGGGATGACGGGGCGGCCGGGGCCTTTGTACGCGCGGGTCGACGCATCGGAGTTCACCGCCACCACCAGGCGATCCGCCAACTGTTTCGCCGCTTCGAGGTAACGAACGTGACCGACGTGAAGGAGATCGAACACCCCGTTGGCCAGGGCGACCTTGAGCCCCTGCGCTCTCCAGGCTTCGACCGTCCGGCGAGCGTCTTCGAGGCTCATCGGGCCAGCTCCCGCTCCAGCTCGAGGCGGGTCACGGTGGCAGTGCCCTGCTTCTGCACCACCAACGCGCCGGCGATGTTGGCCAGCCGAGCGGCTTCAGAGGGGGTTCCCCCGGCTCCGAGGGCGAGGGCGAAGGTGGCGGACACCGTATCTCCGGCGCCGGTGACATCGACCGCTTCTTCCGAGCCGTAGACGGGGATGTGGAGCGGCTTCTTGCCCTTCTCGAAGAGCGTCATGCCGCGGTGGCCCCGGGTGACCAGGAGCACCTGGCAGGCGAGGCGCTGCTGAGCGACTTTGCCCGCGGCCAGCAGCTCGGCGTCATTGCGGATGGGCATGCCGGTGAAGGCGGCCAGCTCGGGCTCGTTGGGTTTGCAGACCGTCAGCCCTGCGAAATCGGTCAAGCCGAAGCGGGAGTCGACACACACCGGCACGCCTTTGCTCGCGACAGCCCGCAGGGCGGAGCGGGTCTCTTCGCAGAGCACGCCAGCGCCGTAGTCGGAGACCATCACCACATCGGCGGCGAGGCCTTCTTTGAGCACCTGCACGGCCAATGACGCGCGCAGCTTCGGAGGAAGCGGCCCGGTCACACCTCGATCGATGCGGAGCATCTGCTGCCGCGTGGTGCTCAGGCCGCCCGCGAGCACCCGGGTGCGGCTCTCGGTCACGCTGGAGGTGACCGCGCGCAGGGTGATTCCACTGCTCTTGAAGAGGGCGCTCAGCTGGCGGCCGAGATCGTCGCGGCCGATGACGCCGATGGCGCTGACCTTCGCACCGAGGGCGCTGGCGTTGGCTGCGGCGTTGGCGCCCCCGCCCAGCTTCACCTCTTCGCGCTCGTGGCGGACGATCAGCACTGGGGCTTCGCGGCTGACGCGCTCGGTCTGGCCGTAGAGGTAGTGATCAGCGAGCAGGTCTCCGACGACGAGCACGCGGACCTGGGGGAATCGCTTCAAGAGTGCGGTCGGCACGAGACGCGTTTGGCATCTCGCGGCGGCGCTGTCACCCGTCTCGCCCGCGGGGGAGCGGGAGCTCACCGCGGGTCACTTCGACTTCCAGCACCAGCACGTACGCCGACTGCTCCGGTAGCCGCTCGGCGTCTTTCTCGGTGGTCACCAGCCAGGCCCCCTTCTCTTCTGCTTCAGCGCGGGCAGCGGCGAGCTCGACGGGGGTGAAGACGTGATGATCCGGGTGGAAGTGCCGGCCCGCGACGGCCGCTCCGAGCGCGAGCACTGATTTTTCGACCAGATCGGGGCGGGCGACACCGAGCAGGAGCACCACTGATCGTCCCTGCAGGGTGACGGCGTCGCCTTCGGGGCTGCGCACGCGGTTGATCAGGTGGCGGGCCTCGACGTCGCCGGCGGTTCCGTCGCGGCCCCAGACGTGGGTGGCTCGTTTGCGGCCTGAAGCGGGCTCCCGCAGCGGGCCTGCGGGGAGCATCCACCCGTTTCCCACGCCGCCATCCACCAGCACGTCGAAGTCGCGCGCGAGGCGGCGGTGCTGAAACCCGTCGTCGAGGATCAGCAGATCAGCGCCCTTCGTGACGGCGGCTCGCGCGAGGGCCACCCGATCGGCGCCCACCCAGAGCGTGACGCCTGGGCACCTGCGGGCGATGAGGCGCGGCTCGTCTCCTACTTCGTCGACCGGGGGGAGTTCTGCGCTGGTGAACGAACGCAGCGTGTTCGCCGTGCGGCCGTAGCCGCGGGAGAGCACAGCGACCTTGAAGCCGCGGCGTACCGCTTCGTTCGCGAGGTGCATCACCACCGGGGTCTTTCCCGCGCCCCCGACCACCAGGTTGCCGACGGAGACCACCGTGGCGCCTTCGATGCGAACCGGCTTGCGGAGGCCGAGCTCGAACATCAGATGCCACGCGCGGATGATCAGGCCGTAGAGCAAGGCGAGCGGCGCCAACAACCACGTGAGCAGCGTGGGTGGGCCGTACCAGTTCATGTGTAGAAGGCGACCACGCGGGTGGCGATGGCTTCGGCAGACTCGAGGGTGAGCTCGCGGCGCTCCGAGCTGAAGGCGCCGGCGAGCAATGACTCGACGGTGGGCTCGACCAACGCATCGGCGTAGCGGGCGAGAGCGCCTTCATCGACGGCGACGACGCGCACGCCGCAGGCGCGGGCTTGAGCGGCGGCGCGGGCGCTCCAGTCGTTGCCCAGGCCGAGAATCCAGACTTCGTCGAGCGCCTGGAGGTACTTCACGAACGCAGGGCCCGATTGGTAGCCCACGAAACGAACGCGCTCGGGTGCCTGGGCTTTGAACTGATCGTGCAGCGGACCATCACCGACCAGCAGCAGCGAACCTTCGGCGTGCTTCGCGAAGGCGGCGAGGCCCAGCTCGTGGCGGCGCGAGGCCTGGAAGGTGGAGACCATGCCCACCAGCTTTCCTTCGGGCAGGCCCAGCTCACGGCGCAGTGCAGCGCGATCGACGGCGGGCACGAACTCCGGCCCGACGATGGAGGGGAGCACCAGCACCCGGCGCCCCAGCAAACGTCGAGAGAGTGAATCCATCGGGACGGTGAACCCGTCGGCGGAGGGCATGCCGAACCGAATCGAGCGCGGCGCGTGGATGGAGCGGATCAGCTTTGCGCCTTTCGGTCTTCCGAGGCGCGCGATGGTGTGATCGTGGCTGAAGTGCGCGTGCACCACGTCGACGGGTTGGGAGCGCAGCTCGAGCACGTCTCGCAGCATCGTCCACGGGGTGGACTTCACCGAGAGTTCGAGTGAGGCGGTGGTGAGGAGGCCGAGCGGCTCGAGGCGGGGCACGATCAGCTCTTCGCTGGTGTGTGACGAACGTTTGCGATCGACCGCGATGAAGACTTCGTGGCCGAGTGATCTCTGGGCCAGCGCGAGTTGGGTGACCACTTCCGCAGGGCCGGTGAAATAGGGGGAGGCCAACAGGTGAAGGATCTTCAAGGCAGGGCCCCGCACCCCCACCCGCCCCCCCCCCCCGGGGGGGG
>JANODF010000903.1:0-7189 GCA_031412555.1 Archangium sp. | reverse complement strand
CGAAGCCAAGCGCCTGTACGGCTTCATCGGTGCAGGCGGCACGTTCGCCAACATCATCATCGGTCTCATCAGCGCGCGCATCTCGATCGCGTACGGCACCAACAGCCTGCTGCTCATGTGCGCGGTGCTGCTGCTGATCACCGGCGCTGCGAGCTTCGCGGGTGGCCGGCTGGGCCGTCAGCGGCTCTTCGCGCGCGCAGCCTCGGGCAAACCCAGCCCGGCCAAACGCAGCGGCGGCGCGAGCCGGGTGCTCAACGACTCTCACCTGCGCACGGTGGCCATCCTTTCGGCCGTCACCTTCTTCACCACCACGCTCATCGACTTCCAGTTCAAGGTGGTCGCCGCCGACAAGATGAAGGGCGACGAGCTGGCCGCGTACTTCGGCTACTTCAGCGCGGTGGTGGGCGCGCTCGCGTTGGGCCTGCAGCTGTTCGGCACCAGCCGGCTGCTCAACCGCGCGGGCGTGATCGGCTCGTTGGCCGTGTTGCCGGTGTCCCTCGCGCTGGGCGACGTGGCGCTGCTCATTTTCCCTGCGCTGTGGGCGGCCTCGATGGCCAAGGGCGCCGACACGCTCTTCCGCTACTCCGTCAACGACGCCACCACGCAGATTCTCTACCTGCCGGTGCCGGCGCAGGTGCGCGTGTCGGCCAAGGCCTTCATCGACGGGGTGGTCAAACCCGTGGCCATCGGCCTCGCGGGCCTGTCGCTGGCGGGCTACCGGATCTTCATGAAGGGCGACCCGTACAAGCTCGCCTGGTTCTCCCTCGCGCTGGCGTGCGGCTGGATCGCCGTCGTGATGGGCATGCGCACGAAGTACATCAAGTCGCTGCAAGACAACCTGAAGCAGCGCCGCCTCGATCTCGAATCGGCCCGCCACCACGTGATCGACGGCAACACCAACCGGGTGCTGGAGCGCGCGCTGGCCAGCGATCAGGAGCAGGAGGTACTCAACGCCCTCGCCCTGCTGCCGCACCTGGAGAAGCTGGAGCTCGATCAGCGGGTGGAGACCTTGCTCGAGCACCGCTCCACCGCCGTGCGGGTCAAGGCGCTGGAGTACTACGCGCACCGCCAGACCATGCGGTTCGCCAACTCGGTCTTCCGCCGCTTCGAAGACGCCGACCCCGCGGTGCGCGCCGCGGCGATCGACGCGTTCTGCGCGATGGGCCGAGACAAGGCCGTGCGCAGCGTGCGGCTCTTTCTCGCTGATCCCGATCCCCGCATTCGCAGCGCGGCGGTCACCGGCATGATCCGGTTCGGAGGTCTCGATGGCGTGCTGGTCGCCGCGGAGGCCTTGAAGGCGCTCATCGACAACGCCGACCCGGTGATGCGGCAACACGCAGCCAAGGTGCTGGGCGCCATCGGCGTGCGGAACTTCTATCAACCCGTGCTGCAGTTGATGAACGACCCCGACGTGCGGGTGCGGCGTGAGGCGATCACCGCGGCCGGCGTGCTCAAGAGCCCCGAGTTCGTCATTCCCCTCATTTACCGCACGCAGTCCCGTGAGACGTTGCGCGAGGCGACCCAGGCGCTCACCGCCTACGGATCCACGATTCTCTCCACGCTGGCCAAGGTGCTCAGCAACCACCTGGAAGACGCCCACATTCGCCGGGCGATCGCGCGGGTGCTGGGCCGCCTGGGTACCAGTGAGGCGGTGGAGATCATCGCCCGCCACCTCGACGAAGCCGACGAAGAGCTGCGCGGCGTGATGTACCGCTCGCTCGCCCGCGCCGTGAAGGGCAAGCGGCTGCTCCTCAAAGACGTCAGCCCCGTCAAACGCGCGGTCGATCGCGAGCTCGAGCGCGCCTGGCGGGCCCTGCATCAGCTCGAGCTGCTCAAGCTCGACGCGGTGCCCGGCCCGAATACGCCGCGTGATGGAGAAGCGGCCGCCCGCGCCCTGCTCGCTTCGGCCCTGATGGAGAAGATCAAGCAGGTGGAAGGCCGCGCGTTCCTCCTGCTGGCCGTGCTCTACCCCGACGCCGACATGGAGCAGATCAGCGTGGGCATTCAAGACGCCTCGGCTGGTGAAGCGGCCCGGCGCCGGGGCAACGCGGTGGAGCTGCTCGACAACCTTCTGGAGCGTGGGCTCAAGGGCCGTTTCCTGCCCCTGGTGGAAGAGCTGCCCCGCGCCGAACGGCTCAAGCAGGTGACCGAGACCTACCCCGCCCCCACCGTCTCGCCCGAGGTGATGCTGAGGGAGCTCGCCAAAGACGAAGCGGCCTGGGTGCGCGCCTGCGCCACGTGGGCGCTCTCGGAGTCGACGCAAGACGAGGCCGCGCGCAACCAGGTGCTCGCCTCGTCGATCGCCGATGGCAACCCGGTGGTGCGCGAGATCGGGCTGGTGGCGCTGCACCGCAAGTCACCTTCTCTGGCCGCGCCCCACATGGAAGCGCGCCTCAAAGACGACGCGCCCCTGGTTCGCCGTCACGCGGCCGTGTTGATCGCCTCGTCTGCCGCCGCCAGCTGACACTGCTGGACAGGGAAGACCTTTCACAGAACGATGCTTTGGGATGCTCTCCACCGTCGAAAAAGTGCTCTTCCTCAAGTCGATCGATCTGTTTTCACAGATCCCCGGGGAAGACCTTGCCGCGATCGCGCTCATCTCGAGCGAAGAGAGCCGCGATCAGGCCGACGAGATCTTCGCCGAAGGTGAATCGGGCGACGCGCTGTACCTGGTGATCGACGGTAAGGTGCGCGTGCACAAGGCCGATCGGGTGATCGCCGAGCTGGGTGAGCGGGAGTGTTTCGGCGAGATGGCCATTCTCGACGCCGCGCCGCGTTCGGCCACCGTGACGGCGGTCGACGACACCAACCTGCTCAAGATCACCCGGGAGGACTTCCAGGAGATCATGACGGAGAAGCCCGAGATCGCTCAGGGCATCGTCAAGGTGCTGACCCGGCGTCTGCGCGACGCCATTCGCTGACCTTCAGGCTACGCTTTCGGGCGCATGCCGAATCGAGCTCCTGTCCCCGCGGCCGCCTCTGTTGCCGCTGCCCCCCCGCCCGCTCCAGACCCGATGACGGATCCCAAGATCCGCGCGCAGGTCGAGGCCGGCCGGCAGGTCGCCTACCACCTGCTCAAGGGCCTCAAGGTCATCTCGATGTACCGCCACAACGAGGCGAAGTACGGCGAGTACCTCACCAAGGCGTGGACCGCGCTGGCCGACTACACCAAGACCTACGGCCAGCTGAACCTGCGCGTGGAGATCACCAACTTCACGATCTTCAAGCAGGACCTGTTCACCGAAGACAACCCGATGCCGTACAAGTTCTTCAAGGACGGCATCCGGCAGATCGTCTTTCGCGACGGGTTCTCCCTGCAGGAGATGACCACCTTCACCATGATCGCCCTCTCGGATCCCGAGCGCGGCGCCGACGACATCAACGCGCAGCTGTGGCGCGCTCAGATGCCGAACTTCGAATACATCATGGTCGAAGGCTTCAAGGTCGAGGAGATGTCGGAGGAAGAAGTGCAGGTCGAGGTCGACAAGATCGTCGACTACCTGCAGCGCCGGCTGCGCACCAACTCCGAGGATTACATTCGTTTCGCGCGCCTCTCGGAGTCGGACCTCGAGATGCAGATGAACGACATCGATCAGATGCGCGGCGTGGTGATCACCGGCCTGACCGCCACCCCCGATCTGAAGGCGCGGCTGCAGCGCGAGGTGCACGAAGAAGAGAACCAGCGCCTCTTCCCCAAGCTCATCAGCGCCGTCTTCCAGGTGGTGGAGAACGGCGTCACCGACGCCAACCTGCTCAGCGACATGTTCTCGCAGCTGCTCGACGCGATGCTGCTGCAGGAAGACTTCGCCATCATCAACCAGGTGGTGCTCAAGCTGCGCGCGATGGAGCAACGCGCCGGCGCCGACAGCTCGATCGGCGAGCTGCTGCGCGGCTTCATCTCGAAGATGGGTGAGGAGCAGCGGCTCAACCGCATCGGCGAGATCCTCAAGTACGCCAAGCTCAAGAACCCGCCCGAGGTGGTGAAGTACCTGACCAACGTGACGCCCGACGCGGTGCCGGCGCTGCTGGGCACGCTCGAGGTGATCGAGCTCCCCGAAAACCGCACCCTGCTGTGCGACGTGCTGGTGGTCTTCGCCAAGCAGAACCCCGACGAGTTCGTGCACAAGCTCAAGACGGCCGAGAAGCCGCAGGTGCAGCGCGACATGATCTACGTGCTCGATCGGTCGAACCACCCCGACAAGCTCAAGTTCTTCGGCACGGTGCTCAAGTCGAAGAACCTGGCCCTGCGCCTCGAGGTGATGAGCATCATCGCGCGCGGCCGCACCGGTGAGGCGCGCAAGCTGATCGCCGGCATGCTGGAAGACGAGACGCTCCAGGTTCGCCTGCAGGCTGCGCGCGTGTTGCCCGAGTTCGATCGCGAGAAGGCCTACGTCGACCTGCTGCGGCTGGTCAAAGACAAGGGCTTCGAAGACAAGACGCCCCAGGAAAAGGAAGGCATGTACGTAGCGCTCGGCTCGACCGGCGTGCCCGGCGCGGTGAGCTTCTTCGCCACGGTGCTCGCGCAGAAAGCGGGCCTGTTCAACAAGCAGAAGATGATCGCCGAGAAACAACTGGCGGTCGCCGGCTTGAGCGGCGCCTGCACCATTCAGACGGCCAAGCTGCTGCAAGAGATCACCGAAGACAAGTCGCAGCCCGCCGAGGTGCACAACGCAGCCAAGATGCACCTGGCCCGCGTGCGCAAGGCCCTCTTCGGCAGCCCCGAGAAGGAGGCCTGACCGTGTCGGAGATTTCGCTCACCAAAGTCGCCGATGCCGATGACGCCTCACCCGACGTCTTCGCGCGGGAACACAACGAGAAGCTCCAGACCGCGGGGCGCCAGCTCATCTCGGCGCTCTACATGCTGGTGCGCTCGGTGAAGATGTACGACCCCGACAACGCGGTCTTCGAGAAGCCGGTGGCCCAGCTTCAGGAGACCATGAACCAGGTCATCCAGAAGGACGGCAAGCTCGAGTTCATGGGCGTCAAGCAGTCGTTCTATTTGAACGGCATGCTGGTGAAGGTCGACATGAGCGCGCTGGAGAACGTGCGCACCCTGCTCGACGAGCTCCGCTCGAAAGACGTGGGCGGCTTCACCATGGTGCGCTCGGTCACCATTCCCGAGCTCAAGAGCTTCATCTGGATCTTCTCGAAGGAGCAGAACGACCAGGCCGACGAAGACGGCGTCGAGGGCAAGAAGCTCGTCTCGATGAAGTTGGCGAAGTGGTCGAAGCTCAAAGACAAGCTCGAGAACGAGAAGGACGAGAGCGAAGCCAAGCTCGACCGCAAGAAGTACGCGTTGACCTGCTACGGCCGCGCGATCTTCTTCGTGCGGAAGTACTTCGAGTCGTTGCGCGCGGGCAAGCCCATCGCCACTTCGAAGGTGCTGCGGGTGATTCAGGATCTGGTCGACATCTCCATCGATCACCGCACCCACTTCCTGGGCCTGACCACCACGCGCTCCGACAGCGAGTACCTCGCGTACCACTCGGTCAACACCGCGCTGATGACCATCGTGTACGGCACCGAGCTGGGCCTGACCAAGCCGCAGCTGTGTGACCTGGGCTACATCGCGTTGTTCCACGACGCCGGCATGGGCACCGTGCCCGACGAGCTGCTCAACAAGCGCGGCGCCTTGACGCTCGAAGAGCGCAACATCATCAACCGCGCGCCGCTGATCTCGATCCGCAACATTCTGCAGGAGCGGCAGATCAACCGCGCCACCTTGCTGCGCCTGGTCACCACCTTCGAGCACAAGGTCGACTACGGCACCGCCGTGCGCGATGGGCAGGGCAACATTCAGATGATCATCCCCAAGGCCAACCTGGGGCTGTACGCGAAGCTGATCTCGATCTCGGCCACCTACGACGCGTTGACCTCGAAGCGGCCCTTTCGCGACAGCTACGGCCCTGAAGTGGCGCTGATGCTCATGTGGACGGAGATGCGCAACAAGTTCGATCCCGACCTGCTGAAGGTCTTCATGCGGGTGATGGCCATTCAGCCGATCAAGGTGCTCACCAAGCGCCAGCAGTCCGTGTCGGTGGGCATGCTCTGAAAAACTCTTTCCCTCTCCCTCTGGGAGAGGGTCAGGGTGAGGGCCTCACGAGAGCTTCTTCTCAGCCGCCTTGAAGTCCTTGGGAGGCTTGGCCGTGAAGGTCAAAGCCTTCCCACTCCGGGGATGCTCAAACGCCAACTTCCACGCATGCAAAGCCTGCCGGGCAATCAGATCCGGCCGCTGCGCCTTCTTGGGCCCGTAGAGCGAATCACCGATCAGCGGGAAACCCGCCTCGGCGAAGTGCACGCGAATCTGGTGGGTGCGCCCGGTCTCCAAACCAATCTCGACCAGAGCCGCATCCGCGAACCGTTTGCTCACCCTGAAGTGCGTGATCGCCGGCTTGCCGCTGGTGACCTTGCCGGTGAAACGCGTGCGGTGTTTCGGATGCCGGCCATGCAGCGTGCTGAAAGTCCCCTCGGCGGGCGGCTGGCCGAGCACCAGCGCCAGGTACGTCTTCTCCACCGAGCGTGACTTGAACTGGGCCTGCAGCGCGCGCAACGCCACGTCGTGCTTGGCGATCACCAACAACCCCGAAGTGTCCTTGTCGAGGCGGTGCACGAGGCCCGGCCGCATCACCCCACCCACGCCCTTCAGATCTTTCACGTGGTGCAGCAGCGCATTGACCAGCGTGCCGCCGTGATGCCCTGCACCCGGATGCACGACCATGCCGGCCGCTTTATCGAGCACGGCGATGTCGCGATCTTGAAAGACGACGGTGAGCGGAAGGTCTTCGGCCTCGGGTTCGGCCGCGATCGGCTCCGGAACCTCGAGCTCGACCTGCTCCATGCCCTGAATGCGCAGCGACGCCTTGACCGGCTTAGTGCCGATGCGAACGTGGCCTGCTTCGATCAGCGCCTGCACGCGCGCCCGGCTCAGCTCGGGGCGGCTGCGGGCGAGGAACTGGTCAATCCGAGTGCCCTTGTCGGCCTCGGTCGCAACAACCGTCACCACCCCAACGCCGTCGCCCCCAGGGGCTCTGGTCACCAGATCTTCGACTTCACGTGCCCCTTGGGCTTGATGATCACGTCGACGATGGCGCGATCGAAGAAGTTGGTGCGCGTGAAGATCTCCTTGCTCACGCGGCTCTTGAAGAGCTCCCGCCCCTCTTCGATCTCATCCTTGAGGGTCTCGAACAGG
>JANODF010000902.1:0-5144 GCA_031412555.1 Archangium sp. | reverse complement strand
CCTCCGCGGGTGTCAGGTGATCGGGGAACATCAGCACGTGGCCTCCCTCTCCCCGCGGGGGAGAGGGTCGGGGAGAGGGCAGACGCCGCGTGCACGGAGTGACGAGGTCATCTCAATTCTTCCCGCCGGGCGCATAGTGCTTTTCGATCGCCTCACGAATCGCGGGCTCAGAAGCCACGACAGCCACGATGTCCATTCCGCTGAGGAACCTGAGGTCGTCGATTGCCACGATGTTGTTCGGATCGACCATCGCGACGATGAGCTGTTCCCCCGACTTCTTGATCGGAATCAGAAGGTGCTTCTCCGCGAGGTCGCGAGGAATGCGCTTGAGGGCGTCCGCCTCGAAAGCGACGGCACTGAGATTCCCGTATTGCTGCGCCAGCGCGTCGAGCTGTTCGCGCGTCAGCCCTCTCCCCGACCCTCTCCCCCGCGGGGGAGAGGGAGCCAGTTGGTCTTGCTGAAGAGCCGCAAGGAGATCAGGTCCCGTATTCGTGATGTCGCCCGCACCGAGGGTGAGCACGATGTCGCCCGGCTGAAGCTTGGCCTCGATCGCCTTCACCAACTCGGCGCGCTTGCCGATCCAGGTCACATCAGGATGTCCATGCGCCCGCACCGCCTCAGCCAACTTCTCGCTCGTAATCCCGGGGATCGGCTCCTCCCCAGCCCCGTAGATGTCGGTGAGGAACACGATGTCGGCGTCGTTGAACGCGCTGCAGAAGTCTTCGAACAGATCGTGCGTGCGCGTGTACCGATGCGGCTGGAACGCGACGATCAAACGACGGCCGAACGCCTTCCGAGCCCCTGCCAACGTGGCGCGCACCTCGGCCGGGTGATGCCCGTAGTCATCGACCACCGTGATGCCCTTCGCTTCGCCCTTCACGGTGAAGCGCCGCTGCACGCCGCCAAAGTTCTCCAACGCCGTGCGCACGGTATCGAGCGGAATGTCGAGCTCGTCGGAAACAGCGATCACCGACAGCGCGTTCATCGCGTTGTGCGCGCCGACCATCTGCACGGTGAACTCACCGAGATCCACCTCGCGACGGAACGCGCGGAACCGCGTCTTGAAACCATCGAGCACGATGCCTTCGAGCCGGTAGTCCGCGGCGTGCGAACTGCCGTACGTGACGAAGCGTTTCTCGAGCAGCGGCAACAGCGCCTGCACGTTGGGGTGATCGAGGCACAACACGTTGAGCCCGTAGAACGGCACCCGATTGCAGAACTCGACGAACGCATGTTTGAGCGCGTCGAGTGTCTGGTAGTGATCCATGTGCTCGGGGTCGATGTTGGTGACCACGGCGATCGACGGGTGAAGGTGCAGGAAGCTGCCGTCGCTCTCGTCGGCCTCGACCACCATCAGCTCGCTCTTGCCGAGCTTGGCGTTGCTGCCCAGAACGTTGACCTTGCCGCCGACCACCGCGGTGGGGTCGAGGCCCGCCGCGTTGAGCACCGTGGCGACCATCGAGGTGGTGGTGGTCTTGCCGTGCGAGCCGGCGATCGCCACGGCGTATTTCAGGCGCATCAGCTCGGCGAGCATCTCGGCGCGCGGGATGACCGGGATCTTGCGCCGCTTGGCGGCCACGACTTCCGGGTTGTCCTTCTTCACCGCCGAGGAGATGACGACCACGTCGACTTCGGTGACGTTGTCTTCCTTGTGACCGGTCTGAATCTTCGCGCCGAGCTGAACGAGGCGGCGGGTGACGTCGGATTCTTTCAGGTCGGAACCGCTGACCAGGTAGCCGAGGTTGAGCAGCACTTCGGCGATGCCCGACATGCCGATGCCGCCGATGCCCACGAAGTGCACTCGCGCGGCGTGGCGGGACTTGTAGCGGCTGGAGAGTGGTGAAGGCGTGAGGATCACTGGTGGCCCCTCACCCGGCCTGCGGCCGACCTCTCCCCGCGTTCGCAGGGAGAGGTTGAAAAGGTCGTCATGGTGTCTTCTCCGGAAGTTTGGGGCGGAGCGGCTCGCCCTGGCGTTTCTGCCCCGTGAGTGCGCCCCACTTGTCGAGGCACAGTTGCTGGAGCACCGCGGCGATCTCTCCCGACGCTTCAGGGCGGCCGAGCATGCCGGCCTGCTTCTCCATCTTGGCGAGGCGCGGCGGCTCGTTCTTCAACTCGCGAATCGCGGTGGCGAGCTTCTCGCCGGTCAGGTCGGCCTCGCGGAACATGATGGCGGCGCCCGCATCGACCAGCGCCTTCGCGTTGACCGCCTGGTGATCGTCGGTCGCGTGCGGAAACGGCACGAGGATCGACGCCTTCTTGCAGACGGTCAGCTCAGCCAGCGTAGTGGCGCCCGCGCGGCAGAGCACCAGATCCGCGCCGAGATACGCGCCCGCCATGTCGTCGATGAACTCCCGAACGTCGGCCGGGAACGCCTGATCGGCGTAGCCCTTCTTCACCGTCTCGAGATCGGCCTTGCCCGTCTGGTGGATGACGTGAATCTCACCCTTCAGATCCTTCAAGAACGGCAACGCGTCGATCACCCGGCTGTTGATGCCGCGCGCACCGAGCGAGCCGCCGAAGATGAGCAGGGTGAAGCGTTCGTGCGCGATCTTCGAGCGCAGGAAGTTCTCCAGCAGCGCGCGGCGGATCGGGTTGCCCAACGCGTGCGCTCGTTTGTACGGAAAGAACGGAATCGCGGCTTCGAAGCTCACGAAGATCGCGTCGACGAACTTGCCCAGCACCTTGTTGGTGAAGCCGGGCAGCGCGTTCTGCTCCTGAATCGCAGTGGGAATGCGCAGCAGCCAGGCCATCAACACCACCGGGCCCGACGAGTAGCCACCCACGCCGACCACCACGTCGGGCTTGTACTTGCGCAGCAGGCCGATGGCCGAGAAGAAGCTGACCGGGAGCAGCAGCAACCCCAGCAGCATCTTCACCAGGCCCATGCCCTTGAGGCCGCGGCTCTTGATCGCCTCGAAGACGAAGCCGTTCTGCGGCACCACGCGCGCTTCGAGTCCGCGATCGGTGCCGACGAACACGACATCGTTCTTCGGGTGGCGCGTGACGATCTCCTCCGCGAGCGCAATGCCCGGGAAGAGATGGCCACCCGTTCCGCCACCGGCGATCATCACTCTCACGCGGTCGCCTCCATGCCCGTCGAGATGGACACCGAGGAGGTCTTGCTGACCTTGCCCTTGCGGCGAGCACCCGTCTCGGCCGTCGCGCTGATCGAAAGCAGCAGGCCGGCGGCGCCCATCAACATGATGAGCGAGCTGCCTCCGTACGAGATGAAGGGGAGCGTGAGGCCCTTGGTGGGCACCACGCCCATCGCCACGGCCATGTTGGTGATGGCTTGAAACGCGATGAGCGAGACCACGCCGAGCCCGAGGTAGGTGCCGAACGCTTCCGACGCGTTGAGCGCCGCGCGCAGGCCGCGCCAGATCACGATGCCGTAGAGGCCGATGAGCAGGCCCACCCCGAGCAGGCCGAGCTCTTCACCGATGATCGCGAAGATGAAGTCGGTGTGCGCTTCGGGGAGAAAGAAGAGCTTCTGCCGGCCGTCACCCAGGCCGAGGCCGGTCAGCCCTCCGGAGCCGATCGACATGAGCGACTCGGCCACCTGGTAGCCCGAGCCCTGGCGGTTGGCCCACGGGTCGAGGAACGCGGTGATGCGCTTCATGCGGTACGGCGACGACGCGATGGCCACGTACGCGAAGGGGATCGCGGCGAGCACCATGCCCAGGATGTACGAGAGCTTCGCGCCGGCGGCGAAGAGCATCACGAACATGAGGAAGAGCAACGCGACGGAGCTGCCGAAGTCGGGCTCCATCATGCAGAGCAGCACCAGCAACGCGGCAAGCCCGAGGTGGGGCACGAAGCCGATCGAGAAGTGCTTCACCTTGTCGCGCTTCTTGGCCAGCGAGTACGCGAGGTAGATGACCCACGCGACCTTCGCGACCTCGGCGGGCTGCAGCGAGACGCCCGGCATTCGCAGCCAACGTTTCGCGCCGCCGACCGTGGTGCCCAGGCCGGGGATCAAGACGAGGATCAGCAGGACGATCGCGAGGACCAGCAGCGGGTAGGCGAGGCGCGCCATGCGGCGGTAGCCGAGCTTCATCGCGATCGCCATGCCGAAGAGACCGAGGCCCGCGGCGGCAGCCTGGCGTTTCAGGAAGAAGAAGCTGTCACCGAGCTTGTCCTGCGCGGTGATCGCGCTCGCGCTGTAGACCATCACCAGGCCGAACCCGACGAGGGTCAGCACGGCTGCGAGGAGCAGCGGATCGTAGGAGGGGCGGCGTTCAGTCATCGAAGTGCTCCCTCGCCCTGCGAAGCGGGGAGAGGGCCGGGGTGAGGGCCAATTCGAGCAAGCCCCTCACCCGGTCCTTCGACAGGCTCAGGACCGACCTCTCCCCGCTGTCGCAGGGAGAGGTTTTTCCGGTGTTCATGAGAGAGCCCTCACCAACGTCTTGAAGACGTCGCCACGGTGCTCGAAGTGTTTGAACTGGTCGTACGAAGCGCACGCGGGAGAGAGCAACACGGTGTCGCCCCGCGTCGAGATTTCAGCCGCTTGCGCCACGGCCGTCTCGATCGTCCCGCAGTCATGAATTGGACAGACGCCCGCAAAGGCGGCAGCGATCAACGGAGCATCTTTGCCGATGGTGAAGACCGCTTTCACCTTGCCGCGCGCGGCCTCGACGAGCGGCTCATACGACGCGCCTTTGCCTTTTCCGCCGGCGATCAGCAGGACGTCTCCCTTCAGCGCCTTCATCGCCACGAGCGATGAGTCGACGTTGGTGGCCTTGGAGTCGTTGATCCACTCCACCCCGCCCCGCTCACGCACGAACTCGAGCCGGTGCGCGAGGCCCGGAAACGAATCGAGCCCCTTCTGAATCGCCGCGTCGGGAATGCCGGCCAGCCGCGCCATCAACGAGGCCGCCATCGCGTTCTGCAGGTTGTGAGCACCGCGCAGCGCCCTGTTCGTCACGGTGAACACCGTGGGCTTGCCGAAGTTGAAGATGAACTTCTCCTTCGCGCCGACGGCCATTCCCGCAAAGCCCGGGTTGGTGCGCGCGCCGTCGAGCGTGAACGCGTAGACCGGCACCTTCGCGCGCTTGGAGAGCTTGAGCACCTCGGCGTCGTCGGCGTTGATCACCGCGAAGTCACCCTGCTGCTGTCCATCGAAGATGCGCGCCTTGGCGAGCCCG
>JANODF010000901.1:0-8536 GCA_031412555.1 Archangium sp. | reverse complement strand
CTTCTCCACGAAGGCGCTCACCGCGCCCATCGCTTCGGCCTGATCTCTGAGCTTCGCGAAGCGCTGATCAGCGTCGGCCAGCGCCAGACAGGGAACCAACGTCAAGATCATGGTCAGCGATTTCATTGAGTTCCTCGAGAGGCGATGGCGCATTGAGTAGTTAATTTGCCCACATGTGCCCACTCTGTAGGCTTCGCGACAGTTCCGCACCCAACAGGAGCGTCGCATTGAGTGAACGTCGCCAGAATCTGCGTTTCGACAAAGTCTTCACCGTCTACCTCAGCACTGCAGACGGCATGACGAGAGGGATCGCCAGAAACATCAGTACGCAGGGTCTTTTTGTAGAAACCCGTGACTCGTTGCCGCTGGGGGGCCGCATCAAGGTGACCTTCAGCTCCGAAGACGGAACCGAGATGACGGCGTTGTGTGAGGTGCGGTACCAGGTGGCGCTCAATTACGGCGACGGGGAAGAAACGACCGGCACCCGCGGAGCGGGCCTGCGGATCATCGCCTACGAAACGCGCGAGGACCAACCCCTTCTGCTCGTCGATCGTGAACGCGTGCTGCACTGAAGCCAAATTGAGACGAAGGCCTCCGGAGAGGTGGGGTAAGGGTGCCCCGCTGTTTCCACTCTCTCGGGGGTTTCTGAACATGAAACGTCTCACCATTGCCGTTGCCGTCGTCACCTCGTTGTCCGTCTTCGCGCAGGCCCCGGCGCCCAGGGGTTCTGCTCCCGCGCCGAAGGCCGCTCCTGCGCCTGCTCCCGCTGCTGCACCCGCGCCGGCTCCGGCCGCCGCTCCCGCTCCTGCACCGGCCGCCGCTGCTGCCCCCGCGCCCGCGCCCGCCGCGATGGACATGAGCAAGATGGGCCCTGGCGCCCGCAAGCCCACCAACGAGGCCAAGACCAAGAAGGAGATCGAGGCCTGGTACAAAGAGGGCGACGCGCTCGAGGCCAAGAAAGATTGGGACGCGCTGATCGCCCGCACCGATTTCCCCGTCTTCATGCTCACCGACAACCTCTCGGGCGTGGCGAGCGCTGAGGCCACCAGCAAGGAGGCCTACGTCGCGATGATGAAGCCCATGTGGGAGAACATGCCGGGCGGCTCGACCATGAAGCACAAGCTCACCATCGCCGTGCTGTCTGACTCGTTGGCGAACGTGGTCGACGACTTCGACATGACCATGGGCAAGACCAAGGTGAAGGGCCGCAACTCCCTGACGCTGGTGAAGGTCGCCGGCGCGTGGAAGGCGAAGACGATGACCGAAGCGGGTTGGGGTGACACGGGCGCGCCGTCCGCGGCTCCGGCTCCGGTCGCGGCTCCTGCGCCGGCTCCGGCGGGCACCAGGGCGCCTCCGCCGCCTCCGGGCAAGGCCGCTCCTGCGCCCGCTCCGGCCCCTGCGCCCGCGCCCGCTGCGGCGCCCGCGCCTGCGCCGAAGAAGTAATTCATCAGCACGCGCTGAACTGACGACGGCCCGCCGGCTCTTCTCGAGTCGACGGGCCGTTTGTCTTGCGGGGCTGGGCTACGACCAGCGCATGCGCACGGTGCAGCCCGCGCCCGTGACGGGCATCAGCTCGACCTGCGCGTCGTCGACGCCACACACCCGGGCGATGGCCTCGAACATGCCCGTGTAGAAGGTCGGCATCGTGTTGTGGTCGTTGACCTCGAGCTCCATGTCGCGGGGCCCGAGCTCCCGGCATTCGCACGAGAGGTAGTTGCCCCCCGAGCGCATGCTGCGCGTCATCCGCTCCAGCACGCGACGCAGGCCGATCAACCGCACGCCGATCATCAACGCCCGGCCCAGGGTCGTCTGCCCGAAACTCTCGACGCTCTCGCGGCCGAGTTCGTGAATGGCCAGATCGCGGGGAAGGCCCGGGTACGCGTAGGGCATGCAGACATCAATCCACCGGGCCACGTCTTCGGCCGGGTAGGCGGGGAGCAGCTTCTGGTTCAGATCGAGCCCTGCCTCGCGCAGCCTGGTGCGGCCTTCTTCACTCAGCCGTGGGCCGAGGAGCTTGATGAAGAGGGCCTCGACGGAGCTGTCGAAGGCCAGCCGCTGCTTGGGGCGTTCGGGGGCCGGGGTCGGCATTGCCCGCCCGTAGCTGGGACGAACGGGAAGAACAACCCGGTAAACACGGGGCGTCGCCGTTATGGGACAGTCATGATCATCCAGATCAACACCGACAGTCGCGTGCGGGCCGATGCGAAGTTGCGGGAAGAAGTGGAAGCCGCGGTGAATGGAGCGCTGGGCCACGTGGCCGAGCGCATCAGCCGGGTGGAGGTGCACCTCGGCGACGAGAGCGGCAACAAGCAGACCGATGACGACAAGCGCTGCATGATGGAAGCGCGCATCGAAGGGCGGCCGCCCAGCGCCGTCACCCAGCACGCCTCGAGCCTGACCGAGGCGATCGACGGCGCGGCCGACAAGCTTCGCCGCTCGGTCGAGAGCACGCTGGACAAGGCAGACGACCGCCGCGCGAGCGACAAACACGGCTGAAACGACGACGGCCCGCCGACTCCACTCGAGTCGACGGGCCCCTGAAGGCGTGAGCTGCTTGCCGAGTTACTGCGAGAAGCCTTCGAGCATGTAGTGCGCCTCGATGCGCTTGAGCGCCAGGATCATCGCCGCGCAGCGCGTGTCGACGACCTTGCCGATCGTGTAGTTGCGGCTGTCGTGCATGTCCGTGCGCCGCGGGGTGTTGCGCGCGATGTCACGGATGATGCGGTAGTTCTTCTTGAGCGCGAACTCGAGCTTGGCGTCGACGTCTTTCTCCGTCCACGTCTCCATGCGCTTGTTCTGGATCCACTCGTAATACGAGACCGTCACACCGCCGGCGTTGCAGATGATGTCCGGGATGATGTCGATCTTCCGGCGCTCGAGCACACGATCGGCCTCGGGCGTCGTCGGGCCGTTGGCGCCCTCGGCGATGAGCTTGACCTTCATCTTCTCGGCGATCTCGGCGGTGATCTCACCACCGAGCGCGGCAGGCAGCGCGATGTCGGCCGGCACTTCCCAGAAGTCGGCCTTCGAGATGACCTGCGCCCCGGGGAACCCGAGCACCGAGCGCTTGAGGTTCTTGGGGTTCTCGTTGGTGTACTTCATGAGCTCGCCGGCATCGATGCCGTTCATGTTCATGATGGTGCCGTCGGCGTCGTTCACCGCCACCAGCCTGGCGCCCATGTTCTGGAGAATCAGCGAGCCCCAGCTGCCCACGTTGCCGAAGCCCTGCACGATGAAGGTCTTGCCCTTCAGCGTCTCGTTCTTCTCGGCGAAGTAATCTTCGATGGTGTACGCGACGCCCTGGCCGGTGGCCTTGGTGCGGCCTTCGGAGCCGCCGATGCGCACGTCCTTGCCGGTGATCACACCACGCTGGTTGTGCCGCTCGCGCTCGCCGTCGGAGAACTGACGCAGGAAGAGCGCCATGATCTCGGAGTTGGTACCCACGTCAGGCGCGGGGATGTCGATGTTCGGGCCGACCAGCTGCTTCAACTTGTACATGAAGCGCAGCGAGATGGTCTGGAGCTCCTCCTTGCCGTACTGGCGCGGATCGAGCTGGATGCCGCCCTTGCCGCCGCCGAAGGGAACGTCGGCGATGGCCGTCTTCCAGGTCATCTCGGCCGCGAGCGCCTTGAACAAGTCGAGCGACACGTCACGGTGGTACCGAATGCCGCCCTTGTAAGGCCCACGCGCCTGGTTGTGCTGCACGCGGTACGCCTTGAAGCGTTTGGTGTCGCCGGGAACGAGCTTGTAGACCTGCCCGTCTTCGAGGCGCAGGTGGCCGCCCTTGATGTGCACGTCAGAGCCGAGCAGCGCCTTGCCGTTCAAGATGATCTTGCCGTCGAACAGGCGCTCGAGGCCGTGACCGTCGCGCACCTTGGTGACGCTCAGGTCGGTGAAGGCCTTCGCTTCGTCGGCGGAGACGGGCACCAGGCGGTCCTTCAGCTTGGTGGTGACGTGAAAGATGTGTTCGTAGTCGGGCTCTTCGAGTTCCAGCCGCACGCGGCTGTCGAGGTTCATCGCGTCTGCGGCGCGATCGAAGATCTCCATCGCCTCGGTGTAGACGGTCTTGCGCGGCTTTTCGGTGGCCGGCGCCCTCATGAAAGTCTCTTCAGACATGGAATTCCTCTTGAGTGACTTCGCGACGACAGCGTCGTGAAGAAGCCGGCGCACCATACGCAGCGAACCTATTCGGCCAAGCAAAAAGGCGCGGCGCGGCGCGTCACATTCCTCAGTGTTTCTGGTGGGTAGGGTGACTGGAACTGTCGAACCACTGGGAAATGAAAAGGCCTCGGATCCGCGAAGATCCGAGGCCTGATTTTCACCTTGAGCCGACCGCCGGAATTGAACCGGCGACCTACTGATTACGAATCAGTTGCTCTGCCAACTGAGCTAGGTCGGCGAAACCGCGCCGCAAGTACCAACAACCACACACCGCGTCAACGGATGCGGTTGAGGAAGAGACGAGTCTTCGTACTGTCCGTCCCGGTGGCCACCGTCACGGCGAAGTCCAGGTCTTGATCTCCGTCGGCGTCGCCCAGCGAAGTCGACTTGCGAACGCCCATTCCGGCGGGCAGCCGGTACTCCGTGAAGACCCAGCCAGAACGGTTGCGGCGCACCACCAGGTCGTCGCCGGCCGCCCAGAACAGATCGACCAGGCCGTCGCCATCGAGGTCGAGGGCCCGCAGCTCGCCAGGTGAGGTGGCCGTATAGGTCGCGCGCGCCGCGTACCCCACGCCGCTGTTCTCGAACAACTCGATGCCCGCGCCGGTGACGGCCACCAGGTCTTCATCACCGTCGCCGTCGAAGTCGGCGCTGCCCAACTGGGCGATGGCCGAGGGCAGGGCGCTCACACCGCCATCGGCCAGATGCACCTGCGTCGGGTCGGCCCAGATCACCCCGAACGGTCCGTTGGCCACCGCGGTCGCAGCCGGGGTCGTGGTGAGCGCCGCACCCGCCGCGCTGATCACCGCGTACCCACCGCAGCCGACCGCCACCACGCTGCCGCGCGCCGTTCCGTTGCTGGGGAGAAAGTGCGCTCCCGGGCAGCCCGCGTCGACGGTCTGCAGCGAATAGGTGGCGCCGCCGTACACGAGCAGATCGAAGGTGCCGTCCTGGTTGATGGTGGCCACATCGATGTCGCCGTCAGTGTTCGCGTCGATCAACTCCGCGCGCACGGGGGAGCGCTGGAAGGAGAGCTTGCGGCTGGAGATCGCCTCGAAGCCCTGCGTCATGCTCCACGGCACGATCTCCACGCGCGCGAAGGCGGGCACGGCCATCACCAGATCGCCGGGCCCCTTCGGCGCGAGATCACCCAACACCGCAGGTCCCCCCTTGGAGATGTCCATCTCCGGGCCGGCCTCGAAGGGCTGCACCACGCACCGCCGCGTATCGACCGTGCAGGTATCGGTGCAGGCATTGAAGCCCCAGGTGGTGCACGCCATCAGGCCGAGCGCGCCGTCGCAGGCCTCGCCCAGATCGAGCACGCCGTTGCCACAGCGCTTCACGCACAAGGTGGTGTCGTAGCGGCAGGTGGTGCCACAGACGATCCTCCCCGTGTCGAAGCCCAGTGACTGGCAGGTGGCCGTACCCGCTTCTGAGGCGTCGCAGTCTTCGCCCTCCTGAATGATCCCATCACCACAGGTGGGCGGCGGCGGAGGAGGCGGCTCATCGACCCTGCGCGTGTTGGACTCGCGGCAGGCGAGCAGGATCAAGAGCAAGGGCAGGGCGCGGCGCACGGCGGGCATGCTACGAGTTCTTGCGATGAATCCGAAGGCTCCGGAATGCCCCTCCTGCAAGCGCGCCGTCCTGCCCCGGGCAGAGAACCCGTGTTTCCCGTTCTGCTCCGGCCGCTGCAAGGCGATCGATCTCGGCCGCTGGCTGGGGGGCGAGTACCGCATCGCCAGCGCCCCTGACGAAGACGAAGACGGAAACACGCCGCCCGAAGTCCCGCCCACCGACGCATGAGCCTGTATCTGACCGGCGGAGTGGCGGTCGCCTACGCCGCCGGCGTGGTCACCGTTCATCGCGTGGCGATCGCCCGCCGCCGCAAGCTGGCGCACGGCTATCCGACCCTGCGCTGGCTCGACTGGAGCGCGCTGTTTCAAGGCGTGCTTCCGGCCGCTGAGCCGGTGAAGCGGGCGCTCCCCACGGCGATCGAAGGCGGGCCTGCGCCGCAGGTGCTCGCGCGAGCCCTCAGCCGCGAAGTCGAGCTGCTCGAAGGCATCGTGCGAGGCACCCCGATCCAGCTGGAGGCGTTTCAAGAGGCCTCCTTCAGCGGAGGGGAAGCCCGGTGGCTGGGGCTGCTTTCCCGGGTGCGTGAAGAACCGCGCCGGGTGCTGGAAGAGCTCGAGGCCGGGCCCGCCAACACCGCCGCCGAGGCCTACCTGCGGGAGTGGTTGGCGCTGGAGTACGACGTGAGCCCGCTCAACCTCGAGCTGATGACCTTCGGGGCCAAACGGCGCATCAACCAGGCGATCCGCCGTTTTGGGGATCAGGCCTCCCTCTATTTCATCCGCGCCAGGGCGAGCTCCCTGCTCGGCTTCACCGGCGCGGTGCTCGACGATCTGGCGCGGGCCGTCTACTTCTCGCGGCAGGCCCCGTTCTATTTGCAGGCCGTCACCCAGATGTCCTTCGTGGAAGACGTGCGCCCGGCGCTGGTCAGGGCCTGCCAGGAAGCACTGGAGCAACAAGACACTGGCGTCTGACCCGAGTTCACCCGCACAATCCGGCCATCGATGGTCGAGACGTTGCTGCTCTGGTTCAACCGCTTCACCGATGATCCCGGCAAGGTGCGCACGCGCCTCGCGGGTCGGCCGGTGCTCGTCTACGAGCCGCCGACCGAAGACACCATCGACGAAGACGACGAAAATGACGACTACCAGCTGCGTACGCAGTCGGGCCTGTCGCTCCCCTCGATCGGCGGCGGCGACCCGATGGCGGTGGTGATCGAGAAGACCAAGGACAACGCCTTTCAGCGCCGCATCACCATCGGCCGCACCGCGAACAACGACATCGTGCTCGACGACACCTCGGTGTCCCGCTTCCACGCGTGGATCGAGCAGGACAACGCGAGCTGGGTGCTGGTCGACGCGGGGTCACGCAACGGTTCGACGGTGGGCGGGCGGAAGATCGTGGCCAAGGCCCCTTCGGTGCTGACCAATGGGCTGGTGCTGCGCATCGGGGCGCTTCAGCTCACCTACTACACGGCGCAGGGCTTCCTCGAGATGCTCCAGCGGCGCGCGACCGAGTGATCCCCCAAGTTGTGATTCACCTTGAGCGTCAGAGACGTGTTACCTAAGGTGATACGCCTCTTTCTTTAGGGAAAACCTGGTGCTGACCACCGAAGCGCACGGCAAAACGGACGTTGGCCGCAAACGCCAGCACAACGAAGACGCGATGTTGGTCGACCCCGGGTTGGGGCTCTACATCGTCGCCGACGGCATGGGTGGCCACGCCGCCGGTGAAGTCGCGAGCGCGCGCGCGGTCGAGGTCGTCAAGCAGCACCTGATCACCAATCGCAGCATCCTGAAGGACCTGGCGAAAGACGCCAGCCAGGCCAACCGCGCCGCCGCCGCCAGCCTGGTGGAAGTGGCCGTTCAGCGTGCCTGCGCAGACATCTACAAGACCGCCACCACCGACGCCTCCAAGCGCGGCATGGGCACCACGTTCGTGTGCATGGCGATCGGCGGCACCAAGGGCGTCATCGGCCACGTGGGCGACAGCCGCGTGTACCTGGTGCGCAACGGTCAGTGTCACCGCCTGACGGAAGATCACACGTTGATCTCCGCGCAGTTGAAGGCCGGCACGATCACCAAGGAGCAGGCCGCCACCAGCCAGTACCGCAACGTGATCACCCGCGCGGTCGGCATTCAGGAATCGGTGCAGGTCGACACTCTGATCGTCGACGCGGTGCCCGGCGACATCTTCGTGCTCTGCTCCGACGGCCTGCACGGCTATCTGAACGATGACGAGGTCGCCTCGGTGGTGGCTTCGGCGCCGTTGGCCGAGCTGCCCGAGCGCTTCGTCGCCCTCGCCAACGAGCGCGGCGGCAAAGACAACATCACCACCGTGGTGGTCGGCTGTTCAGGCGACCCCGCGACGGCCACCGAAGAAGTCGCCGAAGCGCAGAGCCGGATGGAGGCGCTCAAGAAGATCCCGCTCTTCCGGCACCTCACCTACAAAGAGCAGACGGCGGTGCTCTCCACGGCCAGCACGCGCACGTTCCCCGCGGGCCGGGAGATCGTCACCGAAGGCCAGCCGGGTGAAGAGCTGTTCGTCGTGATTCGCGGCCGCGTTTCGGTCGAGAAGAACGGCGTGGAGATCGCCGAGCTTCGTGCCGGTGGTCACTTCGGCGAGATGGGTCTCATCGACAACGCGCCTCGTTCGGCGACGGTGCGAGCCATCGAGCCCACGCGCACGATGGTCATCGGCCGCGGCGATCTGATGGGGCTCATGAAACGAGAGACGATCCTCGCCGTGAAGCTCCAGTGGAGCATCGTGCATGTGCTCTCAGAACGGCTGCGCGAGACGAACACGG
>JANODF010000900.1:0-4655 GCA_031412555.1 Archangium sp. | reverse complement strand
GGGGTGGGGGAGAGCTGAGGAGGGCTCATTCGACGCAGCCCTCGATGCGACTGTGACCGCGCTCACTCGCGCCACCGAATATCTTGTCTGGAATCCCGTCCACGGAGCCCCATGCGAACCCTCACCCTGTTGAGTCTGCTGTCGATGCCCGCTCTCGCCGACCCGCTCTGCAACGGAGCGGAGTTGGGGAAGGCCTTCGTTCTCAAGAAGAGCATTCCTGCCGACACGGAGTTGGTGACCTGCATGCGGCAGGAACTCCCCGCGGGGTTGTGCCTGGACACGGTGGTACGAGCGCTCCAGACGAGGCCCCGCACGTGGCCCGAAGACGTGGTGAGGAACTGCCCCCTTCCCGCGTCGTCCCAGACAGCCCCCGTCGTCACTGACCAGGACGCGCTCCGTCTCGTCTCGGAGTCGATCGCCGTGAACGGGCAGCTCAGGGAGAAGCGCACGGAGAGCGTGTCCGTTCTCGTCGGACTCAGCCTGATGGAAAAGGTACCCGCGTTGGCGGTGCCGGCGCGGAGGCTGTGCCCGGCAAACGCGCGCCGCATCGAGTTCAAGCGAGCGAAGGGCGCCGATCACTTCAGCGGTCTGGCCTTCTGGGGCGAACAGGTCGGCAAGCTGACCGTCCCCGACAAAGCCACCGACAGCCAGTTGGTGCAGGTGCGTGACGAGATCGTCGCGGGGCTCGAGCGCGATGCTTCGTGCGGCCCGGGCCAGACCCGAGCGCTGGTGGCTCTCTTTGATTTCGAGAGCAAGGCACATGCAGACCAACTCGAGCGTCTCGTGCTCTTGGTAAGTGCCGCCGGAGTGCAGACGCTGAGCACCATCAAGCGCTGATCACCTCTCGCCTTTGAGGAGGGCGAGCTGAAAGGAAAGAAAGGGGTAGAACGACCCGGCGAAATCGTGAGGAGGGCAGAAACGGCGCGACGGCTCGCTTCCCGGCGATAACGCGGCGCGTCTCAGGTGGATCGATGAATGCGGTGGTCGGAGCAGCAAGTCGATCGCGTCGCGGTTAGGTGACCGCCCTTCCCGGGGATGACGACTCCTCCCAGCGGAAATAAAGGGGCATGACCGTGACTGGAAAACGCTCGAGCCGATGGGTGCCCGGGCACCGACATCGACGTCGTCCTGACGGACATGATGATGCCGGTGATGGACCGCGTCGCGACGGTGGCCTCGCTGAAGCGACTCAACCCGGCGGTTCGCATCGTCTGCGCCAGTGGCCTGGGGTCGGTCGAACGTGAGGCCCAGGTGACCGCCCTGGGCGTCCGCCACTTCCTGCCCAAGCCCTACTCAGCGCATTCGCTGCTGCGCACGCTCGGCGAGGTGCTCGACGCCACCCCGCCCGCGGCTCAAGGGGTAGAAGCCACCTGATGCGAGTGTTGATCATCGGAGGCAACCGGTTCCTCGGCGTCGAGCTGACCGCGCGGCTGCTCGCACGAAGAGACGAGGTGACCCTGCTCAATCGCGGCACGCTGCTCGATCCGTTCGGGAACAGGGTGAAGCGATTGACCGCAGATCGAGGGACCGACGCCTTCGACCTCGCGCTGGCGAAGGAGCCTGCGTGGGACGCGGTGGTCGACTTCGCGCTCTTCGATCGTCGGCAGACCGACCGGCTCGTGCGCGTGCTCGGCTCGAATGCCAAGCACGTCATCGGGATCAGCACCGGTCAGGTGTACCTCGTTCGCACGCCGAGACCTGTCATCGCCTCCGAAGCCGACTTTGACGGAGCTGTGCTCGCGGCGCCGCCCACTGCCGCCGAAGAGCAGGACTGGCGCTACGGAATCGACAAGCGCGACGTCGAGGCTTCGCTCGCGGGCAGCTCGCTGCCGTTCACCGTCTTCCGGCTCCCGATGGTGCACGGCGCGCGCGATCAGAAGCAGCGGCTGGGGCGGCTCTTCTGGAAGTTGTTCGACGGCGAGCCAATTCGTTTGCGCCGGCCTGATGCGCCGGTGCGGCAGGTGTTCAGCGGTGCGGTGGTCGAAGCGTTGCTGGCCTCGCTCGACCGCGGGCCTTCAGGCAGGGCCTGGAACCTCGCCTGGGCCGAAAAGCTCACCGCGGCGCAGTTCGTCGAACACGCAGCGCGCGCCGTCGGGGCGACCCCGCGAATCGTGACGGATGAGGAAGCGACGCTGGAGGACTGCTTCCTCAACTCGAAGTGGATGTCGGCGCTCGACGCGAGTGCGGCTCGTCGCGAGTGGGGCTTCACGCATCCCCCGCTGCAGGAGTGGCTGGCGCGCGTGGCTCACGGCTGGATCAGCCGCGCTTGAGCCATTCCCCCTCTCTTCGGGAGAGGGAGAGGGTGAGGGCCAGACCAAGCAACCCCAGCGAAGGAACGCTGGAACACCCGGTCGACTCTCCACGGGCGAGGACACCATGTCGATCCGCCGAATCGCTCGCCCTGAGCGAAGGAGAAACCTTCAGGGCAAGAAGCCGAGTTGCTCCAACTCCAACATCAGGCCCTCGGCAAACCGACGAAGCTCCAGTTCGTCTACCTCGAAGGATGCGTGGTGGGCTCCTGCCACTTCGAATCGGTCCCTGATCTCCATCTCCAACCACAGAGCGCCCTCTTTTCGGGAGGCAGTGAGCGCGAACTCCTTTTCGTCAGCCGGTGTGAATCTGAACGAACTCATCCCCGAAGCAACGCCAGTCAACCCAGCAACGAGAGTCGGAACTTCGGCTAAGTCAGTGCCGTTCAAATACAGTTCAGTTTGATCTTGAAGGACGGAGCGCACCCCGCCAATCAAACCGAACTCAAGCCTATAGGTAAGCCAGTCGCGGTGGCGTTCTGGTTCAACCTCTATCGGCAAGAGGTCGATTCGCAAGAGCTGCGTGTCGTCTTTCGAAATGAGAATCATTGGCCGCCGACGTCCCAGCTGACTTCGCTCTAGCGCGAACGCGAGCCCCTCGCCCTTCGGGAGAGGGTGAGGGTGAGGGCCAGACCAAGCAACCCCAGCGAAGGAACGCTGGAACACCCGGTCGACTCTCCACGGGGAGGCGCCGGAGTACCGGCATCGACCGTAATCGCGGGCCCGGCATCGACCACCGGCTGAACCGGACCATCCAGGCACTTGCCCATCGAACACGACGCGCCCGCCCCACACAGCTCGCCGTCATCGACCACGCCATCACAATCATCGTCGAGCGCATTGCACCGCTCGATCAACGGCGCGCCGGGCATGCAATCAGCCACGTTGCAGGTCGGCCCCAACCGCGCGCACCAGCCCTCGCCACACCGCACCCGCGCGCCTTCGTCGACCTGGTTGTCGCAATCGTCATCCTTCAGATTGCAGATCTCCGTCATGCCGGGGTTGATGTTGCGATTCGTGTCGTCGCAGTCGCGATCGTTCTGAGCCCGCCCGCCACCACCACACCCTGACGTCGGAGCGCCCAGCGCCCACCCGAACCCATCACCATCGGCATCAGGCCAGGTGGTGATCGAGGTGAGGCCGTCGTCGATCATCCCGTCACAGTCGTCATCCATCGCGTTGCAGCTCTCGACCTTGCCGGGCGTCTTGCGGTTGTCGAAGTCATCGCAGTCACCATCGGTGGCCGAGTACCCCGACGGCACCGAGCAGTTGCGCGTGGTGCCTGAGCTGATCGAGCCGATGCCATCGCCGTCGATGTCGCGGAAGTACGTGACACCCGCGCAGCCGAACGACTGGGCCGCACGTGCATCGGCGGCTTGATCTCCGCTGCTGCCGCCATTGCCATTGGCGAGCACGGTGGCCACCTCGAAGTCGACGCCGCCCATGCCGGCCGGCGCGGTCCATCGGACATCGAAGGTCACCGCACCACTGGCCGCGGCCTTGGGGCTCGAGTGCACGATGTTGCCGTTGGCCAGACGCGTGTTCTGCCCCGACATGGGGGCGAAGGTGCCGGTGCCATTCGCGGTGAGGAACAGACCACCGGTCGAGCCCGTGCCACGAATCGTGACGCGCACGGTGATGGTGTCACCGGGGTTGAACGTCGCCGGCGTCAGGGTGATCGACGTCTGCTGCGCACCGGTGCCGTGGCAGCCGCTGCAGTTCTGCGCCTCGATGCCTCCACTCCGTGCGGAGGCGACCGAGGCTGCCAACATCACTGCGAAGACCAGCCCGCGCATGCTCAGCCGTTCTGCATGTACACGGTGTACGGCGTGCACGTCGCTGCGTTGGAGGGGTTGCGGTAGATCTTGATGTAGTACATCGCGCCGTCTTCGCTGAGATAGGACCCGTCTTTGCGGAAGGTGCGAAGGCCGCACTGCATGTTGCTCGAGGTGTAGCACTCGTTGACGCTGGTCGAGGTGTCGTAGCGGCTGACGCACATGCTGATGTTCGGGTCGGCTGAGCTCAACGTGATGCGCACGTCGTAGTCGTCGCCGAACACCTGCCCGCGGTCTTCCGCGAAGAAGCGGATGTAGTCCTCATCGTCGGTGGAGTGGATGAGGCCCGTGTGGTTCGCCGACGAGCCGTTGTCGGCGAGCGTGCCCTTGTCGATGCCGGTGGTGCAGAAGCCGCCCGGGTCGGTGCCGATCTCCCGGCACTCGCAGCCGTTGCTCGCCGAGTTGTCCGTGTTGTGCCAGCCCGTGTTGCAGCTGCCCACGGTGCAGGCGCCCATCGCGCAGGAAGGTGTACCGTTGGTGATGGGGCAGCTGGAGTTGCAATCGGCGCCCC
>JANODF010000899.1:0-1964 GCA_031412555.1 Archangium sp. | reverse complement strand
CCCTTGCGCACGTAGCACCAGGCAATTTCGTACAGAGAGTCGGGGAAGCTGTCGGAGGCTTGCCCGATGCGCGCGTAGCGATCGATCGCGTCGTCGTACTTGCCGACCTCGAAGTACACCCGGCCCATGGAGAGGTCGGCGAGCTCCTTCACGGCGCGTTCTTTGTCGTCGCGGGCCTGGCCCTGTGTCACGGCGAGAAACTGCGCGAGCGCCTGATCCCACTGCTTGAGCCGCACGTAGCCGACGCCGATGAAATAGGCCGACTGTACGTGGAAAGGGCCGCTCTGATCGCCCGCCAGCGTCTGGAAGATGGCGCGGCTGCGCTCGACGCGCTCTTCGACCGGGAGATCCTGACGGCGGAACATCCACTTCGCGTAGACGTAGGTGAGCTCGGGGGGCAACGCACCACCCGACAGCCCACGCGCCTGATTGATGTAGTCGTCGATGCCGGTGAACTCGTTGAGGCGGCCGGCGATCTCCAGGTAGCGCGCGAGCGCTTCTTTGTAGTGCCCGACGCGCAGGGCCAGCAGCTGGCGCAGGTAGAGCCGCGAGCCGAGGTAGTTCTTCTGCATGTAGAGCGAGTCGGCCAAATAGAAGAGGGCGTCGGCGAAACGCGGGCCCTTCTGGAAATCTTTGTTGGCCACCAGGTCGTAGAAGAGCACCGCGGCCGTCGCGTAGTCGTTGAGCAGGTACTGAATCTCGCCGTCGGAGAATCGCTGCAGGCGAGCGGCCTCGTCAGAGGTCTCTTCGCGCAGGGTGTACTGCTTCTCGACCAGCTCGATGTTGTTGCGGGCGACCTCGACGGTGCGCGCGACTTCTTCGACCTGCGCCTGGAGCTCCGCCGCCGACGCCTTGCCGCGTTGGGCCTGCGCTGGCCCCCCAGCACACAGCAGGATGAAGAACGCCTTGGTGATCCAGCGGTTCATGGCATCGGTGACGACAGCGTCACTTCGTCTCGGTCGCGGGAGGAGAACCGGCCTGGTCTCCGCCACTCTGTTTGGTGGCCTGGTCTTTGGTCGAAGAGATGTCGTAGCGGATCGCGGGCTTGTCCTTGATGTCGGACGTGATGCCGCCCTTCTCGAAGCCCACCACCTTCACCGTCGTCGCCTTGCCTGCCTCTGCGTTGAACGTCTGGTTCGACTGCAACTTGAACTTGTAGCCCTCCAGGTAGCTGAAGATGCCGTAGCCGTGACCGCGGTAGACCATGCGCACGGCGATCTGATGGTTGCCCGGCACGATGCGGCCGTTGAAGATTTCGAACTCTTCGCGCTTGTCGAGGTCACCGGCGGCGTCGACCTTGGTGAAGATGGGGGCGCCGTCGAGCGCGTAGGCGACCGACTCGAGGATGAACTGAGCGCCCATCTCGTTGCGGTGGAAGATGACGGCGCGCGCGCCGCTCGAGAGATCGCCGCCGAGCACCGTCTCCTGCAGCAGCAGCAGGCGGGCCTTGGTGCGGAAGATCTTTTCCTTCAGGTCGACCACTTGCTCTTCGAGCGTCTTGACCCGGGTGGTGAACGCTTCGTCAGCGGTCTGCGCCGATTCGGCCGCCGGAGCCGCCATCGGAGTGGGAGCGAGCGTACCGCCATCCTGCGCCCAGGCTGCACCCGCGATCATGAAGAGCACGACAGCCGAGCGGATCCCCCACCGCTTCATCTTACTGTCCGCCCTTCTTGAGCTCGGTGAGCACGAGCTTGGCGACGTCCTTCAGCGTGTCGAACACGCCCACACCGGTCGGCGCGACGGCCTGACGCTCGGTGACGTTGCGGGGGTTGAGCACCTTGCGGAGCTCTTCCACCGGCACCGCGTTGGGAAGATCGCGCTTGTTGTACTGCATCACGAAGGGGACCTATCGAGGTCGTAGCCCTGCTCCTTCAAGTTGATGCGCAGGTTGTCGAGCGACTCGATGTTCGCCTCCATGCGCTCGACCTGGGAGTCGGCCACGAACACGACGCCGTCGACCCCCT
>JANODF010000898.1:0-10833 GCA_031412555.1 Archangium sp. | reverse complement strand
GTGACCGTGCCCTTGGCGACCAGCCGGTCATCGAGCGTGAAGCTCGAAGGCGTCAGCCTGCCGACGTTCTGGGTGCTGCCCGGCGTCTTGCTCACCTTCACGGTCACCTGGCGCTGACTGTAGGCCGCGCGGCTGCCCTTGGGCGGCACCACGGTCATCTGGAAGCTGCCATCAGAGCGCGAGCCCAGCGAGCTGACCTTGAAGTCACCGGTCGCGTTGGTCTCCACGATCTTCGAGCGGAAGATGCCGTCGCCCACCACGGAGCCCTCGAGCACCACCTGCGCGCCGACCACCGGGGTGCCCTGGCTGTCGAGAATGGTGCCTTCCACGTCGGCCGGTTCACCGAAGTCGCCGTATTCCAGCGAGACGGCGGTGGCGACCTGGGTCTCGAGCACGAAGCGTTTGGTGGGAATCGGCACGCCCGGCTCGCGGGGCGAGGCCACCAGAATCACGTTCGTGCGATTGCGTGCCTCAGGGCTGACGGTGATGGCGAACTCGCCCGTGCCGCTCATGGGGAAGCGCTGCGAGAGCGGTTGGCTCGTCTGCACGTCGAAGAGCTGCAGATCGACCCCGTCGGCCACGGTCAGCAACACGGGCTCGGGGGGAATGAGGGTGTTGTCGACCCGCTTGATGAGCTGCCCGCTGATGGCCGGAGCGCCCTCCACCGCAGGGAACACGAAGGTGAGGGCCGGGTACATGCTGGGCACCTGCACATTGTTCATCACCGGGGGCACGGTGCGATCGCTGGGGATCGCGGTGAGCGTGTAGCTGCCGGCGCCGACCCGCATCTCGAACGAGCCGCGCTCGGGGCTGGCGAAGCGCTCTTCATAGACCCGCGAGATGCCCGGCAGGAGCATGCTCTGCCCCACGGCACGCACCACCACCGACTCGGTGTACGACGTTCGATCGAGCGGGTTGCTCGAGGTGGAGCGCTCCCGCTGGAACTCGCCGCTCACCGAGAGGGGGCCCTCGAGGGGAAAATCGTAGACCGCGCCAAGCGTGCCAGCCTCGAGCGGAAAGTCGCGCGCCAGCTGCCCATTGAGCGCGCCGCCTTCGATCTCCACCACGATGTTCTTGCCCGGGTCGCCGCACCCTTCGGCAAAGCAAAGCTGCCCTGAGTCACACTGCTCGTCCGAGACGCAGCTTGCTACCGGCCGCGAGGCTGAGGTCGCGCAGCCACTCAGAAGCAGAAGCCACGTGGCAGAAAAGAGCCTCAATTGCAGGGCACCACGTCGAGGGTCCAGGTGAACGTGTCGAACGAGCCCTTGTCGATTTCGATGCCGCCGTCGGGGAGCTCCACCTGGGGGCCGGGGCGGGGCTCGAGGGTGAGCTTGCCGTTGATCACTTCTTCGAAGTTGGTGTCGGCCACGTAGGCCGTGAGGGTCGCCGTGCCGGTCGCGAGGTCGGCCAGCGCGCTCTTGAACCCCAGGGCGCTCGGGGCGCTGACGGTGCGGTTGACCGACGTCCCACCCGGCACCGAGGTCGGGGTGAACGGCGTGCCGCTCGTGCTGCCGATGAACCACCGGCTGTGGATGCGGTCGCCCACGTCCTCGTCCTCCACCGTCAGCGAGAAGACGGGGTTCAAATCAAGGCACAGGGTGGTGTTGCGGAAGCCGGTGCGAGGCTCGGGCAAACTCTGGGCGACGATGCGGAGGGCGCCGTTTCGTTTGGGGGGGAGCGTCGGGATCACGTCTTCGTCCTGAGGAAACAGGCAGCCGACCATCGGCATGCACACCAACCCCATGAGCAACAACCCGGCCATGGCAGGCATGCCCTTCGCGCCCTGTAATGTCAGCCGGTTAGTCATTGTCACGCCTCTTCGTACTCTGTCTCGGATGGCATGGTTCCCTCTGCGCGCTCACCCTCCAACTTCTCCAGATGCCTGAAGATGGTGCGCGGATCGACCCCCAGATCCTTGGCGGTCTTGGTGCGGTTGCCGTTGTTCCGCTCCAGCACTTCATTGATGTACCGCTTCTGGAACTCTTCCTTCGCCTGGGCCAGCGCGAGGATGGGCGGCAGGTTTTCCGGCCGCAGGTCGAGATCTTCAGGCCCCAGCAGCGGCTTCTCGCAGAGCACGACGGCCTTCTTGATGCGGTTCTCCAGCTCGCGAATGTTGCCCGGCCAGTTGTACTTCTTCATCGCCACGATGCTGGCGGGCGTGAAGCCGCGGGCCTTGCTGTCGAACTCCTTCGAGTAGCGATTCAAGAAGAACTTCGCGAGCACGGTGATGTCGTCGCCGCGATCGCGCAGGGGCGGCAGCTTGAGCGTCACCACGTTGATGCGGAAGTAGAGGTCTTCGCGGAAGGCGCCCTTGCGCGTCTCTTCTTCGAGGTTCTTGTTGGTGGCCGCCACCACGCGAATGTCGACGGGCTCGGGCCGGTTGTCGCCGACCTTGTAGACGACCTTCTCCTGCAGGGCGCGCAGCAGCTTGACCTGCAGCTGCAACGGCATCTCGCCGATCTCATCGAGGAACAGCGTGCCGCCGATGGCCGCCTGGAACTTGCCCATCTTGGTGGCGACCGCGCCGGTGAACGCGCCCTTCACGTGACCGAACAACTCGCTCTCGAGCAGGTTCTCGGGGATCGCGCCGCAGTTGATCGAGATGAACGGGCCCTTGGTGCGCGGGCTGTGGCGGTGCAGTTCCTTGGCGATGAGCTCCTTACCGGTGCCCGTCTCTCCGATGACGAGCACGGAGATGTCGGTCGGCGCGATCTTGTCGATGCGCTTGTAGACGTCTTTCATGCCCTGGCAGGCGCCCACGATGTCGCCGTAGGTCTGCTCCTCGAGGCGCGTCTTCAGCGTCGTGTTCTCGAGCTTGAGCGTGTTGACCAGCAGCGCGTTCTGCACCAGCAACGAGGCCTGCGCCGCGAAGATGGTGAGGGTGTCGAGCGCCTTCTGATCGAAGCGGTTCACCAGGCGATCGTTGCCCAGGTAGATGAGCCCGAACAGATCCCCCTTCATCATCAGCGGTGCGCACATCACCGACAGCAGCTTCAGATTCACCACCGACTCCGAGCTGTTGAACTCGGGGTCATCGAGAGCGTCGGCGATGATCAACGCTTTTTGCTGCTGAACCACCTTGTTCACGATGGAGTCCGACACCCGCTCCAGCGCGTCTTCGATGGTCTCGCGCTGCACGTTGCGGGCGACCTTCACGCGCAGTTGGTTGCTCTCCATCAAGATGAGGAAGCCCTTGTCGGCGCGCGCCACCTCGATGCACTCGTCCATGAGCGACTCGAGCAACCGATCGATGTCCGTGCTCGAGAGCAGGCGCTCCGAGAACGAAGTCAGCCTTCGCAGCGCCGAGAGTTCACGGCCGGGAACACCGGGCTGCTCCTGGGTCGAGGCGTCGGGATCTTTCGAGTCGTTGCGGGTGAAGCGGGTGGCGAGCGCAGGCTGCGCCATCGGGGCTTCGGCAGACGAGAAGGTCAGCTCGGTGTCGCCCACGCGCACGATGTCGTTGGTCTTGAGCTCGGCCTCGTCGGTCGACTTGCCGTTGACCTGAAACTTCGACTCGCCGCCGACCTTGTACGAGATGCCGTCGAACATGATCGCGAAGGCCGTCTCGGGCACGCGCGTGTCTTCCAGCACGATGTCGTTGTCAGCGCTCTTGCCGAGGCTGGTGATCCGTTTGAGGAGCGTCACCGAGCGGGTTTTCCCGTCGGGCGTTTTGATGGTGAGGCTGGGCATCGAAGTGCTCCTGTATTCCTAGAAACCGATGGTGACCCCCGCGCCGAGACCGCCGGGCGTGGGGTAGATCTTGAAGTGAGCCGTGGGGGGCTTCGGAGCCGGTACACGCGGCTCCCTGGTCTCGGTGGTGACGCTGTCCTGGTGGTGCCAGATCGCGTCGCCGACCCCGATGGCCCACAGCGCGTAGAAGGCGATGCCAGTGCCGTACTTGAGGCCTGTCCACACCGCGGCTTCGGTCTTCCGATCAGCCGGAATCTGCCGCACGCGAATGGTGAAGGCGGGCCCGAGGCGATCGGTCCAGGTGTAGGGCACCTCGACGAAGAGCGACTCGATGGCGAAGTACGAGACGATGCTCAAGACCGCCATCAACGCTTCGGAGGCAGCGAAAGCGGCGCCCCAACCCGGGCGATCCTGCTGAAACTGACCCGCCCCGAAGGGGATGAAGTTCACCAGCATCGAGCGCTTCTCGATGGTGCGCACGGTGATGTCGTTGGTGAGGAAGTCCGACTTGCGGCGGCGTTCTTCCTGCTCCAGCCGCAGCCGCTCGCGCTCGGCGGCGGCCCGTTTGTCTTGATCGATGCGGAGGGCGATCTGCTGGCGCACCAGGTTGAGCGCGTCGCCGTTCTCCTTGCGCACGCCTTCGAACACCTTGATCGCCGCCGGCGGCACCGCGAAGGGATCGAGGATGTAGTCGGGGTTGATGCGCAGCAACTGGAGGAAGGCGCTCTGCGCGCCTTTCTGATCGTTCAGGTTGAACGCCGACAACGCGGCGATCTCGTGCAGCCGCACCCGTTGCGGATCGGAGAAGTTGGCCAGCGCCAGTGACTCGTTCGCGCGGCGCCCGGCCTCGGCGTACTTGCCGGTGTCGTAGAGCGACTGAATGATCTCCACCTCGCGCTCAGGGACCACCTGCGCGAAGGCGGGCATGGCGAGCAGGATCACGAGCAGCAGCGGTCTGCAGATCATGGAACGGAGCCGCCAGCAGCCAAAGGCTGCGCGAGACAGACGGGAGCGAAGCGGACGGCTGGCCGAGGCGAGGTGACCCAGCTCATGGCTCGATCACCAGCGGTTTGCCCGGTGCCGCGTACTTCACCCCTTTGCCCACGATCTCGCCGCCCACGCTGACCGTGTACTCGATCTTGTGGCGCATCTCAGGGTTGCCGGAGGGCGGGGTGGATTGGCGGAAGGGCGTGGTCTGCGACTCCTTCACCGTCTTCTCGATCGCGCCCACGCGCACCTTCGCGTCGTCGGGCCAGCCCTGAAACGAGACGAGCGACGGCTTGAGCGGCGCCACCAGGGGGATCTCGTCGCCCTTCTTGTTGATATCGACCGTCACGCTGCGGCCCTGCGTCTCACAGAGATCGCAGGTGACCGTGAAGCGATGGGGCCCCGGCGGCAGCTTGATCACATGGCGGGCGAGCGCATCGACGCTGCGCGGTCCGTCATCGACCTGCAGGTACCCGAACGGCCGAACGATCAAGGCGACCTCGAGCAGCTCGACCGTGGGGCGGGGCACGTAGGTCTTCACCGGCATCGGGAGCGGCTTGACCGGCTCGACCGCCACCTGCGGATCGGTCTGAGGCGGGTCGACCTTCACCGGCTCGGGCAGCCGCGGCCAGGCCACGCTGGCCAGGGTCACGTCGGTGGGGGCGAGCGCGAAGTGATGCACGAAGGGCGTGGGCCGCAGCGCGACGCGTACGCCCTGAATCGCGCTCATCGCCACGATGAAGGCAGCGCCGCCCATGAAGGCGAGCCGCCGCATGCGTTTGACCCGGGCTTCACGCTGTTTGCGCGCGCGCATCTGGCCGAGCAGCTCGTTCGCACGCGAGTTCGACGGCTCGTGCGCCAGCACCTGGTTGAGCGCCGACATCGCCCTGGCCGATTTCTTTTCGGCGATGGACTTCTCGGCCTGGGCCAGCAACGCCGAGGTGATGCGGGGGGTGAGCTCTTTGCGGTAGCCGCGGGGCTCGAGGAAGAACTTCGTCAGCTCTTCGTGCGGGCGGGTGAGGCCGACGGTGGCCAGATAGTCGGCGAGCGCGTCACGCAACTTTGCGGCGGTCGAAAAACGATTGGCCGGCTGGCGCTGCAGGCAGCTGCCGATGATCTCCGCCAACTCATCCGAGACCGTGGGCACCACCTGCCGCGGGTCGTCGTACACGCAGTCGAGAATCCGCTTGAGCGTGGCGGTGGTGTTGGGCGCGACGAACGGCAGCTTCCCGGTGGCGAACAGGTACAGCATCGTGCCGAGCGAGAACACGTCGGCTTCCGCGCCGGCTTCTTCGCCTTCGATGATCTCCGGGGCCATGTGCGCGGGGCTGCCCACCAGCGCGCCGGTCATGGTCATCTTCTCGTCGCGGTCGAGGATCTTCGCGATCCCGAAGTCCATCAGCTTGAGCAGGCCGTCTTCACGCACCATCACGTTCTCGGGCTTGAGATCGCGATGGAGAATGCCCGCCTCGTGCGCGTGCGCGAGGGCCGAAGCGAGCTCGTGCACCACCATCGCCGCGACCTCCGGCGGCTGGAGCGCTTCTTCGGTGATGAACTGCCGCAGCGTCTGCCCGCGGATGTACTCGGTGACCAGGAACGCGTCGGCCGCCGTTTCACCGGAGTAGTCGAACACCTCGAGGATGTTCGGGTGGTGCAGCCGGGCCACCGCCTTCGCTTCACGCTCGAGGCGCTTGCGAGACTCCGCGCGCCCAGCGAGGTGCGGGTGCAGCACCTTGACCGCCACTTCGCGGTCGAGGGTCGTGTCGAGGCCCTTGTAGACGACACTCATCCCGCCCTGGCCGAGCTGCTCCAGGATCCGGTATCGCCCGATGTGGCGGCCGACGAGTGACACTCAAACTCCGAACGAGATGCCGATTGCCTTGGCCAGCCGCACCTTGTCGCCTTGCGGATCCACCTGACGTTCCTTGCGCGACTCGGCCAGTGGCGAGAAGCCCAGCTTTCCGTCGCGCAGGCAGACCATGTGGTCCCATTTGCCGTCGCGAACGAGGTCGAGCACCATCGCGCCGTACATGGTGGCCAGCACCCGATCCATCGGGCTGGGGCTGCCACCGCGCTGCAGATGGCCGAGCACGGTGACGCGAATCTCGGTCTCGATGTGCGGGGCGAGCAGATCGGCGAGCACCTTGCCCGAGCCACCCAGCCGCACCACGCCGCGCCCGGGGATCTCGTCGGCCTGTTGCTGCACCGCCTGGTGTCCACCCTTGGGAAACGCGCCTTCGGAGATGGCCACGATCGCGAACTTCTTCCGCGTCTCGTAGATCTCCTGGAGCTTCGCGACGATCTTCTCGACGTCGTAGGCCAGCTCGGGAATGAGGATGAAGTCGGCCCCACCCGCGATGCCGCCCTCGAGCGTGAGGAAGCCCGCGTTGCGGCCCATGATCTCGACCACCATCACCCGCTGGTGCGCTTCGGCCGTGGTGTGCAGGCGATCGATCGCCTCGGAGATCACGTTGACGGCGGTGTCGAAGCCGAAGGTCTGATCGGTGCCCGAAAGATCGTTGTCGATGGTCTTGGGGCAGGCGACCACCTTCACGCCGCGCTCCGAGAGCTTGTGCGCCATCGTCAGGGTGCCGTCGCCACCGATGCAGACCAGCCCGTCGAGCTTGAGCGCCTTGATGCGCTTGAGCACCACGTCGCTCATGTCTTTGGTGACCGTCTTGCCGCCTTCTTTCATCACGTAGGCGAACGGGTCGGCCTTGTTCGAGGTGCCGAGAATCGTGCCGCCTCTCGGCAAAATTCCCCGCACCTCCGCCATGCCCAGCGGCATGGTGAGGTCGGGAAGAATCAGGCCGTCAAAGCCGTTCTGGATGCCGACGAACTCGTACCCGAGCTCCATCACTCCGCGGCGAACCAGCCCTCGCAACACTGCGTTCAAACCTGGGCAGTCACCGCCGCCCGTCAGCACTCCAAGTCGCATCTCAAGCTCCGGCAAACGTGTCGGTGGGACACCGGAGCGTATGACAGCGCCGCCTGATGTTGCCAGCGCTTACTGACTGCGTTGTCAGGGCACTGTGGCGTGGGTGGCGTGGTGGGTCCCACGCATCTCGGGGAGACCGGTGATGGATCCCGATTCCTGTTTCAGCCAACCCTCTTGGTGTGACCGGTGTGAGCTACCCGCGCTTGCGCGTGGTGATGCGATCCAACAGGTGCTCCAGCGTGCCTTCGTGATTCACGCCGCCGCGGTTGGGGGCCGCGACCTGCGCGAGCTGAAAGAGCTCTGCCAGCCGCTCCTTCACCAGCTCCCAGTCGGGCCGGGCTTCCAGCAGCTGGCGATAGATGAGGATCGCCTCTTTGTACTTCCCGGCGGCTGCCAGGGCTTCGGCCTCGTGCATCGGCGTCTTGTGTTTGCCCGTCGGCTCGATGCGGCTCATCGCCACCCGCCGGCGCTCTGCGGGATCCAGACCCTGCTCGAGCTGCACCAGCCGGTCGGCGAGGAGCGCGTCTTCGGGAAACGCCATGCACAGCCGCTCGAGCAGCGCGCGCGCTTCGGACAACTCGCCGCGCCGCACATGGCGTTCGACCTGAGTCTCCAGCTGCACACGTTCGTCCTGCGTCATCGGCCCCTGGGCGCAGCACAGCAGAGCGAGTGACGGGAAACCAGTTACGCTGCTCGAACGATGTGGAGCGCCGTCGTTCTCTTGCTGCTGAGCGCCGATCTGGGGCCGGTGCTGCGCCAGGACGGTTTTCAGATGAAGCCCCCCGCCACCTTCCGGATGGCGCGCATGGATCTTTTTCACGGCACCCAGGTGGGCACCATCGCGGTGCACCCGTCGTCCGCTCGCTACCTGAGCGCTGCGCTGGTCGATGGTGAAGGGGAGGACGCCGCGTCGTTGCTCATCTCGGTGGTGGAGTCGACCCTTTCCCTGGGGCCTTCTTCGCGCGACGAGTTGTCGACGGCGGTGGTGCGGCACCTGAGAGATGAGCTGGGTCAGCCGTTTCAACTCGAGCGCGCCGAGGTGACGAACGGCCGGGTGCAGGTGATCGGTTCGGTGCGCCAGGGCAGTCAGCTGCGGCGCATTCTGGTGGCGGCCTGGCCGGGTGATTCGCGGCACGTGGTGGCCATCTGCAGCGCACCTTCGGGCCGGTGGGATTCACTCGCCCCGGTGGTCTCGGACAGCTTCGATTCGATGAGGGTCGAGCCGGCGCTCTCGCCGCGGCCTTCGCAGCGACTGCTCTGGGCGTTCGCCGCGTCGGTCGCGGCGCTCATGTTGATCTCGATCGGGTTGTGGCGGCGAAGGCAGGCAGCGCGGAGTGTTGGTTGAGCCCTCACCCTGACCCTCTCCCAAAGGGAAAGGGGACGGCCTTTCGTCTGGCGAGGAGCGCCAAGAGCCCTCCGATGAGCAGCGAACCCGACGTCGAACATCCACTCGGAGTGGCGGGCAGCTCGATCGACCTCGCCGACTCGAGCGTGACCGGCGCAGGTGGCAGCTTCTCCTGGCACGCCTGCCAGGAACTCAGACCAAAGCGGCACTGCTTGTCTGCCTGACACTCGCTCTGCTTCGTGCACGGCTTCGCGCAGAACGAGCGCATCGGCTCGAGCGAATGACACTGGGTGCCGGTGATGCAGCGGTCGCCCGGCTGACACGCCTCGCCTTCCGCGACGATCGTCTCCTGGCGAAGACGGCAGGTGCCCTGAAAGCACTCCGACTGGTCGAGCGCTGCACAGCTCGCGTCGCTGTTGCACGCCATCGAGCAATACGTGATCGCGTGCTGCGGATCAGAGATGCAGCGCTGACCCCGACACTGATCGGCGCGATCGCACAGAGCGCCTGGCGAGCGGCAGTCGACGTCTGCGATGGGGCACGACTGCGCCGCGCAGACGCCGTCAGATCCGCAGTGCGCGGGGCAATCGGGGTCGAACTCCGGCCGGGTGCAGGCGGCGGTGCATTGGCCATCGGCAGCGCACGTGCAGTCGAAGTCGATCGCGAGACACGCGGGGTCACACTGTCCGTCGCGGGGGCACACGTTCGCCGCGAACCAGTCCTCGATCGCGGGCGTGTTCGCGTCCACACGCGCTCCGGCGCCGCCGCCGGCGAGGTGTTCGCCGGGTTGGGAGAGGGGACTACGGGGCGACGACGTTGACGACCGAGGAGCCCAGCTCCTTGTCACCGCGCAGCACCTTGATGGTCCACTTGCCGACCTTGTTGAAGTTCTCGCCGCGCCAGCCGCGCGTCCGCCCGAAGCCCACCACCGGGTTGTCGACCGTCTTCCGCACCTGCCCTTCGTGCATGAACTGGATCGACACGTCTTCGTACTTCCCGTCTTTCGGGCACAGCCACTGCAACCACGCGAAGACCGTGGTGCCCTTGGGCACCGAGGCGCCCACCGGCTCGATGCACTGATATTGGGTAGGGCTGCCCTTGGTGGAGTCGACCTTCACGCACGGAATCAGGTCGAGCAGCGCCGGGCCGCGATCCTTTCCGTTCTCCTGGTAGTCGAGGAACTTCTTGATCAACTCGGCGCTGGGAGGCGGTTCGACCGGGCCCGTCGGGGCAGGGGCCGCAGCAGTTCCAGCGTCTTGAGCGAAGGCGAGCGTGGCGAACAGCAGTGCTGCAGCAGCGACGGTACGGCGCATCATGGGGGCCCCCTGAGTGTGAAAACGCAGGGCAGTGTGCCCAAAGCGCCACCCGGGAGGAATGGATTTCGCATGGTGCGGATGCTACGGCCCCGCTCGCTCATGCCGTCTGAAAACGCTCACATCCGCAACTTCTCGATCATCGCCCACATCGATCACGGCAAGTCCACGTTGGCTGACCGGTTGCTGGAGAAAACCGGCACGGTGAACAAGCGCGAACAACAGGCGCAGTTCCTCGACAACATGGATCTCGAGCGTGAGCGCGGCATCACGATCAAGGCCCAGACCGTGCGCATGAAGTACCGCGCGAATGACGGCAAGGACTACATCCTCAACCTCATCGACACGCCCGGTCACGTCGACTTTGCGTACGAAGTCAGCCGCTCGCTGGCCGCCTGCGAGGGCGCGCTGCTGGTGGTCGACGCCACCCAGGGCGTCGAGGCGCAGACCCTCGCCAACGTCTACATGGCGGTTGAGACGAACCTCGAGATCATCCCGGTCATCAACAAGATCGATCTGCCCTCGGCGAACGTCGAAGGCACCCGGGTCGAGATCACCGA
>JANODF010000897.1:0-11049 GCA_031412555.1 Archangium sp. | reverse complement strand
CTCGAGCCACGCGCCAGCGAGCGCCCGAATGAGCACACCCTCCGCTGACCCGGGCTCGACCGCCTGCGCGCGCGCGAGCTCGAACTCACCCGCGAACAACGCCGCCTCCGCGATCAACGGACCCATGCCGTCGAGCCCGCGTGCCTCGAAACCCCGCGCAGCCGCCAGCGCCTCCTGCGCACGACCCGAACGCAACGTGGCACGCACGAAGAGCGCCGCCGCATCAGCCCGATCAGGCCGCCGGCTCACCACCTCATGAGCGAGGGTGCCTGCCTCCATCGCCGCCTGCTGCGAACGCTCGAACTCCTCCACCTCCAGCGACTCCGCGAGAATCAGCCCGGCGCGCGCGGCATCGAACTGCAGCTCCACGTCATCAGGAGCCCGTTCACGCAGCCCGCTCAGTCGCTCCACCAACTGCCGAGCTTCCGTCGCGTTCTTCGGCTTGTGGCGCGCGCGCTCGACCAGCGCGGCACCGAGGGCCTGACGGCGGGCCAGCTCTTCCGCGGGATCCCGCGCGGCGAGCTCCAACAACTTCACCGCCTCATCGAAGTCACGCAGCGCGCGGCTCGCATCGACCTCGCGCAGGGCGCTCTGCAAACGTGCACTGGCCGCAGCACGCCGCACCTCGACCGAATCGGGCTCCAGCACGAGCGCCTGGTCGGCGAACGAGCGCGCGAGCGCAGCCCAACGCAACGAGGCCTCTTTGCTGAGCCCCGGCAAGTTCACGCGGGCGGCGGCAGTCTGGGCCAACACCACCCGGGCCTGCGCGTCGGTGGACGACGCCTCGGCCAGTCCCTGCGCGAGCACGTCGGCGAAGTCGAGGCTCTGCCGGGCCTCGTCGAACCGCGAGAGCGAGAGCGACACCACTCCCAGCCGGGCCATCGCGCGGCTGACCCGCAGCCGCTCTTCACGCGGGGCGCTCTGGAGATCGGTGGTGCGCTGGTAGTGCCGCAGCGCCGCGGTGGTGACCTGCTCCAGCAGCGGCTCGACGCCGGGCTGAGCGCGCAGCCGCAGCGCGACATCATCGAGGAAACGGCGCGCGAAGAGCCGGGCGCGATCACGTTCTTCACGAACCGCCGCCGACGCAGTCGCCGCGCCCACCATCACCAGGATGAATGCGCTGAGCGCCATCACGGAGAACAACGTGTGCTGCCGCACGTAGCGCTTGAGCAACTGCCACGTGGAGTAGCGATAGCTGCCCAGCCGGCGGCCGTCGATGAAGGCCTTGAGTTCGTGCGCGAGCTGTTCGGCGGTGGTGAGCCTTCCGCTGAGCGCTGCCCTGCAGAGCCCGAGCAGATCTTCCGGCGCACCCCGCGCCTGCACCGCGCCCATCACCGGAGCGGGAAGACCCGTGACCACTTCATGAAGGATCGCGCCCAGCGCCTTGATGTCGGCTGCCACGGCTTCGGGGCGTTCGGCTTCGTCTTCCGGTGGGCCCCAGCCGAGCAGGTACACCTCTCCGAAACGGCCCAGCGAGATGCTGCGGCAAGAGAGCCGGCGGTGCGTGACGCCGGCCTCGTGCGCCATCGCCACGCACCGCACGATGGTCTGCACGGCGGGCAGCAGCGCGAGCCGTTCTTCGAGCCCATTCGCGCGGGTGAGCGCTTCGGCCAGCGTGTCGGCGGAGACCTGGCGGAGCGTCGCGTAGACCGCACCTTTCGAGTCGCGGCCCAGTTCGTAGATCGGGACGACCGAGGGGTGATCGAGCTTGGCGAGCAGGCGGGCTTGCGCCATCAACGCGGCGTCGGACTCAGGGGTGGCTTCGGAGGCCTGCTTCCACGCGACGTCGCGGCCGAGCACGGTGTCGTGCATGGAGATCACGCGACCGAAGGTGCCGCGGCCGAGTTCACGGGGTGGTGCATCGGCCCGCGGCGCGGAGAAGTAACGATGGGCCTGCTCGTCGACGACGGCGGCGCGAGGGGCACTGACGGGCGCGACGGGTCTCGGGCCCACGTTCGTTTCAGCGGCGAGTTTGCGGACCGCGGAAGGGAGCAGCTCGAGGGTCTGCGAAGCATTGCCGCCGGCGCTGGTGGAGGCACGCGTCGTCAGGCGTTCGAGCACCTGCGCGCGGGCGCGATCGAGGATGCCGCGAGAGACGAGGAACTCGGAGAGGCTGCGCGACTCACCGGGTTGAGCGAGATCGCGCGCGCTGGCGAGCACGTCGTCAGCAGAGAGGTAGCCGAGCTGCACGCCGAGCACGGCGAAGAGCATGTCGCGGGGCTGGTTCACTTCTCTCCCTCTCCTTGCGAAGCGGGGAGAGGGTCGGGGTGAGGGGCCCAATACGTGGAACCGTTGCCACGACCAACACCCTCACCCTGACCCTCTCCCCGAGGGAGAGGGGAGCTCATGGTGCACCGCCGAGGTGCGCGTCGAGCTCCGCCAGACCCTTCGCAAGACGCTCCGCCCCACCCAGCGTCAACGGGGTGTCCTCCGCCAACTTCTTCAACACCAACGCCGTGGCATCCGTGCGCCCCCCTACCCGCTCACGAAGCAGCGACGGAAACCACACCACCTGCTCCGCACACTTCAGCTCCGCGCACTTCGCCAGATGCGAACGCGCCAACTGCCCATTGCCCGCGAGCGCCTCGACGAGTGCGCCATACAGCGCCACCGCCATCGGAGATCCCGGCAACGGCGCGCGGGCATGCCGGCGAATCAGCTCGTCCTGGCCGGTGGCGAACGCCGAGCTCAACACGGCCTCCTCGTACTCCGCGCCGAGGTTGAGCGACTCGATGCGCTCGCCGAAAACCCACGCCCCCGCGAAATCGCCCTCGAGCAGGGCCAACTCGGCCGCGGCCGCCAGCTCCCGATTGCGGCCCGGATCCGCCGCGAGGATGTCGGCCAACAACCGCCGCCCATCCGCGAGCACCACCCTGCGTTCCTCCCGCTCAGTCACCGGGTGAAGGCCCCGCGCGAGCGTCGCCAGCAACGTCGCATGCGTCGCCTGCAGCTCCCGCGAATCACGCCGCGCCCGCATGGTCTGAGCCATCGACACCACGCTGCGCAGTGTCCTCAAGGCCTCGGCGCGATCCCCCACGCCGAACAGGCCCAGCGCGAGCGTGTCGGACTGCTCGAGCACCGCCACCGCCGCGCGCTGTTCATCAGGCGCGACCCGGTAATATTCCCACGCAGCGTCCTTCGCTCTGCGCGAGATCTCCAGGCCCAGGCGCGTCTCACCACGCGAGTACCGGACGAGCGAGATGCGCGAGAGCAACAACGTATGTGCGGCGAGCACCGCGGGGTTCGATGGTGCGGTGGCCTTCACCCGCTGCGCGCGCTCCAACTGTCCTTCGAGCAACGCGAGCGCTTCAGGCTCACTGCCTTCGTCGAGCAGCAGATCCGCCCGCCACACCTCGTGCTCCAGCTGAGCTGCGGTGGCCTCTGGATCATCCGGGTGCTGCTCGAGCAAAGGGCTCAACATGCGCTGCGCCTGCGTGAGCGACTCGCGCGCTTCGGGCCGGCGGCCGAGCCGCCAGTGTTGATGCGCCAGCCCATTCCACGTTCGAGCGAGCAGCAGCCGATCTTCCCGTGAGCTGCGGGCGGGATCCACGTCAGCAGAGAACGCCTCGAGCGCGTTGTGTGAGAGCTGAACGATCACCTCGGTGGTGCCGGGCACGTCAGACAGCGTGGGCGCCACGTCGGCGAGGAAGAAGCGCGCCATCTGCCGCGCCTCGTCGCGTTCACGCCCCGCACTCACCGCGGAGAAGATCGCCAGCCCCAGCAGCGCCACCAACGTGGCCAGCGCGAGCGTCGCCTTCGCCCGATGCCGCTTGAGCACCCGCCCCGCCACCTCGCGAAAGCTGTAGTCGTACGCACGCACCCGGCGGCCCGCGAGAAAGTCTTCCAGCTCCAGCGCGAGCTCGCCGGCATGCGGGTAGCGATCGTCCCGATTCCACGCGAGCGCGCGTTCACACACCGCCACCAACTCCGGAGGCGCCGCGGGCTCGAGCGACTTCACGCGTTCAGGCGGCCGGCTGCGCACGTCGGCGAGCACCTCCCACGGGCTCTTGCCCACGTACGGAGCACGCCCGGTGAGGAGCTCGAACATCATCGCGCCCAGGCCCCACACGTCGGAGCGCGCGTCGAGCTCATCCCGGCTGCCCTGCGCCTGCTCCGGCGACATGTACGAAGGCGTGCCGACGGGGCCGAGATCGCGCCCACCGGTCAAGTCGGGCGCGAGCTGCACGGTGCTGCGGGTGCGATCGGCCCGGCCCATCACGCGCGCGAGACCCCAGTCCATCACGTAGGTCTCGCCGTGCGGCCCGAGCATCACGTTCTGCGGTTTCAAGTCGCGGTGCACCACCTCGCGATGGTGCGCGGCGGCGACGGCCCTGCACGCGGTGAGCAGATCGGGCAACAACGCGAGACGGCCCTCGAGCGTCCGGGTGTCGGCGAGCGCCTGCGCCAGGGTGCGGCCGCGCACCTGCCGCATCGTGTAATACATGGTGCCGTCGCGGCGCCGGCCCAGCTCGTACACGGGGACGATCGCCGGGTGCTCCAGTTGCCCGGTGACGCGTGCCTCGCGCAGAAAGCGAGCCTCGAGGTTGCGCACGTGCAGCGTGTCGAACTTGAGGTTCTGGGTGATCTCCCGGTGCAGCTCCTTCATCGCCACGTCGCGGGAAAGAAAGTGATCACGCGCGACCACCACCCGACCTGCGCCGCCCCGGCCGAGCTCTTCGAGGCGGTCCATCGGCCCGGTGTTGAAGGTGTAGCGGCCCTTCGCTTCGACGCCGATGTTCTCCGGTGTCTCCAGGCTGTCGAACGAAGCGGAGGTGCGCGCGTCAGGCGTGGCGCCGGGGCGGAGCGTCGACTCGAGCCCGGTGAGGCTGTCTTGCGAGAGCGCGGGCAGGCTGGTCAGGGTGATCGCCGCGTCCCCCCCGTGCGCCGCGACCGCTTCGGCCACCAGCGCATCGACCAGCTCGAGCTGCTTGCCGTCGAGGATCCCGCGCTGGCGCAGCACTTCGCCCAGACTCGCGCCGGTCTCGCGCTGCACCAACCACTGCGCGCCCGCGGCCATCACTTCACTGGCGGGCGCGAACCCCAATTGCTGAACGAAGAGGGCCTGGAGGAGATCGTGATCGCTCGTCACGGATGTTCACCACCGTCCTGGTGATCATCGGGGTGCGAGATCTCGAGCTCCATCTTCTCGGCTTCGCGCCGGCAGGTCTCGAGCGCGACCAGCGCGCGGTGATTGACGCCGCCATCGGCACCCGCGAGCTCAGCCAGTCGAGCGCAGGCGGCGAGCTGGGCTTCGAGGCGCGGGGGCCTGCGTCCATTCGCGCCGAGGGCCAGCGGGGTGCGCACACGCTGACGGCGGCCGGCGTCGATGCTCGTGAGCAGCTTCTGCGCTTCGCCAAAGTGTTTCGAGCTGACGGGCACCCGTTGCAGGTCGAGCACCACCGCGTCGAAGCGCGGATCTTCGGGGCGTGCGGCTTCGTTGATCAACGCCCGGTGCTGCAGGTTGGCGCGAGCGAACGCCTCGGCCGCCTCGTCGCGGCACGAGCACAGAATCAGGGAGAACAAGACGGCTGAGCGAAACACCACATCCTCTTATCTCAATGTGCTCCCTCTCCCTTCGGGAGAGGGTCGGAGTGAGGGCCGAGTCAACGCCGCCGAAGAATCGAGAGGGCAAGCAAAACCAGAAGCGAAGCCCCACTCCCGCATCCACACCCGAGCGGTGCTTCCTCTGTCCCGCCATCGGTGCCCGCATCGATGAACTCGACTCCGGCATCCACGCCCGCATCGACTCCGGCATCCACCACGCCCGCATCCGACGGATGCTGAAACCCACCATCGGGAGGAAACCCGACGATCACGATCTCCGCCGAAGGCACCGAGCGAGAACACGAGGTGGAAAAACCAGTCAGCTCCGGGCTGCCTGCCTCGGCCCACGCGGACCACAAGAGCGACGACATCACGGTGACCCCGTCACCCCATCGCCGCGCGGTGAGATCGCGGGTGCTCGAATACAGCGCTGGAATGCTCCCGGCCGCCGTGACATCGGCTGCGATCAACTGCGGCACCACGCCGTTGCCGGCGATCACCACGTCGAAGATGTTGTTGCGCGGATCAGCGAGGCCCGCGGTGCCGTAATACGTGGCCGCCAGCGTGGTGACGCCGTTGATGTTCGAGAGCGAGTTCAACATGTCCGACTCCCAGCGGGCGTGCAGGCCCATGTTGGGGTCGAAGTTGCGCGTGTCGTGCAGCACCGAGAAGCTGTCGAACACGTAGTGCGACAACACGAACGAGGTATCGAGAATCGCGGTGGTGTTCTTCGCGCGAAAGGCGGCGACCAGCTCGGCGTACTTCACCTCGACGTGCCACGGCACGATGCCGTTGTTCGTGGCGTTGCGCGCGCCGATCAACGCGATCACGGCGTCGAAGTCGCGCGGGTAGCGGCTGAGCGGCGTGACCCAGTCGATCTCCAGATAGTGCCGCGGCGCCTCGGCGGAGTCGCTGCCGCGCCAACGATCGGGATCACACGCCTTGTCCTGCAACGCGCTGGTCTGCCGCGCGGAGTACCAGGTGCGCAGGCAATGGCCCGCGGGCATCGCATCTTGCATCAACGAAGCGAGCCTTCGGTGCCCGTCGAAACCCCACGCGAACGAGGTGGAGGCCGCCAGCAGCACGAGCAACGAAAGAGCGCGCGACATGGTCACCGCGCTCAGTGCAGGTACTTGTCGGAGTCACCGCCGACGTTGCGCCGGCCTCCGTCGATGCCCTTCAAGTGCGCCGAACGCTTCTTGAGATCACGATCGAGTTGCCACGAGCGAAACCGAAGCCACCACAAACTCGGCTGTGCACCGCGCATGTAGAAATAGGTGAAGAGCAGGCCGAAGGCTTCGGGCACCACCGATGCGATGCCCGCGAAGGCGGCGTTGAGCAGCACGAACCCCGCGCCGATCGCTGCGAGCACGTTGCCTGTCACCGCGGCGCCCCAGAAGTTGGTCTGACCGCGGCCGATCTGCAGGCCGTACGCGACCCACAACGAGCCGGTGAGCACCATGCCGCCGGGGTACGTCTGGCGCAGCCCGGGCACCACCAACGCAGTGAGCACGGTGGCGATGCCCGCGAGCACCACCACACCCAACGAGAACCACACGAACCGTTTGCGGCCCCAGGTCGACTCGACGGCGCCGCCCAGGTTCCACAGAATCAAGGCTCCGAAGATGACGCCGATGGGCGAAGTCTCCACGAAGCCATAGGTCAACACCTGCCAGACGAACCCCTGAAACACCAACTCCGGCGTCAGGGGGATGATGCCGGAGAGCGGCCGGATGACCGCGACGAGCACCGAGATCGCGATCACCGCGATGGCCATGGCTCCCGCTGCGCTCCGGATCGCCGGCATGCGGAAGTTCAGCTGAGCCATCGAGGTGCTCCTTCAGTTACCGCGGCTTGTAGAACAGCGTCACCGTGAGGCAGTGAAACTCCTTGTCGGAGCTCTGCGTCACCTCTTTGTCGACGATCTCGACCGTGGGGTTTTCCTTCACCCAGTTCGTAATCTTCTCGCCCATTACTTCGCGATCGCGCGCGAGCGTCGTCGAGAACACCTTCACACCCGTGAATTGCGGAATGGCCATGACTTGTATTTCCCTCGCCCAGGAACTGAGCTCAATGAAGCCGGGGTCCCTCCCGGCTCTTTCTGCGCTGGTGGGATCAGCACCCAGAACACGGATCCCGGACGTGACATGCCCGGTTCCGCACCCCGCTTCAATGGGTCACTGAGAATCCAGGGGGCAAACACCCGGGTTTTTTTTTCAACGAATGCCAGCGGCCTTGGCGCGGTAGTTCTCGCAGAGCGAAGGCTCCTTGCAGGAGGGGCCAATGCCGTCGGGGTGGGCCACGAAGGGGGTCTTCTCTGACTCCTCCGTGCCGCACAAACTGCACTTGCGCTTGCGGTTCTTCCGCTCGGTGCGCCGCACTACTGCGAGCTGCTTGCCGCGATAGCGCAGTGCCTTTGCATCAGGAACGTTCGTCACATGGCCTCCACGAGAACTGCGATGCCCTGCCCGCCGCCAATACACGCGCTGCCGACCCCGTACTTGAGGCCCCTGCGCTTGAGCTCGTACAACAGATGAAGCGTGATGCGCGCGCCTGATGCAGCCAGCGGGTGACCGATGGCGATGGCGCCTCCGTCGACGTTGGTGCGATCGCGCGGCAAGCCGAGCTCCTTTTCCACCGCGAGGTACTGCGGCGAGAACGCCTCGTTCACCTCGAAGAGATCGATGTCGCTCAGCTTGAACTCCGCGCGCTCCATCAGCTTGCGGATCGCCGGAGCGGGGCCGATGCCCATGATGCGGGGATCGCAGCCGGTGGTCGCCCAGTTCACCAGGCGGCCGATGGGCTGGAGGCCCTTCTTGTCGGCGAAGGTTCGCGTGGAGAGCAGTGCGGAGGCCGCGCCGTCGTTGATGCCTGAAGCGGCGCCGGGGTGAATCACGCCGTCCTTCTTGAAGACCCTGGGCAACTTCTTGAAACCTTCCACGGTCGACTCGGGCCGCGGGTGTTCATCTTTCGCGAAGACCGTGACGCCCTTCCTGGTCTTCAGCTCCACCGGCGCGATCTCGGCTGCGAAACGGCCGGCTTCGTGCGCGGCCTGGTAGCGCTGCTGGCTGAGCACGCTGAAGGTGTCGACCTCGTCCTGGCTGAGCTTGTACTGCTCGGCGAGGTTCTCCGCGGTCATGCCCATCGGAATGTTCGGGTAGGTGTCGAAGAGGCCCTGCATCAGGGTGTCTTCGAGGCCACTCTTCCCGAGGCCAATGCCCCAGCGCGCGCCGCGAACGATGTGCGGGGCCTGGCTCATCGATTCGGTGCCGCCCGCGAGGATGCAGTGGGCCTGCTCGGTGAGCATCATCTCGGCGGCGGTGATGTACGCCTGAAAGCCCGAGCCGCAGAGGCGGTTCAAGGTGAGCGCGCCCACGTCGACCGGCACGCCCGTCTTCAGGCCGATGTGCCGCGCGAGGTAGATCGCGTCGGGGCTGGTCTGCATCACGTTGCCGTAGACGACGTGGTCGACGTCTTCAGCGCTCACCTTCGACTGCGCCAGGGTGGCCTTCGCGGTTTCCACGCCGAGGTCGGTGGCCGACAAATCCTTCAGCGCGCCGCCGAAGGTGCCGAACGCCGTCCGCTTGCCTGCGAGAAAGAAGATCTCTTCGTGCTTCGATGCGCTCTTCATTTTGGTTTTTGTTTTTTCCGTCAGGCGACGAGCCTGAACAAAGCGGCGCCCACCATGCCAAGTGCGCCCAGCGTCCACAACAGTCCAACTGCATGCTGTTGACGCAACTCAGGTTTTCCCGATCGCGAATACCACTCGCGAGCGGCGACCACGCGATCTTCGATGGTCTTGACGTCTTTGGCGGCGCCGATTTCGGGCAGGCGACGCAGGTGCGCCTTGAGCAAACGTTCGGGGGCCGCACCATCGAGACCACCCGCGAGGTACGCGCCGGGCACTTCGAAGGAGAGCCTGCGGTAGTTCGCGGTGATCACGAAGCCGCGCTCTGACTGCGTGACGAAGACGAGGTGCTCCTGCTCGTCGCGGCCCACGCTCAACGAGGCGACCACCGGTTGGTTCGGGTGCTTCGCGTCGAGATACCAGCGCGCCCTCGGAGAGAGCGGCGCCTTCTCGCTGTGCGCGCCCAGCAGCGTGAAGCCCAGCTTCTCGAGCTCGCCCCAGAGGTCTTCGAGTTCACCGGGCACCTGCGTCACGTCGGCGGGCGTCTCCACTTCGACGCGCACGGCTTGAGGCCGCACGCAGAGCACGGCGCGCCACGCCTGAAAACGCAGCAGCACCAGGGCGCCCACGAGCGCCAGACCAGCGATGAGAGGAGAGTCGGAGGGCACGTCGGGCCGGGTTCTAACGGCGATCGCACCGCATTACCTCTTGAGACTGCGCGTGGAGCGTCCGTGCTCCGTCTGCGCGATCGCCGATCTTGATCTGAGGGCCGCTGCTGATCCTCCCGGCATGTGCGTTGCTCAGTGGCCTGCCGTGCGGGGAATCCACTCCGCGCATCACACGGATGGAGGCAGGGCGATGGGGAAGCTGAATGAGAAGTTGAAGGCGGTCGCGGCGGCAGTGGCGGCGATCGAGAAGCAGTTCGGGCGGGGCGCGGTGATGCAGATGGGCGACGCGACGGAGATCCAGCCGGTGGCGGTGATCCCCACCGGCTCAGTCGGGCTGGATCGGGCGTTGGGGGTCGGCGGCCTGCCGCGCGGGCGCGTGGTGGAGATCTTCGGCAACGAGTCGTCGGGCAAGACCACCCTCACCCTGCACGCGATCGCGCAGGTGCAGGCGCAGGGCGGCGTGGCGGCCTTCATCGACGCGGAGCACGCGCTCGACGTGGGCTACGCGCGCAAGCTGGGCGTGCGGGTGGAGGAGCTGCTCATCTCGCAGCCCGACACCGGCGAGCAGGCGCTGGAGATCACCGAACACCTGGTGCGTTCGGGCGCGGTGGATCTGGTGGTGATCGACTCGGTGGCGGCGCTGGTGCCGCGCGCGGAGATCGAAGGCGAGATGGGCGACGCGCACATGGGCGTGCAGGCGCGGCTGATGAGCCAGGCGCTGCGCAAGCTGACGGGCGCGGTGAGCCGCAGCGGCACCACCATCATCTTCATCAACCAGATCCGCATGAAGATCGGGGTGATGTTCGGCAACCCGGAGACCACCACCGGCGGCAACGCGCTCAAGTTCTACAGCTCGGTGCGCTGCGAGATCCGCAAGGCGGGCAACCTGAAGGACGGCGACGTGGTGATCGGCACGCGCACCAAGGTGAAGGTGGTGAAGAACAAGGTCGCCCCGCCCTTCCAGGAGGCGGAGTTCGACATCATCTACAACCGCGGCATCAGCCGGGCGGGTGAAGTGGTCGACCTGGGCTCCTCGCTGGGCATCATCGAGAAGTCGGGCAGCTACTTCTCGTTCGAAGGTGAGCGCATCGCCCAGGGCCGCGAGCGGGCCATCGAGTGGATGCGCGAACACCCGGCCGAGATGGAGAAGGTGGCCGCGAAGATTCTCCAGGCGGCCAAGTCGGCGGAGCCCGTGATGGCGGCGCCGCC
>JANODF010000896.1:0-4828 GCA_031412555.1 Archangium sp. | reverse complement strand
TTCAGGCCGAGCACCTTCTTCCAGTGCGGCATCACCTGCATCAGCCCCACGGCGCCCATGTTGGAGATCGCCTTGGGGTTGAAGTCTGACTCGTTGGCCATGATCGACAGCACCAGGTTCGGGTCCTGGCCGAGGTTCATGCACTCGGTGGCGATGGCCCTGGCGATGCGGCGCGCGAGGGTCTGATCGAGGCTGGGCTTGAGAATCAACATCTTGAGGAAGAGCGACTCTTCACGCGCGTGGCTCGAGACCGCGCTGCGCACGTCGACCAGCCCCGACTTGAGCTCGCGTGATTGATCACCCAGCGCCGAGAGGCCCTGCATGTGCCGCTCGTTGGCCAACGCGTCGGCTTGCGCCCGTTGCGAAAGGTGCTCGAGCTTCTCGTGAAAGGTCATCGCAGCGGCGGTCATGCCGGCGGCCAGCGCGGTGTTGAGGATGAGGCTCGCGATCAGCAAGCGCCCATGTGACGGCAGGTGGTTGGTCTCTTTGACGGCAGGGACTTCGGTGTCGAGTGATGCGACCGCGCTCAGGGTGTGTGCTGGTTCCATGTGCTGCCTCCTGGTGTGTGTTGTTGGAAGCGAACGGCCGTCCGCAACGCCCTCGATGGGTCGTGCGGCACTCTGCCAAGGGGATGCCAGCGATTGCGTCGGATCAGCTCAATGCGCGAACGGCCTGCGCACCTGAGCAGGCACGATTCGCGCAGAGTGGGCGGCGTTTCAATGCGGTAACGGGGAGGCCGCGTCGGCCGGCGCTTCGGTCAGCAGGTGATCAGAGCGCGTGTCGATGAAGAGCTGCTCCACCAGCAGCTCACCTGCGGCGATGCGTTCGGCGATGAAGGGCCGCTTCAAGAACGCTTCGACGTGCGCGGTGCGTTCATCGACCGCAGCCGAGAGGCGGGGGTACTGCGCGCGCTGCAGCGGATCAGCAGCCACCTTTTCAGCAGCGCAATCGGTGTGGCGGGTGAGCACCACCACCTTGACGCCGTTGCGCACGGCGAGCTCGAGCATCTCCTGCTCCTGTTCATCCAGCACCGAGCCCGCGGTGCGAATCACGTAGTAGTAGCGGCGCGTGTCACCGGCGAGCTCACTGGTGTCGATGCGCGCGTCCATGCAGACCAGCAGCGCCACGACGGGGTGTTCGGTCGAGCGGGGAAACTGCTCCCGCACCAGCGAGGAGAGGTGGTTCTGCTGCTGAAACTCCTCCCAGATTTCCTGCGCGGTGAGGTGCGGCTTCTGAAAGTCGTAGTCGTGCAGCGGGTCCTGCAATCGGAAGCCGGCGTTCACCAACGCGCCGCCCATCACGAATTGCGAACGGGGGCTCCAGGTCAAGAACGCCATGACCCCGACGATCACCACCGCAAGAATTGCTGCGAACCACAGCCATCGCTTCACGAGGGCGCAGCTATTTCACCTCGCGTGCCAGTACCCAACCCTCGGTACGTAGAAATGGAGCGCGCAGGATTCACCCAAACGCCTCCGCTCGCGCAGGAGCTGCGGCGCACGCCGGGGCGCAATGACTCAGTAGCTGGGGAGGTGTTCATCGACCTCATCGGCCCAGCGTTCGATGCCGCCGGCGAGGTTGAACACGCGCTCGAAGCCCACGGTGCGCAGGTATTCGACCGCGCGCGCGGAGCGTTCTCCCACCTTGCAGTAGACGACCAGGTCTCGCGTGGTGGAGAGCTCGTTGAATCGCGCCGCCAGCTCGGCCATGGGAATGCACACCGAGCCCTCGATGACGTTGATCTCCCGCTCACCGGGTTCACGCACGTCGAGCAGCTGCACTTCTCTTCTGTGTTCGGTGAGCCACTGCGGCGTGACGTCGCGCACCGTGCCGGGGGGTGGCGCGCGCACGCCGCAGAACTGTTCGTAGTCGATGAGCGCGGTGATGGACGGTGAAGGGCCGCACACGGGGCAGCTCGGGTCCTTCTTCACCTTGAACTGGCGGAAGCTCATCTCCAGCGCATCGAAGGTGAGCAACCGGCCGATGAGGGGTTGGCCCACGCCGCTCAACACCTTGATGGCTTCGGTCGCCTGCAGTGTGCCGATGACGCCGGGCACGATGCCCAGCACGCCGCCTTCTCCGCAGCTCGGTGAAAGGCCGGGTGGAGGTGGCTCTGGATAGAGGCAGCGGTAGCAGGGCCCTTCGGGCGTGCAGAACACCGAGGCCTGGCCCTCGAAACGGAAGACGCTGGCAGACACGTTGGGCTTGCCGGTGAGCACGCACGCGTCGTTGATCAGATAGCGGGTGGCGAAGTTGTCGGTGCCGTCGAGCACCAGGTCGTATTGCGCGAAGAGCGCGAGCGCGTTTTCGGCCGAGAGCCGCAGCGCGTGCGGTTGCACCTGCACGTGCGGGTTGAGCGCGTTGAGCGTGTCGGTGGCCGAGGCGAGTTTGCTGCGGCCCACGTCAGCGGTTCCGTGCAGCAACTGACGCTGCAGGTTGCTCAGGTCGACCACGTCGAAGTCCACCAGGCCCAGGGTGCCCACCCCGGCAGCCGCCAGGTACATCGCGGCCGGAGAACCCAGCCCGCCCGCACCCACCACCAGCACCCGTGCCGCTTTGAGCTTCTTCTGACCGCGTGCACCGAACTCCGGGAGGATGAGGTGGCGGCTGTAGCGGCGGATCTCTTCGGCGCTGAACGGCTCGCTCACGGCAGCACCTCGATGAACCGGTCGTCTTCGAAGCGGAAGGTCCGGGGTGCGGCCGCGACTCCGCTCAGCACGGGAATGATCAGCGTCAAGAACGCCTCATTCGCGCTGCGCGCATCGGCCCTTGAAGGGACCGCCGGCCCGTCGGGATGCGAGTGATAGAAGCCCGCCACGCCCACGCCTTCTCTTTCGAGGCGCAGGTAGTCCGCGGCCGAGACGGAGAAGCTGGTGCGGCGATCGATCGCGGCGTTCTCCAGCGGCCTGACCTGGCCATCACGCAGCAGGGCGCCCACGCACTCTTCGGGGAAGGCGCGTTCGGCGTGCGCGCGCATCGTGTTCAACGCTTCGGTCGTCAAAGTCACCACGGGAGACACGAAACCACTATGACGCAGACCATGCGAATGCTCCTCGCCGTCTTGCTGGTGGCCGCTTCGGGTTGCGCGCCTTCGAAGTATTTCTACAACTTCGACGTGACGGACCCCGGCGCGAAGAACCTCACCAAGCCCGGTGAACGCGACGTGGTGGAGGACCCCGACCTGCGCGCCGAGCTGCTGGTCGACCCCACTTCGTTCCAGGCGATCCTGCTGATGATCACCAACACCACCCCGGAGCCCATGGTGGTGCACTGGCATCGCATCACCATCATCGGGCCGGATCGGGTCTCCCGTTCGTTGCAGCCCGACATCCGCGTGGGGCGCATCGAGCCGTACACCAAGGTGCGCGCGCGCTTGATTCCCTTCGAGCTGCCTGACGTAGGCGACGCGGCCGCCTCGTTCGACAACCAGCCTTTCGAGCTGGTGGTGCCCATCGAAGCGCGCGGTCAGCCCCGTGATTTCCGCGTTCATCTGCTCGCGCACGCGGTGAAGCTGTAACGGGCGATCCACGCGTGCCAAGGTCTCGTCCATGGCCCTGCCCATCGTTCGCGACTACATGGACAAAGTCGTCCCCACGTTGTCGCCCGACACGGCGATCCTCGAGGCGGTCGACTTTCTGCTGAGCCACCACGTCACCGGCGCGCCCGTGCTCGACGCGGCGGGCAACGTCATCGGCATCCTCACCGAGAAAGATTGTCTGAGGCTGCTCTCCACCGGCATGGAGGCCGACAAGCCCCGCGGCACGGTGCGCGACTTCATGAGCACGCAGGTCACCTCGGTGCCTTCGCACATGAACGTCTACTTCCTGGCGGGCATGTTCCTCACCGCGAACTACCGGCGATTGCCCGTCATCGATGACGGCAAGCTGGTGGGGGCCATCACGCGCTTCGACGTTCTCCGGGTCATCCAGGCGAACCTGAAGACCTCCACCTAGAAGCTCCCTCTCCCCTTCGGGGAGAGGGTTGGGGTGAGGGGCCCTGCGTTCCCGCAAGCGGACTCCTCGAAGCTGGGCATGCCGCGCTGACCCGGGCCCGTCACTTCACGAGTCGTGGATACGAACCAGGAGATGACAGTGCTCCGGCATCGCACGCCGGTGGTGAGCTTCGGGCTGGCCGCGGTGTGCGTGAGCATCTTCGCGCTGCAGATGTTCTGGGGCAGCGGAGAGCCGGTGACGGCGGCCACGCGCATGGGTGCGCTCATTCCCAGCGAGGTGTTCGCGGGTGATTGGTGGCGGTTGTTCTCGGTGATGTTGCTGCACGGGAGCTTGCTCCACCTCGCGCTCAACATGCTCGCGCTGCTGAGCTTCGGGCCGTTCTTGGAGAAGTTGATCGGCAGTCCGCGCTACCTGCTGCTCTTCGTGCTCTCGGGTCTGGGGGGCAGCGTGTTGTCCATCATGCGCGGCACGGAGATCATCGGTGTCGGTGCGTCGGGGGGCATCTGGGGGTTGATGGTGGCGGGCGCGGTGGTGGTGACCTGGCCGCGTGGCCTGTTGCCGGCGGCGCTCGCGGCACAGCTGCGTCAACGCGCGTGGACGCCGGTGGCGATCAACCTCGTCTATTCGCTGCAGCCGGGCATCGACATGCGCGCGCACATCGGTGGTGGCGTGGTGGGTGGGCTGCTGGTCCTCCTCCTGACGAGCTCGGCTTCTCAGAACGAACCACTGCGCCCCTCGACCGGCTTCAAGTTCGCGGCGGTGGTGGTGGGTGTGCTTCTCGCGGTCTCGTTCGGTCTGGCGCTGGCAGACGGCCATCCCTGGCAGCTGCGCAACTAGAACAAGAACTCCCGAACCCAGGAACTCAGGAACTCAGG